>NZ_CAUGRZ010000011.1:0-87732 GCF_959602185.1 uncultured Olsenella sp.
GCGACCATCGCTACGCCTCGTTGAAATCCCTTTAACCCCGAGAGGGGACGGAAACGGTATCGATGCTCATGATTTCCCCTCTCTAATGTTGTCTGTTGAAATCCCTTTAACCCCGAGAGGGGACGGAAACGTGGATGCCCGCCGCGCACTCCTTGAAGCGTTCCTCGCGTTGAAATCCCTTTAACCCCGAGAGGGGACGGAAACCAAACACTCTGAGCGTGGTATCGTCTCCATTGACATAGTTGAAATCCCTTTAACCCCGAGAGGGGACGGAAACGCCACCGCCTCGCTCGGGTCGCGGTCGAGGTCGAATGCGTGTTGACCTAGGGAAACGAGTTCGAACGAGGGAGGGTAGGCATGTCCGCCATCTCGTACCTACGCGCCCAGGAAAGGTTGTGCCTCTCGCGTATAGAGGAGCTCACATGCGTTCTTGACAGCCTTTCGGATTTTCGCGCAGAGGTCGCACGCTCGTCCGACAGGTTTCGGGACCAGCTTGCGTACAAGGCAAACGTGGCCAGGCGCGCAGGTGGCATATCGGGTATGCGCACTGCGCGAAGGTACGCCGAACACACCGTGGGCTACCTGACGGGCGAGCTCGACCAAGTGATGTCTGCCGGGTTCTTTGAGGTGGACGCTCAGGCAAGCGTGGCAACGCTGCGGGCCGAGGCCGAACTGGACGAAGAGCGGGCGCGCCTCTCCTCCATACGAGCGGAGATTGCGAGCGAGCGGGCGCGGGAACGCGCAGAGGCCGCTCGTCGCGAGGCCGAGGGACGTCTTTGGCGAACGGGCCCGTACGCCTAGCCGTTTGGTGCGTGGCACTCATGCGAGGGAAGGAATTCCATGGACTTTAAGGTGTCCGACCACGAGCTTGCCTACGATGCCGGGCTCGCACGGGAGCACGTGGAAAAGCTCGTTGCGCTGGGCAGCGAGTCTGCCAAGCTGATTGACCTGCTTATTGCCACCGGAATCCGCTCCGAGCGCATTAGCGTGCCGCTTGAGGCCGACAAAGCCAAGATCGTCAGGGCCCTCTACGTGCTCGAGCAGGCGCTTGCCCCCATCATCGGGAAGACCAATGCATTCATCGAGGACCTTGACGCCGACGACGCCCAGTTCGATTGAGGTGCAGCCATGGGACAATCCGGTCAGATAACCATCGTTCCCGACAGTGTCGATGACATCGTCGCCATGCTTCGCTCCCTGGCTGACGATGCCGCCATGGTGACGGCTGCCGACTACTCCCTTACGCTGACGACGGGGTCGGGGGGACAGGCCCTTGAGGGCGTGGGGCGGGCCATAGGAGCCTGTGCCACAGCACTATCGGGCACCCTCTCGGCGCTCGCCGATGACATCGCTGCGGCTAAGGCGGACTTCCAGGGAGCCGACTTCGAGGCGGCGAGACGAAACGCGCGCATCGGCGAACCATCAGACGCGAGTCCTCTCGCCGCAGGGGGCGGCACCGGTGGGGGCTCCTCATGGTGAGGGGTGCCCACTCCCTGGTCGCAGAAATGGCCCTTGCGGCTCTGGTGGCGATTGGTTGCGCGGGCTGCATGCCAGGCACGCTGGGAAGCTCGCACACGACGCAGGAGGTAGCGAACATGAGCGAAGAGGTCACCGAACGTGACCGCGCGATGGCAAGACAGCTGGGCGCGCCCGATGAGGTGCTCTCATCCCTCGAGAGGGGCGCATGGCCTTCCGTCACCGCGCGGGAGAACGTCCGCTATGCCGAGGCCGTGGAAGACCACCTCTCCGATAGGTACGGCGAGACGTTCAGGGCAACCGAGGTGACACTTTCCCGCGGGGTGCTCGCCGAGGCCGACAGCGTGACCTGCACGGTGGATTCCGGCCCATTCGCAGGGGCGACGTGCAAGTGCACCTTCTTCCCGGGCGGTGCTCCCCAAGACGGTGGGCCGCAGTGGTCTGACACCTATCCATACGTGCGGCTACACGAGGAATACGAAGCGGCGGCAGAGGCGGCGGCATCGTCGGCCTTCGGAGACCTTCCCCAAGGCACGTGGCTATGTGATGCGGGCATGACCGAGAGGCCCTACCCGGAGGTGGAGAACGATGTCCACGACCAGGGTCAGAGTGTCTCCATCCCCCCTGATGCCAGCCTGTCCGTGATGGGCCCCTACCTTGACGGCCACGTGTGGGTGTACCTCTCGCCCGAATGCACCCTGAGCGAGAAGGACTACTCCGGACGCGTCTCGAGGATGGTGGAAGCCTTGAGGAGGACCGGCCTGGACATCCACTGGGAGGCCCACAAGGTGACCAAGCCCCTAGATGGGGCGAGCTTCGCCTGGGAATGGGCCGACGAGGCCGTGAGGTCCGGACAACACGCATGGCAGCAAACCGGTGACCTTCTGGGGGTGGGCTAGGCATGTCCCTGGGTGCCGACCAGCTAGCCCAGCTCAACACCCTCATCTACCAAGAGGGCATGTCGAACGCGTACAAGGCCCTTGGGACGTCCGACATGAGGGTCTTGCTCCAGTACATGAAGTCCCACGCCGGGAGAGCCAACCAGCATGATGGCTACATCAGCGACGAGCAGTACAGGGCCCTCATTGACCACGCGCTGAACGATCCCGAGATTGCCGGCCTGAGCGTGAAGGACCTTACCCAGCCTGGCACGAACGGCCAGACCAGCCGCAACCTGACCCTTGTGAACAGGCAGACGAACGACATGTACATCGTCTTCAAGGGGACCCAGGGTTCGACGGGGGAGTGGGGCGATAACTTCAAGGGCCTCTACGAGTACGACACCCCAAACCAGAGGGCCGCGAGCGCCTATGTCGACCAGATGGTGTGCGGTGGCGATTACCACGTCACTGTGACGGGTCACTCGAAGGGCGGCAACAAGGCCATGTACGTCGCAGTGACCAATCCCAACGTCGACGAGTGCTATTCCTTTGACGGGCAGGGGTTCAGTCGCAACTTCATGAACAAGTATGCCTCCCAGATTGCCGCGAGGAAGGCCCACATCCACGCCTATGACTACGAGGGCGATTTCGTGAGCGCCCTGCTCTGCTCCGTGGCGGGAGACACCCACTTTCTGGAGTCGGGGCAGGACCACGAGGGCTTTGGGTCCGCCCTCAACTGGCTCCTACGCGGTGACGCGAGCTTCCTCCCGAGAAACCATGCCCCCATGATGCTCTTCTCGAATTCCAAGGACTTCAGGCTGGACTCCTCTGGGAGGGCGAGCGGATATTGGAAGACGATCAACCACTTCACCCTATGGATCATGGACAACGTGCCCGCCGCGCAGCAGCGGCGGATTGCGGGGTTGATCGGTGCGTGCGCAGATGACCCGAGCCATGCCAGGGATTACATCCGACAGCATCCGGAGGAGCTCGGCATGCTTGTCGCTGCCATAGGAAAATATCCCCATGCCGAGGACCTCTTGAGCCAGCTGGCTGGCATCGGCCTGGCAGGCAAGGTCCTCGCGGCCCTGCTCCTCACCATCGTGAGGAGTGGCGCCAGACGCCCGTGGGCCATGGGGGTGCTGGCCCGTTTGCTGGGAGCCGACTCGGAGTGGGCCGGTCGCTTTGGGTCCGCCCTGAAGTCCACCGAGGGGGACATCGACTCTGGCGTACGGCGGACCGAGGTTGTTGCCGTGCGTCAGGAGGAGATCCGCGATTGGTCTGACGAGCGCATGCAGGAGCTTCTCGACATCGTTGCCCAGGTGGATGCCGAGCCATGGTGGGACATCACGCGCTGGGACATACGGTACCGCTTCGAGAACCTCGTGGGACGACTTGACGTGGAGCGCTATCGTAACGACATGGAGACGTACCTGCGCAAGCAAATCGACATGAACGACGTCTCCAGGGAAGTCATACTGGCCGCCTTCCGGGCCGCCGAGGAGCATCAGGCTCGGTATGCGGGCGAGATGGACGAGATTGCCAGCCAGGTTGCGAGGGCCACCTCGATGCTCGATGAGATTCGGGGTCGGCTCTCGGCATCCTAGTGCAGGCGCCCGTTCGTGACGGTTTTCCACGGCAGGGCCGGCCAATGGCGCAGCTCGCGCATCATTGGCGTGCAGGCCATTCCCCAAGTGCGCGCCGCTTTTCATTGACCTGCGAGTTTGTCGGCAGGCGCGCATTCTGCGCCTGGTTTGCGCGTCACCGCCTCGCCTTCCGGCGCGTCCGGAGGGCCGCATTGGCTACGTCCTTTAGCGTTCCTTTAGGGATCGCCCCCAGACTGGTTCTCGAAGACGAGAAGCCAGAACGGAAGGAGATCCCATGGCTGCATGTGTCCTGGAGACGCGCGGGTTGGTCAAGCGCTTCGGGCGTGGAGCGAACGCCCAGACGGCGGTCGACCACGTCTCGCTGCACGTCGAGGAGGGGAGGGTATACGGGCTCCTCGGTCCCAACGGGGCGGGGAAGTCGACCACCCTCAAGATGATCACGGGCATGCTGCGCCCGACGGAGGGCGAGATGCTCTTCGAGGGTCGCCCCTGGCGTCGCGACGACCTGTACCGCATAGGCTCGCTCGTGGAGCAGCCGCCCCTCTACCCCAACCTCACCGCCCGCGAGAACCTGCGCGTGCGCACCACGCTCCTCGGCCTGCCGGAGGGGCGCATCGACGAGGTCCTGAATACGGTTGACCTCACCGACACGGGCTCCAAGCGTGCGGACCGCTTCTCGCTGGGCATGCGGCAGCGCCTGGGAATCGCCCTCGCCCTGCTCGCGAGCCCCCGCCTGCTGATCCTGGACGAGCCCACCAACGGCCTCGACCCCCTGGGCATAGAGGACCTGCGCGGGCTGGTCAGGAGCTTCCCGGAGCGTGGCATCACGGTGCTGCTCTCCAGCCACATCCTGGGCGAGGTCCAGCACATGGCCGATTCCGTGGGCATCATCGTGGGCGGCAGGCTCGCCTACGAGGACGTGCTGCGCGAGGGAGAGGACCTGGAGAGGCTCTTCATGGACGTGTGCCTGGACGTGTGCCGGAAGGAGGGGTCCAGATGACCGCCACGTCGCGCCGCGGGGCGAGGAGGGACGAGGGTACCAAGAGTGCCAAGGGGACCGGGGCTGTGGGCGCCACGCTCGTCTCGGCGCTGCGCGCGGAGGCGCTGAAGTCGAGGCACGCCGCGCCCCTGCGGCTGGCGGTCGCCCTCGCCCTGCCCTTCCCGCTGCTTGCTGCCCTGGCGGTCCTGATCGTGCCGGGGGCGAGCATCTCCTACACGCCCTGGAACTACTGGTATGTGCTGCTGATGCCGGTCATGCTCTCGCTCGTCGCCGCCACGGTGGCCAACGCAGATGCCCGCATGGGAAACCGCGCCCTGCTCTCCGACGGCGTGCCGCTCGGACGCGCGTGGTGCGCCAAGGTCATCTGGTGCCTGGGCCTCTCGCTGCTCGCCAACCTGGTGGTGCTCGCCGTGTACGCGGCCCTCGCGATCGCGGCTCCCGAGGGGGCGGCGGGCATGGGGGCGATGCTGGCGGCGGCGCTCTCCCTCGTGGTCGCGAGCTCGTGGATGATCCCGGCAACGCTCCTGCTTACGATGCATGTGGGGATGCTTGCGGGCATCTTTGTCCCCCTGGCGGTCCAGCTGGCCTTGAGCTTCGGCTGGTCGGCTGTGCCGTTCTGGCCCGCCTGCCCACCCACGGCCACCATCGTGCTGCCTACGGCGTTTTTGCCCGTGCTGCCCAGCGGCGAGCCGGCGTCGGCCGGCATGGCGACGGTGGAGGCGGTCTCCCAGGGAGGCCATGTCGCGCTCGCGCTCGCCGTGGCCTGCGCGCTCACCGCCGCCCTGACGGCGGCGGGGGCGGTCTGGGTCTCTCGCTCGGAGGAGCTCAGATGAGGGCGCGCAAGGGCGGGTCGCGGGCTTCCGGCAGGGGCGCCGCGCCCAGGACGACCCTTCCGCGCGCCCTGCATGCGGAGGCCCTGCGGTTGCGCCGGTCGCCCCTCGTGCCCCTCCACCTCTCCTGTGCGCTTGCGGCGGGTCTCGCCTGCGGTGCGTACTTCGCCTATGCGCCCTGGGACCCGGCCATGGGGTCGGACGCCTTTGTGCAGCTGCTGGGGGCCCTGATGCCTCTCATGGCGGGCATCGTCTGTGGTCTGGACGCGGACGGCGAGGGGGAGGCCACGGGACTCTCGGCCCTGCTATCCGTCCCGTCGCGTCGGATTGCCCTGTCTGCGCGCCTCTGCGTCCTGTGGCTGATGGGGACGGCCGCCCTCGCCCTCTCGCTGGGCACCTTCGCCACCGTGCTGCACGTGGCGGGCAGGAGTCCGTTCGGGGCGGGCGTGTGGGTGCTTGCGCTTGCGGGCCTGTCCCTGGGCAGCATCCTGCTCTACCTGCTCCTCTACGCGGTTGCGCTGCGCTGGGGCCGCAACGTGGCCATCGCCGTGGGCGCGGCGGGGCTCATGCTCGCGTTCTTCTCGGTGGGCGGGCTCGCGCACGGCCTCATGACCGGGGAGCTCACCGCCGTCGGGACGAGCGCGTTCGGCCTGGTTCCCGCTTGCTGGTCCGCACGCCTGGGCTCCCTCGGCGTGGAGCTCTTCGTCTCTGGCGGGGCGGGTGCCGTCGCGGCCGTGCTGGCTCGCCTCGCGGGCGCGTGCGTCGTGGCGACTGCCCTGCTCGCGGTGGCCGTGCAGTGGTGGGTCTCGCGCTTCGAGCCCGCGCGCCGCGGGGAGTAGGGGGTGTTCGGCATGGTCGTAAGAACGTGGGGACGGGTCGTCGTGACCCTTGCGCTCGCAGCGGGAGCCATGCTCGTATGCGCCGCGATTCAGGAATGCTCTGGTGCCGGAACGGTGGCCAAGAGCACGGCCGACAGGCTGTTGCCCGTGCCGTCCCGCATGGTGTGGGCGCGCTGTCCGGCTCCGGGGGCCCACGTGGACTCATATCCGGACGCGTCCGGATCGAGCGTGAACTTCGTCTACGACGTGGAGGCGGCCGCAGAGGATGGCACGCATCTCATGGTGACCATCATCCTCTTCGGGCGCGAGGCGTCCGGACAGGGGTGGCTCAGGATCGAGGCGAAGGGGAGCTCGGGCGTCCGCTACGACGGCGTCGACGAGTCCGAGGTCCCGCAGACCGCGCGCGACGCCCTCGGTGCGGGGTGACGCGGGCCTGGGGGATGGCGTGCGGGCGCCCTCCTTGCCTATCATGGCGGTGACGGAACTGCGGTCCCCGGGGCCGGAGGGAGAGGACGGTGGGGTCCCATGGCGCGGATCCTGGCGATAGACGACGAGCGGGCAATCACGGACCTGCTCGCCCGTGCCCTCGCGCGCGACGGGCATGTGGTCGACGTCGAGAACGACCCAACATCCGTGCCCGGGCGTGACCTCTCGCGCTACGACCTCGTCCTCTGCGACGTGATGATGCCCGGGATGGACGGCTTCGAGCTGGTCGGACGCATCCGCGAGCTCGTGGACGCCCCCATAGTCTTCCTCACCGCCAGGGTGGCCGAGGAGGACGCCGTGCGTGGGCTCGCCCTGGGCGCAGACGACTACCTGCGCAAGCCGTTCGGGGTGGCCGAGCTGCGCGCCAAGGTGGCCGCCCACCTGAGGCGAGAGGGACGTACCCACACCCACGTCCTTGCCCTCGGCGACGTCCGCTTCGACCTCGGTGGTCGCGCGCTCTCCGTCGCCGGAAGGCCCGTGGCGCTCACGCCCACGGAATACGCCATCTGCGAGTTCCTCGCGCGACACGACGGGCAGGTTCTCTCGCGCGACCAGATTCGCGATGGGGCGTTTGGGTGGGCGTCGGACGCGGGGGACGACGCCGTGTCGATGCACGTGAGCAACGTGCGCGCCAAGCTCCATGCCGCGGGCGTGGACCCCATCGAGACGGTGCGGGGGATGGGGTACCGATGGTCCTCGTAGGTCCGTTGCCGCGGCGCACGCGGATCCCCCTCGCCCTGGTGATCTCGCGCTACTTCCTCTATGTGCTCGTGGCGGCGCTTCTCGCCCTGGGAATCCCACTGGGCGTCTTCGGCGGGCAGATGCAGTCCGGTACCGTCCTGGTGGCCAACTATGGCGAGACGCACCTGGACGAGGTCGCGTCCGTCCTTGCCAGCCAGCCCTCCTTCGATTCCTCCGGCATCCCGTCGGCATACCGCTATGCGCGCTTCGGTGCGGACGGCAGGCTGCTTGGGTCCGACATGGGTGGGCGCCAGCTCGATGAGGCACGGACCTTGGCCGCCGGGCGGGGAGGCGGGGACATCCGGCCCACGACGTCCGGCTCGTCCTTCTATGCTGTCGTCGACCTGCCGGACGGGGGCCGTTGCGTGCTCTGCTACGACATCGTCCCCCAGTGGGCCGACAAGGGCCTGCGAGACGCGTTGCCCAATCCTCAGGACCTGCTGATGTGGTCCATCCTGCTCCCATTGGTCGCGGCCGTCACCCTCATCGCCCTGCGTGCCGGCCGCGTGCTGACGCGCAAGATGGCCCCCCTGGTGCGGGCGGCGGAAGCGGTCGGCAGGCAGGACCTCGAAGCACCCGTGGGGAAGAGCGACGTTGCCGAGGTGGACGACGTCCTGCGCGCCATGGAGGAGATGCGCCTCTCGCTGAAGGGCTCGCTCGAGGCGCAGAGGGCGGCGGAGCGGCGGGCACGAGAGCAGGTCGCGGCGCTCGCCCACGACCTCAAGACGCCGCTCACGGTCGCGCTCGGCAACGCCGAGCTGCTGGCCGAGGACGTCGGGGAGGGGAGGCTCGGCGACGAGCAGGCCACCTGCGTTCGTGCCATACGCGACGCGATGCTTTCCATGGACGCCTTCGTGGGGAGGATCGTCGAGGCGTCCCGCGGGCATGCAGAGGTGCTGGACCTCGCGCCCGTGGACCCGGCCGCCCTGGCAGACGGTCTGGAGGGCGAGGTGGGGAGGCTCGTCTCCGCCCATGGCCTCAAGTTCGAGACGTCGCGGGAGCCGTCCTTCCGGGGCCTGTGCGACGCGGTCGCGAGGGGAGAGCTGCCGAAGCCGCGGTGGGACGGGGACGCCCTCGCGCGCGCTGTGCTCAACCTGGCTGGCAACGCCTGCGAGCACGCGGGGGGCGGCTGCGTGACGCTTGCGTTCTCTAGCGATTCGCAGCACCTTGCCATCGCCGTCGAGGACGACGGGGAGGGCTTCTCGCCCGACGTCCTGGCGCACGGGGCCGAGCGCTTCTGGCGCGGGGACGCGTCGCGCACCTCCGGGGCGGGTTCCCACTTCGGGCTCGGGCTCTCGATCGCTGCGGACGTCGCCTCCGCACACGGCGGCAGGCTCGAGCTCTCCAACCGCGAGGACAGCGGGGGAGCCGCCCTGGGGGCGCGTGCTGCCATCGTGCTTCCGCTCGCCTAGGTCTTGCGGGGCCATGCCACCGCCCCGTTCCGCCCGCTGGCTTTCGTGGAGAATGTTGACAAGTCAATAAGTTCCTTGCGTTTCTCGCCTGGCCTTCACTAGGATGCCCATGGCTGGCCATCGAGAGACGGGAGAAGGTCATGGGTAAGGCCAAGGGGGCGCCTCGGCGCCTGGAGAACCGCGACCTCGCGCGTGTGGCGACGTTCGCCGCGCTCATCGCCGTCGGGGGATGGACGTCCGTCCCCATGGGCCCCGTGCCCATCACGCTGCAGACCTTCGCGGTCATGCTCGCCGGCATCGTGCTCGGGCCCTGCCTCGCTCCGCTCTCGGTGGTCGTGCTCCTCCTCCTTGCCGCCATCGGCCTTCCGGTGCTGCACGGCGGGGCGGGCGGCCTCGCCCTGTTCATGGGACCGACCGTCGGCTACCTGGTCGGGTTCGTCGCCGGCTCCTGCGCGTGCGGCCTCACCGCCCAGTCGGGCGGGAGGGTCACGCCCGTCCGGACGTTCGTGGCCTGCCTCGTGGGCGGCGTCGCCGTCCCGTACCTGTTCGGCATACCCGGGACGGCGCTCGTGCTCGGGCAGGGCATACCTCAGACCGCGCTGTCCGCCCTCGTGTTCGTCCCCGGCGACCTCGTCAAGGCCGTGCTTGCCACCACGGTCGCCTGCGTGCTCTGGCGGGCGTACCCCGCCGCGTGGTCCGACTCCCTTGGCGCCTCGAGGGTCGCGCGGGACGGCGACGTTGGCTGACGTCGAGCTCGATGCCGTGGGGCTCGTCGTCGACGGGGCTACCATCCTCCGCGACGTGTCCCTCGAGGCAGACGTGACGACCCTGGCCGTGATAGGCCGGAACGGCTCGGGGAAGTCGACCCTGCTCCGCGTGATCGACGGCCTCGCCAGGGCGACCTCGGGGAGGGCCCGCGTGCTCGGGCTCGACGCCTGGGAGGAGCGGAGGCGCCTGCACGAGCGGGTGGGGTTCGTCTTCACCAACCCCGACGCCCAGATCGTCATGCCGACGGTGGCCGAGGACGTGGCCTTCTCCCTGGGCCCCCTCCACCTGGGTGCGAAGGAGGCCGGACGCCGCGTCGCCTCGACCCTCGAGTCCCTCGGCCTGGACCGCCTTGCCGACGTCCCGGCCCACAGCCTCTCCGGCGGACAGAAGCAGCTCCTCGCCATCGCCTCCGCCGTCGTGCGCGACCCCGAGCTCGTCCTTGCGGACGAGCCGACCACGATGCTCGACCTGCCCAATGCGCTGCGCATCGGCCGGCTGCTCCTCGGGGGGCTCCGCCGCCCGCTCGTGGTCGCGACGCACGACCTCGCGCTCGCCGCGGGCTGTGACGAGGCCGTCCTGATGGAGGGCGGCACCATCGTCGACCGGGGGCCCGCGCCCCGGGTGGTCGACGCCTATCGTGCGAGGTGGGAGTGATGGGGGCCTTGTACCGGGCGGGGGACGGGCCCCTCCACCGCCTCCCTGCGGGGGCGAAGCTCCTCGCCCTTCTCGCCTGCTCCGTGGTCGCCGCGACGTCCCCGGGCTGGGCGGCCATCCTGCTCCTCGTGGCCGTCGCCGCCGCGGGTCACCTCGCCTCGGGCTTCGGCATCGCCTCGCTCGCCCGGGACGCCTGGTCCATCAGGTGGCTCGTCGCGTTCACCGTGCTCGCCCAGGCGCCCTTCCAGGGGCCGGCACGGGTCGTGGCCGTCACCGGCAGGATCGTCTCTGTCGTCCTGCTCTGCGACCTGCTCGCGTACACGACGCGGGCGACCGACCTGCTCCGCACTCTCACGTCCGCGCTGGGCTTCCTGCGTCCCCTCGGCGTCGATTCCGCGCGCCTGGGACTGCTGATCATGCTGACCGCCTCGGCGATTCCGCTCGCTCGATCAACCTACGCGCAGGCGAGGGACGCCGTTGCGGCCCGGGGGCTCTCGGGGACGCGCGCCCTGGTCGCCGCAGCGGTGCCCTACCTCGTCATGTCGGTCAAGCGGGCGGACGAGCTCTCCGAGGCGCTCGACGCGAGGGGCGTCTGACCGCGAGGGGCGCCTGATGGCGAGAGGTGCCTGACGGCGAGGAGCGACGAATTCCGTCCAAAGGCGCCGCTCCCGTGAGCGCGGGCCTCTCCGCCCTCCACGCCCCGCGGATGGGCATCTCGCTACAGAGTGCCCCTGGTGAGCAGGTATTTCTCTGCCTCGTCGTACTCGCTGTCGGTCAGGCGACCCGCGTCGTGCAGCAGCTCGAGGGCCTGGTACCCCTCCTTGACGCCGACAACGCGCCCGGAGTGCGGGAGCACCTGCATCACGACGGGCTGCGTGTAGTAGTCGGTCTCGCTGGGGTTCGAGATCGAGTAGGTGTAGCTCCCGCCGTCCTCGCCCGTCGCGTGCACCGCATAGAGGGGCTCGGTGTCCGTCGCCCGCAAGAGGGCGCTCTTCACCTCGTACGACCTGATCACGACGACCGAGGGGCGAAGGGCGTAGGGGACGTCGAGGACGCGGGGCACGACGAAGCCGACGAGGATGACCAGGCCGAAGAGGATGCTCCCGGCGGTGCGGAAGGCGGGCCGAAGACCCACGGGAATACTTTGGAGCCAACCTCCCATCATCGACAGCAGCCCCATGTTCCGCGCCTTCTGGCCGATCGTGGGAGTGCCCTCGGGAACGTTTCCGGAATCGCCCTCGGAGACGTCGCCAGCGTCCCTCTCGCCTGGCCCTGGCTTCGCGTTGAGCGCTGGAACCAGCTTATGCGCGGCCCTCAGGTACGCGAAGGGGCCCACGGCGACGACGGCCCAGAACGGGAGCGAGAAGAAGTAGAGGTTGGTCGAGCCGCCGTTGAGCGCCATCCCGGCGAGGTTCGTGACGAACATCGAGAGGAGGACGACCAGGTAGGCGATGACCAGGATGATGGCGACTGTCCTCCGGCGCCTCCCCGCCTGCGCCGCGCGCTCCTCTCTCGTGAGCGGCTTGGTGGGGGAGGGTGGCGCTGCGGGGGAGTGCGCCCTCCTTTTTGCCGCCTCTTCCAGGCTGCGGTCGCGCGCGGGTGCCGTGGGGTCGGGCACCAGGCGGTCGACCAGCGTCTCGAAGCGTTCGTTCAGCCACACGATGAGCCAGATGAAGAAGGCGATGTCGAGAAAGAAGTACAGGCCCAGCAGCCAGCCCAGGGGTCCGTCGAGGACCTCGTCGTTGATGAAGTCGTAGAGGGGCCAGCCGGGCTCTATGGAGGCAATCACGGGCACGGCGATGACTGCCATGAAGGCGACGATGCCTATGACGATCGAGAGGACCGTCGCGACGTTCCCCAGCCTGTTGCGCCTGCGTTGGACCTGGCTTGCGGGCCTCTCCGTGTCGTTCGCTTCGCTCATGCGCCGAGCTCCCCTGTCGCGCCTGGCGCAACGACGTGCGCCATTCCGATGAGTCCGTGGGGCAGTCTAGCCTTGATGGCGGACGTCGGCCAGCGCATTTCACGCTCTTGTTCCATTGCGCTGGCGCGCCTGTGGACCTTGGCGGAATGGTGGGTTTGGCGGCCCGCGGCCGCCCCACGCCTCGAGGGGCGCGAGTCGCGCGTGGTAGACTGGGCTGCACGGCTCGCGGCCGGGGTCTCCCGGCGGGCCGGTCCGCTCTTCCAGCACGCAGGCGCCCACGGCGTCCCGCATGACGGGGGTCGCAATGATCAAGCTTGCTCTTTCGGACATGGACAACACGCTGATTCCCTTTGGGCAGGACCGCGTCTCTGACTCGGTCTTCGAGGCGGTGTCCCTCGTGCGCGAGGCAGGCCTGCGCTTCGGTCCCGCCACGGGCCGTGACGAGCAGGAGCTCAGGCGCTTCTTCGGCGGCGACGAGTCCTGCTTCGAGACGGGCATCCTCTCCAACGGCAAGAAGGTCAAGCTCGACGGCGAGCTCGTCGCCGTGCACTACATGGACAAGGAGGCGCTCCAGCGGCTTGCCGACGCCTTCTTCGCCGTGCCGGGCGTCTTCCTCTGCGCGTATCCCGCCAAGACCGACCACAGCAACCCCGTCTACGTCCTCGGCGCGCGCACGGCAGAGATGGCGGCGTACGAGAGTCGTCTGCGCTTCAACGGCATCCTCTGCGAGCAGCTGCCCGACATCGACTTCATCGCCTCCGCGATCGCCTGCGACGGCCCGGACGAGAACATGGGCTACGTTCGTCGCATCGCCGCGCGGCTCGCGCCCGAGTTCGACATCGTGGCACCCATCACCCACTGGTTCGACGTGCTTCCCAAGGGCGTCAGCAAGGCATCCGGCCTGGACGAGCTCATCGCGGCCATGGGCATCTCGGACGACGAGGTCGCCTTCTTCGGTGATGGCGAGAACGACGTCAAGATGATGGAGCGCGTTCCCAACTCCGTTGCGGTGGCAAACGCCATGCCGGTGGCTGCCGAGACGGCACGCTGGCATGTCGGGGCCTGCCTGGACGACGGCGTTCCCGAGGCGCTGCGCGAGCTCGCGCAGGTGGCGGGCACGGACGAGCCTGCGAGCTTCATGCGCGCGTAGGGCGCGCGCCGCGGGCGCGAGGGGTGTCTGGCGCGTGCGGCTATGTCGCGAGGGCGTCCAGCGCGTTTCTCTCCGCCGCCAGAGCGTCCAACGCGTGCAGATTTATCACGAGACGTCCAACGCGTTTCTCTGAAAACGCTGACCTGCGCAAACGTCACATCGCCAGACGCGTTGGACGTAGTGGAGAGAAAGTCGCGCGCGTTGGGCGTTGTGGGGAGAAATTCGCACGCGTCAGGCGTGTTGAAGAGAGGCTCAGACGCGCTGGACGTCCTGACGAGACAACCAGACGCGTCGGACGTGCTCGGCTTCAGCTGGTGCGCTCCAGAAGACGCGTCGGACGTGCTCGGCGCTATCCGCGCAGTCCCAGCTTCTCCCTCAGCTTGACCGAGATGCTCGCCCGCCGGGCGCTGCCGTTGCGCGCAGCTTGGATCGCGCTCCAGTGGGCGACGAACATGAGCGCGCAGAGCACGAGCGTAAAGGCCACGAGCAGGGGAGAGGAGGCTCCCGTCGCGGCGAGGACGACCGACCCCACGAGGTAGGCGAGGGTGATCGTTACGGCGCCATAGCAGAGGTAGCCTGAGGCGACGACGGTGGCGAGGCCGATGAGGCAGCTCGCGATCCCGAGGGCGGGAGCGGCGAGGATGATTGCCGAGCAGGTGGTGGTCACGCCCTTTCCGCCACGGAACCGATGCCAGGCGGAGAAGTTGTGGCCAAGGGTGGTCGCGAGGGCGGCGGCGTTGCCAGCGAGCTCGGCGCTGCCGGGGAAGAGTGTGCGGCAGAGGACCCAGGCGGCGACCACCTTGAGGATGTCTCCGGCGAGGACGACAAGGGCCGCACCTTTGCCCAGCTCATGACCTATGTTTGCCATTCCTGGGTTCCCCACGCCGGTCTGGAAGGCGCTCTTGTGCGTGAGGACCCGCGCGACGACGTCCGCCGTGAGGAAGTTGCCGAAGGCATAGCCTACGAGCAGGGATGCAAGGGCAGAGGCGAGGGGTGTGGTGTCCATGTAAGACCTCTCTTGTGAGCAAATCCGCGTGAAATTGCATAGAGCGGACGAATCGTGGCGCAATTGTGAAGGGATATGTTGGAAGTCACGATGGAGCTTGACCGTCTGCCTTCGGGTCCCTATATTATCTCTTTGCGCACAGGTTGCGCCCAGACATTGCGGGGTGGAGCAGTCTGGTAGCTCGCCGGGCTCATAACCCGGAGGTCGTAGGTTCAAATCCTGCCCCCGCGACCAAAACTACAACCCCGACCTGCGAAGGCAGGTCGGGGTTTCTTTTAACCGATATTTTGCCGACGAATCGATTCGAGCATTACCATTTTTTTTCGCCCGAAAACGAGCGTTGCCTGCGCCCGCGGCCCTGCCGGTAGGTGATGACCGCAGTGAGCCACGTGCCCTTGTCGACGCGGCCCCGCAGCTCCGTGCCGCATCATCCCCGTTAGCTCAGCCGGTACCTTCTCTTCGGGCTGTTCTTGGTCCCGATGGGCTCCAGCAGTCCCTCGTCTAAGAGCGCTTTGATGTAGCGCAGCGCAGTCTTCGTCGACGTGCCAGAGGCCTTGGCGACCTCGAAGGTGCTCGCGCTCTCGTGCTCCGAGAAGTATGCGAGCACCGCTTCCTCCATGTTGCCCTTGGAGTATCCCGCGCCCTCGGCCTCGGTCATCCTCCTGTGTCTGAAGGTGATGTCGAACCCGTCGAGCGTGCTGCGCACGATCGGCCTTTCCATGAGTGCGTCGGCGAGCTCCCGGTTGATCGTGGGGATGCCGGAGCCCCGGTTCTCCACGACGCGACCCGTGCTGCCGTCGTAGTCGGTGTAGGGGACGTCCTCCAGGATGCGGGCCAGGAACTGGTTCCTCGACGCGGTGCCGCCCCTCTCGCCCAGCCTGTCCACCGTGAGCGACCCGAAGAGGCCGCCTGGGTTGGATACCTCCAGCCGGTCGGGGTACATGTCCACGAGGACCGGCGTGCCCTGCCCGTCGACGGAGTAGTCGCGGTGCATGAGGGCGTTCGCTACCGCCTCGCGCACGGCGGGAAGGGGGTAGTCCGGCACGTTCTCGCGCAGGGCCCCTCTTACGATTGCCCCGTGCTTCATGTTCCGCGACACGGCGCGCACGGTCTCCACCACCATCTGCGGGATGGGGCCGTCGACGTTGGCCGAGTCCACGAAGCGCCTGCCCGCCTCGTCCAGCTCGCCCTTGCGGGGGCCGGGGTATCTGGTGAACACCACGTCCAGACGCGGGAAGAACTTCTGCGGGTACTTGCCGAGGGCCATGATTCCCGCGAGCGTGGGGCGGAGGACGCCATGCCCGTCCACGGCGGCGACGCGGCGGTTGGCCATCAGCTCCTCGTCGCCCACCGCCCTCGACCGGTCGAGCGTCGTGGCGCGCGCATGGGAGAGCCATCCCTCCAGCAGGTCCTCGTCGAGGTCGGAGAGGGTCGCGTCAGGAACCGGCTCGGCGTCGTTGCGCGCGGTGCGGTGCTGGTTCTCGATGAAGCGGTCGATCTCGTAGAGCGACATCCTATGGTCCCCATCGCCCGTCCGGACGAAGGACCCGCCCATCTGCCCGAGTTTCCTCACGAAGCAGGGCTTCTCGCGCACCGGGGCCTCCCGCACGTTGGCCACCACCACGGGACGGCCTTCGAGCTGCAGGACAAGGAGGTCGACGGCCTGCGGGGGCTCGACGAGCTCGCGGGCCGCCTGCGCGAGCTTCGACTGAAGCGTCTTCGTATCGGAGTCCGGGACCGGAGAGAAGCCGTCCTTCTCGGACACGCCGAGCACGATGGTCCCGCCGTAGGTGTTCGCGAACGCCGATATCGTATCGGGGATGCTCTTGGGGAACCCGCCCGCGGCGGACTTGACCTCGTACTCGGCCAAGTCTGTGCCGGCCTTCCTCATGCGGTCCATCGCGGCGGCAAGGTCTTCGTCGCTGGCTATGTACATGGGCCCTCCTTCGACGAACTTGGGAACTTGGGAAGGGAAGACTTCCTAAGTTCCGAAGTAAAGTTCCTAAGTAGATTGCATTATATCCCGAGAAAGGCGCAGCAGGCGGCCTTGTTGCAGGGCGAAAGCGCGTTTTCGTTGGCCGTTCATTGGCTCGAAACTTGGGAACTTGGGAAGCGCGGTCTTCCTAAGTTCCCAAGTAGCTTCCCGAGTTCCGCCTGTCCACGCCGGTGTGTCTCTGGTTTGCGCGAGCGTTATTGCGAGACGTCCGCGGACGCCCGTGGGAACTCCGGGCCGATAGTAAAATCCAGGAACACCTTCTCGCGGCCTGCCGCAATGCGCTGATTCCCCTGAGAGCGCCGACGGCGCCGCGCGGACCAGATGGCCGCCCATGACGAGGTTGCGTACACCGTCCTCGCGCACGGGTGGGGAAGAGGTCGCGTCCCACGCCGACATCGACGACGAAGGCCAGACCGTGAAACTGGTCTCACCCCCGACCAGGGAGACGGCCGGCTCCAACGGCGAGCGCCCTGGCCTGCTGCAAGGCTAGCGGCGCCGCCTCGCAGGCCGAGGAGAGGATGGACCCGGAAAATCATAACCGATGAGGTTGAGCTCTGGTCGTTAGATGGTCAGCAGCGCCGCTACGAGGACAAGGTGCAGGAGCGCTCCTCGATAGGGGACGTGGACCCCGAGGTGATGGCCCGCTACAAGGCCGAGCTCGGCACGGAGGCGAGCGACGAGCAGGTCCTCCGGAGCCGCGGCTTCCTCCAGGACGGCCACCTCACCAACGCGGGAGTCCTCCTCTTCTCGGAGAGCCCCGCCAGATTCATGCCGTGGGCGCGGGTGTGCGTCATCCGCCTCGACGGCAGCAAGATGGAGACGGGGCGCAGGCTCAACATAGTCAAGGACAGGACCTTCGACGGGCCGCTCCCCAAGACCATCGATGGCGCGAAGGAGTTCATCTCGAGCCAGCTGAGGGAGTTCCAGTACCTCGGGGACGACGGCAGGTTCAAGGTCATACCGGAGTACCCGGAGTTCGCCTGGTTCGAGGGACTCGTTAACGCGGTCACACACCGCGACTACGCGATGAGCGGCGACCACATCCGCGTGATGATGTACGACGACCGCCTCGAGATAACGAGTCCGGGCAAGCTCCCCAACATCGTGACGCTCGAGAACATGAAGTACACCCGCTGGTCGCGCAACCCTACGATCGCGCGCACCCTGGTCGAGTTCGGCTGGGTCAGGGAGCTCAACGAGGGCGTGCAGCGCATATACGACGAGATGGCGAGCTTCTTCCTGAGGGAGCCCACCTTCTCGGAGCCGAACGGCGCCTCGGTGAGGCTCACGCTCGAGAACAGCGCGACCTCGCGCGTCCTGCGCCGGGGCGACACGATCGCGAGTGACATCGGCGAGGACGCGCTTGGCGCCCTGGGCGAGTACGAGCTCGCCGCCCTCCAGTACGTGTACGGGAGGGGGCGGGTGACCGCCAGAGAGCTCACCGACCACCTCGGCCGCAGCGTAAAGGTCTCGCGACCAGCCCTCAAGTCCCTGGTAAAGAAGGGGATTCTGGACTGGCACGGCAACAGCGCCCACGACCCGTCGCAGTACTATTCCCTGCATGGGTCCAAGTAGGTCCAAGTAGGTTCGAGTAAAGCCGGCCCGTCCGAGGGCCTCACAGGTAAAGGGGCCCGTGGAGGTCGAACCTCGGGTCCAAGTAGGTTCGAGTAGGTTCGAGTAAAGCCGGCCCGTCCGAGGGCCTCACAGGTAAAGGGGCCCGTGGAGGTCGAACCTCGGGTTCGAGTAGGCTCTAGCGGCGCGGCTACATCCAGCGCAGCGCGATGCGCGCGACGGCCTTCAGCAACCGCAGTAGTGCCCTAAGCGCCCTCATGGCCGGCCTCCCTCCGCTTGGCCTCGGCGAGCATGGCCTCTAGCTGTCCCACGGTGAACGTGAGGCCCTCCGACTCGGCGGCTGGCTGTGCGACCTGCGGCTCCCAGAGCGCCGGCGAGCTCATGTCCAGGTCGAAGCTCTCGTCCACCTTGCCCACGGCGGCCCTCTTTGCCTCCGGGTCCACGTCCGCGTAGATGTCGAGCGTCATGTTCACGCTCGCGTGCCCCAGGTAGCTCGCCACGGTGCGCACGTCGCAGCCGTTCCCGATCATCATGGTGGCGAAGATGTGCCGAAGGTCGTGGAACGTGCAGTCGAAGCCGTTCATCTTGCAGAACGCCGAGAAAGTCCTTCCCCAGCTGCGTGGGGTTGTAGGGCCTGCTCTCGGGCTCCTGCGTCCCCAGTACGAAGGGGTCGCCGGCGGGGACTCCCATCTTGGCCAGCACGCGCCGGGAGTCGGCGCGCTTGGCCCTGAGGGTCGCCGCCGTGTGCGCCGTGAGCGGTATGGTGCGCGCGGAGCTTCCGGTCTTGGGTTCCTTCAGGTAGAAGCCGCCCTCGCCGTTGCCCAGCGCGTGGGAGACGGTCACGGTGCCGTCGCCCCCCACGTCGCTCCAGCGCAGCGCGCACACCTCGCCACGCCTCATGCCGGTGGTGAGCGCGAGCTCTATGGCCAGGCCCAGCGGGCTCGTGGCCTCGGCCGCGACGGCGAGCCTCAGCATGCGCGTGCGCGCGGCGCGATCGAGCGCGTTTATGGGCGTCTTCACCCACTTGGGCGGCTTGCAGAACTCGCAGACGTTCTTGCGCACCAGGTCCTGCGACATCGCCCACTTGAGCGCCTGCTTCAGCAGGCGGAAGGGCTTGGCCACCGACTTCGGCGCATAGCCGTCGGCGGTCATGCGGGCCATCCAGCCGTTGACGTCGGCCACGGTGAGCGCCGAGAGTCTCACATCGCTCAGGTAGTGGCAGATCTGCTTTGTCTCGGCGCGGTAGCTGCGTACCGTGGAGGGCTCTATCGTCTTGGAGCCCTCCTTGTAGCGCAGGAACGCGTCCATGAAGTCGCGAACGCACACGTTGGACGTCGCGGTGCCGCCCTCCAGCTCGAGCTGCACTATGCTATGAGTTCGTCGCGCGCCTTCTCGGCTGCCTGCCTCGTCCTGCCCCTCGCGATGCAGTAGAGCCTCTCGGGCTCCCCGGTTATCGGGTTCCTGCGGGAGAGCGTCACCTCCCACTGGTCGGTGTCGCCGCGCCTCCTCAGCCCCCTGCTCGCGTACTCCATCGGTCCTCCAAACGTCCGTTTTCCACAGCCATTTGTTAACCGACATTCTCACCGACATCAGAACCAACAAATGACCGACAAACGGATGTCGGAAGGACAGGAAACCCAGAGCGCACAGAACGTGGAGAATGGGAAAACCACAGTTCAGGTACCGTTCGCTGCAATTCTGGAATCGCTGGAACTGGTATGAAACGCCCTCTAGGTCGCTCATAACCCGGAGGTCACAGGTTCAAATTCTGCCACCGCGACTATAAAACTGGAGGTCAGCGGCGAAAACCCCTGGCCTTTCTTTTAATGCGAGAGAAGCGTTGTCAAGCGGCCTGCCGTCACTTCCAGCCAGGCGTGGGCCTGGGGGCACGCATCTCTTGGTCGACGCTTGCCTGGCAAGCTAATGTTCGCGGGCTTGTGCCCGCGCCCCTGCCGGTCATAGGGCCCAGCAATTGGTAGGGAGGCGTGGTGTCGTAGTTCGATTCTTCGCCTGGGAGCCTCGTGCGAACGTCAGTCTTTGTGGCGGACGCAGCCTTGCGGTTGTCCAAAAAAGGAGTCGCGAGCGGCTCCCGGCGGTGCGTCGAGGGCCGCAGGCCCTCCTGGCAGAGATGCCCATGGGATACGGGGGAACTACCTGTGATAGGTGCCTTCCGCCCCACGGCCTATCTCCCAGACCCAGCAGGTGAGCTCGCGGGCGCAGGCGTTGCCGCGCGGGCGTATGGCGGCAGTGGGCGCGCCCCACTCGCCGGGGAGCCGCTTGGGCCTTGCCGAGCAGCTCGCATGGTGCCAGGCGCTCTCGACGGGCGTCCTCCTCGACGCGGAGTTGCCCGCTTTGGCGATGTGCCCCGTCTCCTCCCTCTCGCCTGACGAGTGCTCGGAGGGGACGAGTCCGCACCAGCTCGCATACTCCGGTGCGGCGGGGAACCCCGAGAGGCAGCCAGCCTCCGCGGCCAGGCAGAACGCGCTTATCTCGTCTATGCTCCTGACGCAGGAGAGGGCGCGCGCGGTGGCGGCCCACCTGCCCTTGCGCGCTCCTTCCTTTACCCGCCTCTCGAGCTGGCGCCTGTCGGTCCCGGCGCACCTCATGCAGGTCAGGTGGTGCAGGAAGGCCTGGCGTGCCGCCCCGCCAATGAGGATGCGGGCCACACGGCTCCGCGGCCTTCGAGCTCACGCCCGAGGGCGAGTTCACCGAGCAGGTGGTGCGCGGCGATCTCGCGCTCGTGAAGGTGGCGGACGGCACCAGCAGCGACTCGCGGGCGTGCCCTTCAAGATCACCAGCAAGACCACGGGCGAGAGCCACATGATCGTGACCGACGGCAACGGCCAGGCCTCCACGGCTGCCAGCTGGAACGCCCACACCAAGGACACCAATGGCGGCACGGCGGACTCCGGCGTGTGGTTCGGAGGCTCCGACCCCGACGACGCCAAGGGCGCGCTGCCCTACGACGACTACACGCTCGAGGAGCAGCCCTCAGAGGCCAATGCCGACCGCGCGCTCATCCCGGCCTTCGACGTGTCGGTCTACCGCGACGCCGTGGCCGTGGATTTGGGCACGCTCACCAACGATGCGCCGCCCACGCAGACGCCTCCCGCGCCCGGCGTGCAGACCGAGGCGACCGACGCGGACGACGGCGACCACGAGGCCGTGGCCGACGACTCGGTGACCATCGTGGACACCGTCTCCTGCACGGGGCTCACGCCCGGCGAGGAGTACACGCTCACCGGCACGCTCGTGGACAAGGAGACCGGCGAGCCCGTGCGCCCGGACGGCAAGGCCGTCACCTCCACCGTGGCCTTCGTGCCCGATGCGGAGGACGACACGCAGGAGGTAACCTTCACCTTCGACGGCGCGAAGCTTTCCGGGCATGCGGTCGTGGCCTTCGAGTCGCTCGCCCTGGACGGCCAGGAGGTCGCTTCGCATGCCGACGTGAACGACGAGGGGCAGACCGTGGAGCTCGTGCCACCCGGGACCCCCGAGGCGCCGGCGCCCGGCGGCAAGCTCCCGTAGACGGGAGACGAGCTGCCGATAGTGGGCATCTGCGCCCTGGCTGCGGCGGGTTGTGCCGCCACCGTCATCGGCATCGCGCGCAGCATCGGCCCGCGCCGCGAGGAGGACGAGGGAGAGGATGGAGCATCGTCGCCTGCATAGCCGGCTTCCTCTCCGGCTTCGTGACGCTCGCCGCCTACGCCTGTTGTAGGGCGTCCGGCGCGGCGTCGCGGGCGGAGGAACGGGAGCGATAAGAATACGAGAGAGAATGTGAACGAAATGCACCCCGGTCATCCGAGGCGCATTCTGCTATCAGTTCGGTGTTTGCCCTATTGTCAGAAAAACAGCTTCCAGGCACTTAGCTCTATGTTTTCGTGCTAAGTGCTTTTGCGATTTCTTGTACGTCAGGGAGACTGTCAGCGCCTAAAACATCAGTGAGGTCGAAGATCCTTGCTCCCATTGGAGCGTACGGGGTGACTTTTCTGAAATCAGTCTCAACAAATTGGTCCACGAAAAAGTATCGATGCTTTTCTGCGGCCAAATCATAGCCGTAATTTTTCCCGTCCTTTATCGCCTCAACGATTGTGTCCATGTGTTCTTTTGTGCACTCCCCGAATTCAGGCTGATACCGCATTTTCCCAGATTCTTCCCACGCTACAATGCGCGCGCAGATTTTCCCGATCGACCGGATACTCTTGTTTTTGTACAAGCCGAGATAGTCATGTGGTCTAAATCCATGTTCGGCTTTGTCGTAGTACAGACCGCTCTTCTTATTGAAGTCAAAGGTGGTGCCGCATAGCCGCATGCGCAGGTACTTCCAAGAGTCCTGCTCGACAATCAGATTGTCATGGCGGCAGTAGTCGATGTAATCGTCGAGCACCTCCTGCATATCGTAATCATGGTCATCGAGGACGTCCTGAACCGCATCTGCCAACTCTTTGAATGTCATGTTTACATGAACGATGCCAAATTTTTCGCCCGAGGCTTTTTTGTGCTTTGATATCTCAGCCTCGACGAGCTTCTTCATGCTTTCACTCATTGGAATAGGTGCAAGCGTAACTAGCCGCTTGTATTTTTGATCGTCGAATGCAGCAAGGTGATTCACTAACTGATTCAGATCGAACTTATCGGACCGTTTTGTCTCCACGACGACCTTGAAGCTTTCCTGGGTAATCGTCGCGTCGGGAACGCTGGACTCGTTCTTCTCCTGCAGGGTAAAAGTAACCTCCGGTTCAAAAGCATCGGATTCTGCCTTTAGAAAGCGGAAGAACTTATCGGGGGAATACTGGTATAGGCGCGATAGTAACAGCATCGTGTTCGCAGTCGCAACGTTTTCTTTTTGCTGGTAGCGTTGGAAGTAATGAATTTTCATTTTTCACCTGGCTAATAACGTGCTTTGCCTTAAGAGGATTATTGCATCTGCAGGGTTGAGCTATGCGTATTTTCTAGGTAAGCGGACCCTTGCTGAATCTCTCATCAGTATTTTCTTGATTGGCACACGTCATCTCATGCATCCCCTCCACAAGCGCATACGTCGCAGGGTCGAAGCCCATCTGTCGGCAGACCTCGGCTTCCACGTCGATGCCGTCTGCACCATCGCCTACAAGCATGCTGAGCGTTTGGTGCGCCGAGACCGCCTGGGCGGGCAGGCCGTCGGCGATGCGCGAGGCCCATGCGAGGCGGTTGCAGTCCACGAGGCCGTCCCCCACGCGCAGGAGCGCGAACTCGCCGTCCACCGTCACCATGGACAGCTGCGGCACGTCCTCGCTGTCCGCCACGACGACGCAGAGCCCGTCGAGCCTGCGGGCTATGGGGAGGCCCTCCGGCCCGGCGGGTGCGTCCTGGCCCGGCGCGGGGTACCAACGCATGGAGAGGAGCAGCATGCCGCCATCGCGCATGGCTCCGGATAGGTCGAGCGACCAGTTTGTAGCGACGTTCCCGCGGTACATGCTCGCGTCGGTGAGGTTGGCGGTGTCGAACGCATCCATGCGCCCGTCCTGGTAGTAGGTCTTCACGATCATCGCTGGCTTTCCCTTCCGTCATCGCGCTGGCGTGTGCGCTGGTGCTCGCTTGCGTGCTCAGTGGTGTTGCGCTGGGCGCTTGCGTCCAGGGTGCGGGAGAAAGGCTTCGCCGGCCTCGGCGCATGGCGCGCGCTCGGTGCCGCCTTCCTTGAGAATGTCGAGGCCCAGCACGTAGGCGGTCATCTCGGGATTGCCTGTGCCCTTGGCGGCGAGGTCCGCCGCCGTGCGGATGCGGTTGCCCTTGAGCCACGCGAGCGCCTCGGAGAGCCTCTCTAACTCAGACAGGTCGTCGAGCTCCACGGCGGGGCGCGCGAGCTCCGCGACTCTGCGCTCGCCTGCGTCCGCGAGATGCCCTGCCGCACCCAGCGAGAAGCCGCGCATGAGCGACTCGCGCCCGTAGCCAAGTCCCAGGCTCTCGCCTGAGACGCGCCAGGTGGGATGCCCGGCGAGCGAGAACACCCAATCACGGCGACGCGCCTTGGCGGAGTTGCCCTCGACCCCCACGCCCAGGCTCTTGAGGAGCCCCCTGAACTCGTCCTCGCTCCTCGTGACGGAGCGCGCTACGCGGATGCGGGCGCGGATGTCCGCCACCCAGGAGTAGCCGCCCTTCTCGGCGATCTCTCGCTCCGCACGGCGCACGTGCTCTGCCTGCAGCGTGCGGGGTCGCACTCGTCCGCGCACGGACGCCTTCTCCTCGGCGCTGTCGAAGTCCGAGAATCCGCGCTCCTTGGCCATGCGCTGCAGGGAGTGCTTGAGCTCCTTGGGGTCGGGATCCTGAAGGCGGCGCCCCGTGACGATGTTGGTGTTGTTCACGACCACGTGGGCATGAGGTATATGGCCAGCATTGTCGTCGTGGTAGACGATGGCCACCTCGAAGTCGCCGAAGTGCTCGCGCGCCCAAGCGATGGTGAGCTCTCGGAGCGCGTCCAGGTTCACGTGGTCCTTCGGGTCCGGCGAGAGTACGTAGTGCTTGTAGGTGCGGCAGGGCCTGTCTCCCCAGGGCGTGTCGTTTCGCCAGCGCGAGCGCGTGTCGTCCATCGCCGCCGCCCAGTTGAAGGCGGCGTTCTCTTGCTCGGGAGCGTCGAGGTTCAGGTAGTCGGAGGCGAGGGCCCGTTCGTTCTTGGTGAGGTAGCGGTAGACGCCCCGGCAGGACGTGTGACCGGATATGGGCTTGAGCAACGGCATGGGCGCACCTACAGGAAGAGCAGACGCGACTCTGCCACCTTGCGCACGGGAACGGCGATCTCATCCGCTCTCTCGCGCAGGCGCTCCAGCTGCCGCTCCACCGAGGCGAGCTCCTCCAGGACGTCGGATGCGTCCATGGCCTCGCGTCTGAGGTAGTAGGCGATGCGGTTCAGGGCGTGGGCTGCCTGGTTCTGCTGGTAGCCCCACTGGTTGAGCTCGCGGTAGAGGCGGTTGGCGCAGGCGAGGTCGAGCACCACGTGGTGTCGTGCCGCGACGTCCTCCGCCGGGAGCTGCAGGAGCAGCCTCACGAGCGCGGAAGTGGTGATGCTCAGCGTGCCCGCGAGTTCCTGCGCGCGCTCGACGTCCGCCTCGCTCACACGTATGTGCAGGCGCTTGTCGAATCTCTCCATGGTTCCCCTAGGCGCCGAGAGGCGCGTCTTGCCCGGACATCCGTCCGGGCTTCCCAGGGGCGCGGGGCATCCCCCGCAGAGGAGCGTATCACGTGCGCACGCGCGCGTGCTCCCGTCGCTCGGCATCCGGGTGGGGTGACGCGCCATCGAAGTGGCAGCGCGATGGGCGCGGCCCCCGGTGCCGACAAGCGCTATCTCGTGCGTTGTGCGCACAAGATAGGCTGCTCGCTTCATTCCATGGCAAGCTCGATCACCTCCTCTATCCAATACAACGAATGATTCGCTCAAGATGTGCGCCCCTTGGTGAAAAAATTGAGAAGTCCCGCCGGGCGCATCGCGGGAGCAGCGTTTGAGCGCACGAAAAGGGGCCCTTGATGATGGTCCGGAAAGAATTCTCTTGCGGGACGTATGCTCAACCAAATCGCGGGTTTGCTTCTCTCTATCCGGTCAACTCCTGCGCCGAGGAGTTGAGCGCTCGTGTCGAAGACGAGCTCTTAATGGGAGGACATGGCCGGACCCCGATTCCTCCAAGGCAGATCTGCTGTAGGTACAGATCATACAATGGAAAATGATGCGATGACGGAAGCGGCTTGGACTGTGCTTTCCTCTGCGCTTGCAGCTTTGTCTGTTATGTGTTATTGTGAGTAATACATACGATACAGACATCGTTGGAGGCTCACACCATGCTCCTGCAGCTGGACTTCTCAACCGCGACACCCATCTACCAGCAGATCCGCGATCAGATCGTGCGGGGCATCGCCGAAGGCGAGCTTGCGCCTGGCGAGCGCCTGCCGACCGTGCGGGCGCTCGCATCGGAGTGCGGCGTCAACGCCATGACGGTGAGCAAGGCCTATCAGCTCCTCAAGCAGGAGGGACACGTGCGCGGCGACCGGAGGGGTGGCACCTTCGTGTGCGAGCCCGATGGCAGCTCAGACCCCAATCCCGGCATCGTGGACGCGCTGCGGATGCGCCTGGCTGAGCTGGTGGCCGGTGGGATGTCAGGCAAAGAGGTTCTCGCGCTCTGCGAGCGCCTGCTGGATGAGATTGCGTATCGCTAGAAGTAAGGAAGTTTATGATGAGCACTGCGACTATCCTATGGCTCTCCTGCAGCTGGATTCCACTCCTCATATGGTGGACGCTCAGGAACACAGCGCGCTTCAAGAAGAACATTGTCATCGGCGTCACCTTCCCGCGCGAGGCGCGGGAAGACGTGCAGGTAAAGGCGCTTCTTACCAGCTACCGTCGCCTACAGCTCGCGTGCGCTATCGTGCTCGTGGCTGCGGCACTTGGCGGTGCGGCGACAGGAACGGTACGAGCGTGGGCCGGGTTGAGCATGTTCTGCTGGAGCGTCTGGATACTTGTGGTCTGTATCGTGCCCGAGGTGATCTACGCGCTCACCAACCGCAGGCTCGCGGCCCTGAAGGACGAGCGAGGCTGGCGGACCAGAGGCGCCGCGACCCAGCGCGTGACGGTGGCCGATATCGGGGTGGCCGCGCAGTCGTACCCGCGCGTCTCGAGCATATGGTTTGTCCTCATCTGCGCGACGAGCCTGGTCCCCGCCCTGCTCGATCGTGACAACTTAGTAATCTACCTGCTGTTTGCCGCATGCGTGCTCATGATGTGGGCAATCTTCCGTTGGTGCTACCGCAATCGCAGCGAGGTGGTGGACGACAATACCGCCCTCACGCAGACGCTCACGCGCATACGCCGGCGCGCCTGGGCGAGGGTGTTCCTCGTCGCGGCGGCGTCTTTTGCATTCATGAGCTGGGCGCAGCTCCTCTTCCAGGGTTCAGCCAATCTGTACTTTATCGGTATGATGCTTCCCTGCACGGTCCTCGGAATCGTGGCGTTTGCAACCGAGATGCGCGTGCGCAGCCTGCAGGAGCGTCTTACAAAGGCCAGCGGCGAGGGCCTCTACGTGGACGAGGACGATCACTGGATCTTTGGCATCTTCTACTATAACCCCGACGATGCCAAACTCATAGTGAACGAGCGCGTGGGCATCAACACGTCGATCAACCTGGCACGGCCGGCGGGAAAGGCGATTGTAGTGGCCCTCGCTTGCTTGCTGCTCTGCCTGCCCGTGGCGGGAGCGTTCATGGCGGAGGAATTTGGAGCTCCTGTGACGCTTGAGCTGAGCGAGCAGAAGATTCGGGCACACCACTCGCTCACAACCTATGAGATTGACATGGACGACGTGGTGTCTGTGGAGCTGGTTGACCAACTTCCCCAGATGACGCGCACGTTTGGCGGCGCGAGTGAAACCTTCCTCGAAGGTAACTTCTCAAGTGACGCGTACGGATCGCTCAAGGTGTGCCTGGACCCCGAGGTCGGCCCCTGGCTCCTCGTGCGGACGAGGAGCGGCACAACCTACCTTCTGGGCGCGAGCGACACGGCACAGACCGAGACCGTTTACGAGGAAGTCACCTCGGCCTTAGTTGATGCATAGTGGGACATGTCACCGACTTCCCGGCCAAAAACGGCTAGTCCTCCCAGAAGAGCTCGTCCAGCGTTCGGTCGAGGGCCTTGCAGATGGCGCGGCAGAGCCTGATTGTGGGGTTGTAGTCACCGCGCTCGATGGAGGATATGGTCTGCCGCGATCCCGACTGACCCGGAAAAGACCTCGGCTATGCCCACGAGGGTCATGAGGAAGGTCCAGGTTTTCCAGGACCCACTGATGCCGAAGTAGACGGCCTGCCCCGAGCCCGAAGGCCCGGGGCAGCCGCTTTGGGGCCTACCTCCCGTCGCTGAGGACGTTCTTGTGGTGGCGCAGGAGGGCCTTCTCGGAGCCCGTCACCAGGAGGCTCACGATGTCGTAGCGGATGCTGGTGAGGCCCTCCACCTCGGCCTCGGCGAGGTAGGCCGCCGCGATGCGCTCGAAGCGCCCCTGGTCGGGCTCCTCACGGGGCATGTCGTGGCCCCCGCACTTGGTGGCGGCGTCCACGAAGACGAGCTCCTCGTCGTCCATGGCGATGGGGTCGATGCTGCCCGAGCCGCGCGCCCAGCCCTCCTCCAGGACCTCGATACCCCTGTGCCTCAGGTATGCGCGGATTGCCTCGTGCGACCTCTCGTCGATGCTCTTTCCCATGGCTGTCTGCCTCCTCGTGTTGGGCCCGCCCCCTTGGCGCGCCTTGTGGTGCGGATGGCGCCTGCGGGAAAGCGGCAGCGCAAGGGGCAAAAGCGAAACGCGGATGCGCCCGAGTTTTCCGAGGGGCGCCTTGTGCCTCTCGGAAAAGTTTTCGCGCCCCTTGCTCTAGAGCGACCGTGGGCGAGTCTTCGCTCCCAAGGCGAGGCGGGGTGGGGCGTGCGTGGAGGCTGCCCGTGGGATTGCGGCGATGTGGTTGCCGCGAGGCGTTGCGTATCTGGTTGCACTGGGGCGTCTGGCGGAGATGCGATGCATGGCTGGCTGCTGGCGGCTTCACTGGGCGACCGGGCGCTCTCGTGGATGCCGTGCGGTGTGCGGTTGTCATGCCCATGAGGTGCTCGGGGCGCTTCGTGCGTTGTGGTCTGCCCGCTGCGGTGCATGGAGGCCCCTGGCGTTTGCTTTGACATTGTGTCTGGTGTCGGGTTGAGAAGGTCACTCCGCTACCACGCCGATCGTCTCAACAGGAGATCGGCCCATGCGGCTGCCCTTAGCCTTCGGGCCCGGGGCAGGGCAGATTGCAGGCGCATCGCATAAAGAAGACCCGCCAGTGTGCGTGCTCGGAGGCAGAGGCCAGGCGGGTTTACTAGTTAGAGTCTATTACATTCAACGGCGCGGAGCTGGTCGCGCTACCGCTGCATCTTCCCGAGGTTCTCGACTTTCCAGAGTGCCTCGGGGTTCACGGCGGCGGACTCGGCCATCACCTTGTCCGGGAAGACGAGCTCCGGTCGGTAGTCACCTCCTGCGAGGCGCTCGAGATATTCACGCTCTCCATCTGTCCTGGGCAGGACCCATTCCGCTGTAAAGCGCTCGACATCCTTTATGAGCCCCTCAAGGGTCGGGCGCTCGGTCGAGGAGCGCAGCATCGGGTAGAGCTGGTCCGCGAGCTCGGAAAGCCTGTCCGTGAAGCGCCGTTCCCTGCCCTCGAACGGTTTCGGGAAGCATGCAGAGAGCGAGGCGTAGTAGAGGGCGAGCCGATGCGCTGTTTCTTGCCCATCGGGCTCGAGCGACCCGTAGACGCTGAGCAGATTCGAGACGTCGTAGAGGTCGCGGACCTTCACGCGATCGAAGAACGCCTTCACCTTGCCGGCAGCGAGCTCGGCGTCCGCGAACGTGCGGACCTTGGCGCCCGGCCTCACGGGTGTCTCGCGCACGACGGGCGGCAGGATGGGCGAACGGTTCATGTAGATGCAGTCGATCTTCACGTGGTCGACTCCCCAGTCCCCGCGGTAGCGCAGCAGGAAGGTTCGTCCCGCATGTCCGCCGGGATGCGCCTCCACCGCATAGCCCAGCGCCTGCGCGACGGCCTCTATGCCCGCCTCGACGCGCGGCCTGTCAGCGAGCATATCCTCGCGCGGGACACTCCCGATGTAGGAGACGTCGAGGTCTACCGAGAGCCTCGGCACGTCGAGCATGAAGAGGTTGATGGCCGTGCCGCCGTGGAGCGCCAGCTTGCCCCTGAGGGCGGGGTGCCGCTCCATCTCGTCCAGAAGGTCGAGCAGGCGCTCGACCTTGTCCACGGTCCTCGGCTCGAACTCGTCGGTGCTCATGGTGTCCATGAGAGGATCTCCTCTTCTGTCTCGGGAAGGTACAGCTTCCAGCGAGGGCTCCAGTCCTCGTTCTCCCTTGACCTCGGGTCGAGCTTGGACGGGCCGCTCCCGAGCCTCGCTTCGAGCGACAGGAGCTTCTCGCTCGCCACGCCCCAGTCAGCTTGCTTTGCTTCGAGGAGCCAGCCCGTGCGGGCGACGACGGCTGCAGGAGCGCTACCGAGGATCTCGAGCAGGGCATCAACGTCGAGGTAGGGAAACGCCGAGCAGGACCGCACAGCCTCCTCAACGCCGCCAACCCTCCCGGGGTATGTGAGGCAGTCGACGAGAGTCTGCTCGCGCGTGGTCACGCCAACCGTCCCATACGACTTTGAGCGCATGGTCTGCGCCTGCGGGTTATCGTCGAGGTTGTACGGGACGTAGCGGACGCCCCCGTACTCGAACGGCGAACGTACCTTCGCGGACCTGAACGAGCACTCGAAGCCGACGTTGTGGGCGACGCCGTGGGCGACGAGGGCGGAGTGGTACGAGATCACGGCCTCGGGGTCGACCGTCCTGGCCACAAGGAACGGGTCGGGCGCCTCGCCGGTAAACCTGCCGGTCTTGGACACATAGATGCCACGGCGCACGCGCTCCACCTCGCCGGACTTGACGGCGCGCTGCAGCTGCGTGTGCGCGGCCTCCCTCGACGTTATGGCATAGATGTCCTCTGTCGTGAACGCCTGGTGTGATGCTATGTAGTCTTTGAACTTCATACAGACGAATTATAGTGGAAACGGGTACAAATTGTAACCGTATCCATGCATTATTAGCTGTAAATCAGCGTTATTCATCTGTTCACATCCATCGCGAGACGGCGCGGAAGAGCCAGCGCACGAAGCGCCAGACGAGCCTAAAGACGCCCATGGCCCGCCTCCTTCTCCTCTGCTGCGGCGAGCATCGCCTTGAGCTGGTCCACCGAGAAGCTGATCGCGGGCTCGCGGCGCTTGGGAGCTCCGAAGACGTTGTCCATGATGGCGTCGCCGTAGCCGCCCATCTCTGCGTCGAAGCTCTCCTCGACCTTGCTCACGGCGGTGCGCTTGGCCTCCGGTCCACGCCCGCGTATATGTCTAGGGTCATCGACACGCTCGCGTGCCCCAGGTAGCTCGCCACGGTCCGCACGTCGCAGCCTCCCGCGATCATCATGGTGGCGAAGGTGTGCCTGAGGTCGTGGAAGGTGCACTTGAAGCCGTTCATCTTGCAGAAGGTGGCGAAGTCTTTGCCGAGCTGCGTGGGGTTGTAGGGCCTGCTCTTCTCCTGCTGCGTTCCCAGTATGTAGGGGTCTCCGAAGGGAAGCGCGAACTCGTTGGCGATGCGCACGGCGTCCGCCCTCACCAGGCGCAGCATGTCGAAGGTGCGCCTGGTGAGGGGAATCGTCCTCAGCGAGCTTGAGGTCTTGGGCTCCTTCACGTAGAAGCCGCCATCGCCGTTCCCCAGGGCATGGCTCACGGTTATGGTGCCGTCATCGGAGAGGTCGGACCACTTGAGCGCGCAGACCTCGCCGCGCCTCATGCCCGTGGTGAGGGCGAGCTCTATGGATATGCCCAAAGGCGCCGGCTGCGCGCGCCTCGCCAGCTCCAGCATGCGGGTGCGCTCCTCGCGCGGCAGGGCGTTGATGGGCGTCTTCACGCGCTTGGGCGGCTTGCAGAAGTCGCAGGGGGTTCTTGGTGATGAGGTTCTGTGCCATGCCCCACTTGAGCGCCTGCTTGAGCAGGCGGAAGGGCTTCGACACGCTCTTCGGCGCGTAGCCGTCGGCGCTCATGTCGCGCATCCAGCCCGACACGTCCTCCACTGAGAGGTCCGCCAGGCGGACGTTTCCGATGTAGGAGTCTATCTGGCGCGCCTCGGCGCGGTAGCCGCGCGCCGTCGAGGGCTCTATGGTGCCCGAGCCCTCCTTGTAGGCGAGGAACTGCTCCATGAACTCGCGCACGCTCATCGAGGAGCCGACGGCTCCTCCCTTGCGCTCGAGCTCCAAGATGAGCGCGTCGCGTGCGCGCTCCGCCTGCCGGCGCGTCTTGCCCTCGACCGTGTGGAACGTCCTCACGACCTCGCCCGTCACGGGGTCGGTGTGCGAGAGGACCGCCTCCCATCGGTCGCTGTTTCTCCGTCTCCTCAGGCCACGGCTGGTGTAGGTAAGGTCCTGCATCTCCACTTCCTTCCACTCGGTTTTCGACAGCCGTTTCTGACCGACATTGTGACCGCCAAAGTGACCGCCAAATGACCGCCAAATGACCGCCAAAACGAGGTTGGAGATGCAGGAGAAGCAGAATCCTGCAGACCGTTGGAGACGCGAAGAGACGCAAAACGCCTGCTCGGCGCAGTGCGTCCAGACGAGGTAGACGAGGGAGAATTTGCGGAACCTCCAGCTTGACTCGCTCATAACCCGGAGGTCGCAGGTTCAAATCCTGCCCCCGCGACCAAAACTTATACCCTGACCTGCGAAGACAGGTCGGGGTTTTGACTGTCACGTGACCGATATTGCTACCGACATCTTACCGACAAGTGCGAAAGCGCACGGCGAGGCAAGGACGCGCGTCGATATTGCTGATCTCAGGTCGTGCGGGACCGTCTTCCCGTCACTCGCGGAACCCTCATCTGACGATCACGGAACCCCCGCAGGACGAGCGGCATGCGTGCAAACGCCTATTCGCCATCCTCGGGCAGCCGGCTGCCTCCCGGCGTACCAGCCCATGCGCGTGAAGTCGGACGGGACATGAAGGACGCGCCAAATCTCGACGAAACCCTCGGCGTCGTTCACCCAGTAGAAGACCTTGAATCGGTCGGTGCCCGCGCTGCGGTACTCGTGCAGGAGGCCGTGCTCCCCGTCGAACTGGCAGACGGTGGACCGAAGAGAGTGCTCAGCGATCTCGCGCATCTTCGCGTCTATGTCGCCCGACACCTCGTCTGCGGTGTCGGCCCCGCGGGTCACCCTGACCCAGTCCTCAATGCCGGAGAGGTCCTCGTCGGCAAGCTCGGTGAGCCTGAACCTCATAGCGTGGTCGACCCGGGACGGCGGGTGCCCTTGCGCGCCAGGTGGTGCCTCTCGTGCTCGTCCTCCGACACGTACGTGAGCTTCCCGGTCCGTTCAAGATTCACGATGTGACGGTTTGGAGCAACAGTAATGGACATGCGCCGATATGCGGCGGACGGACGCATTCGCCGAAAAGGTCTTCTCGGGGAACCCCGCCGCGATCTACATAGTTGATTCTTGGCTGGACGACCGCCTCATGCAGGGCATAGCCACGGAGACCGCCCTCGGCGTGCGGCCCGTCGAGGCGTGGGCGGGTTGCGACCTGCTGTGCGTGCTCGGCTCGGAAGAGGAGGTCCGCTCGCTTGAGCCAGGCCTTGACGCGTGCGAGGGGCTCGACGGATTGCTCCGACACGTCACGCCGACGGCTTCGGAGTACGGCTGCGTATCCCGCTCGTTTGCGCCGAAGCGCCGTAGCCGCTGGCTCTGGGTCCTGGCTGCCGCGCCCCGCGCGTTCGCCTGTGTTTCTAGCATGCGCATCAATGCGCGCAAGGCCCTATAGTGGCTCGCTCCCTTGTCTCAGGATGCTGAGATATTCCTCGTACTGGAACGTGCGATAGCGGCGCCTGCCAGTCTCATGCTGCACGAGAATCCCGAGCCTTTCGAATCCCTCCACTAGCTTGCTGGCAGTGGTTCGGGCGATGTTCAGCTTTTCGGTAACGTCGCCGATGCTTACGAAGGGACTTGCTTCGAGGAGGTCCAGCAGACGCTGACCATTCTGTACAGACACCCCCGTTGCCTTGCCCAGCTTTTCTAGGTTGCATCGGCGAAGCTCGACGAGCCGATCCAGCGATTCGATGGCATCATCGGCGCTTTTTATGAGGCACTTGCAAAAGAATGCGACCCACTCTTCATAGGCTCCCCTCTGTCTCACATTCATGAGTCTTGTGTAGTACTCGGACCTGTTTAGTTTCAGGTAATACGAGGGATAGAACACGGCACCCGTCAGCACTCCATCGTTAAGCAGGGAGAGCGTAATGAGCAGCCTCCCGAGCCTGCCGTTGCCATCCAAAAAGGGGTGGATGGTCTCAAACTGGTAGTGTACAAGCGCGGCCTTGAGTATCGGGTCAACAGAGTCTGCCTCGTTGATGAAGCGCTCCAGTTCCGAAAGCGCGGCATTCATGTCTTCGATATTGGGAGGTATGTAAGCTGCCCCCTTGATCGTGCAGCCTGTCGGTCCAACCCAATTCTGGGAGGTCCGTACCTCTCCTGGATTCTTCTCTGTCCCTCGTGTTCCATCGAGGAGTTTCTTGTGAACCTCACGGAGCAGTCTCATACAAAGGGGAAGGCATTTCATTCTCTGGACCGCAAGCTCCGTTGCCCTCACGTATGCCACAACATCAGCGACTTCATGCCCGATGAGGTCCGTCCTTGTGGGGTCAAGCACGTCGTCGAAGGTACATTGTGTCCCTTCGATCTGTGCGGAGAGGAGAGCCTCTTTGCGCACGTACATGGCGAGATACATGTCTGCGTTGGAGATGAACCTCAGCATCCCCTTCAGCTCGCCAAGCTTGAGCGAGCAGGTGCTAAGCAGGCGATGGGTGTCGCTTCCGAGCCCGAGGGGGACAACCTCGTTTAGTGGGGTGGGCACGAAGGACTGGTACTCCATGGCACCATGTAGGTTCTTGCGCAAGAATCCCTGTCCGCTGGGGACGAACTCCATGATTCTCCTTATGACTGGAAAGTGTCGTTACAGAGAACATGATAGACTCTAACGACTTTTTTCGCTTAAAAAAAGTCGTTAGAGCATCTCGAGTGACTCTAACGACTTTTGGGTGACGTTACGCACCCTGCATCGCATTCCGAAAATTGGGATAGCTGGGTCACGTGCAATTTGGGATATGAGAAGAGCACCCGGGCGCCGAACGCGCCGATGGCGGGGCTGGCGCGGCAGACTCAGAAGAAGGCATAGGGAAGGCATGGGGGGCGCACGGTCTCATCTCTCGGAGGTCCTCGGAGGGAGCGGATTCACAACTCGTCCGAGATGACAGGAATTCGTTGACTCGGACGAGTTCTGCACGACCGGCTGGCACGACCAGCTGGCACGAGCCCAGAAGACTCAGCGGCGGTGGGGCATGCCCACGAGCAAGCGGCAGTCGCCCGTCACCAGGACGTCTCCGAGCGCTGCGGGAAGGAACGCCGACTCGGTGTAGCCCAGATGCGTGCTCGTACCCCCGCAGACGAGGTCGCAGGCGCCCCTCACACACGAGATCGTGCGGAAGCGGGCGTGGTCGGCAGGCAGGACATGGGTGTCTGCGACGTCTATGAGTATGACGTCAAACTCCGGGGAGCTCACGAGCGTCCTCTCCTTGGGCATGCCGTCAAGGGGTGTGTGCACGACATTGCCGCGATAGTCGAGCCTCACCACGTCCAGGCTTCTCCGCACGTGCAGCTCTCGCTCGTTGCCCTCATCGTCCTTGCGATGGTAGTCGTAGAAGCGATAGGTGGTGTTCGAGTTGGTGCCGATCTCGAGGGCTAGGATTCCCGCGCCCAGGGCATGAAGGGTGCCTGCGGGCACGAACACGAAGTCGTCCTCCGTCACGGGCACGCGACAGAGGTGGTCCTCGATGCTGTCGTCGGCAATCGCCCGCGCGACCTCGTCCTTGCTGGCCAGGTCGCAGCCGACCACCAGCGCTGCACCGGGGTCGGCGTCGAGCACGTACCAGCCCTCGGTCTTTCCGTGGTCGCGCGCATGCGCCTGGGCATAGGCCTCGTCGGGATGTACCTGTACCGACAGCGGATCGCGTGCGTCCAGGAAGGCGAGACGCAGGAGCTCCGCGTCGCCCATGCCCGGCCCCTCCATGCCCTCGGGGTCGGAATCGATGAGCTCGCGCAGGGTGCGGCCGGCGTCGGGGCCGTTGGCGACCACCGACTGGGCATGGGGATGCACCGAGATCTCCCAGCTCGTCCCCTCGCCGGCCGCAGGACGGTTCCGGAGGACCGAGAGTCGCTCGCCAGCCCAGATGGTCCTGTCATACAAGGGAATGAGCTTGAGGGGCCGCATGGGACTCTTCCTTTCGACGTTGTGGTCGGGCAAGGACCTTCGTGACCTATCGCGGTCCACACGTGCGACGGGCGCACCCGCTGCCTGCCGCCTAAAGGTTGCGGACGAAGGCTTGGATGACGCCGACGTGCCGCGTGCGGTCGCCGGTGTTCTCGATGCGATAGCGCCCCACGCTCTGGGGCACGACGAAGGTCTCGCCGTAGTAGACGTCGAAGGGCTCGAAGCTGCCGTCCAGGCTCACGACGCGGGCGCTCGTGCCCTCCACGAGGTTGAGCATGTTGACGCTCTGGTGGCAGTCGACCGTGGCGGCATCCTCGAACCAGTGGCGGTCTGTCTCGATGAACTCGAGCTCGTGGAGGCCGGTCCTCTGGATCACCACGCCCTCCTGGTCGGAAAGGTCCTGGTGCGGGGCGTCCGCCCGGTCGATCAGCTGCGAGAGGGCATAGTCGGTGTCGCGGTCGAGCTTGATGTTGGGCGCGCCGTGGTCGACGTGCACGGGGCGGGGGACGCCGTCGAGCCCCACGCGACCCCAGTCCCACAGCTTGAAGGTGAAGATGTAGGGTGTCGCGCTGATCTCGAGCACCACGGTGTTGGGCCCGGCGCAGTGCACGGTGCCAGCGGGAATCGACACGTGGTCGTGCTTCCTCACGGGAAAGCGGTTCACGAAGCGCTCGTCGTGGAAACGGTCCTCGCCGCGCTCGGCGCGCTTGAGGTCGGCCACCATCTCCTCGCGGCTCACGCCGGGCCTCACGCCCAGGTACACGCAGGAGTCCTCGCTCGCGTCGAGGATGTAGTAGCTCTCGTCCTGCGTGTAGTGGATGCCAAACCTGTCCTGCGCGTACTCCACCAGCGGATGGACCTGCAGGGAGAGGTTCTGGCCACCCATCGTGTCGAGGAAGTCGAAGCGGATGGGGAACTCCGCCCCGAAGCGGGCGTGGACCTTGGGCCCCAGGAGCGCGTCCGGCTCGCGCAGCACGACGTTGATCGCAGGAATCTCCAGGCGCACCCCATCGAAGTCGAGGATGACGCTGTTCTCCTCGGGCACGCCGTCGAAGGCCCAGCCAAAGTTGGGCGCGTCGGGGTCGAGGCCGAAGCGCTCCTGCATCCAGTGGCCGCCCCAGACGCTCGCGTCGAAGTAGGGGACGAGGCGGAAGGGCTGGCGCGCGACCTGGGCGAGGCCCGCGCGGTAGGCGTCGCCCGGCACCATCTTGGGCTCGCCGGGCACGTTGGTCTCGAGCTCGAAGTCCACGCGGTCGAAGAGCGCCCGCTTGGTGAGGTCGGCCATGCGCCACTCGAAGAAGTAGCCGCGCTTGAACTTGCGCAGGGCGTCCTCGTCGGCGTTGTCTGCCTTCCAGTTGGGCATGCCGGCACGCAGGCGCAGCTGGATCTCCCAGCGGGTGAGGTCGGCGTACAGCAGGAGGTCGGGATCAGGGCAGATGACGGTGGCGCCGACGCCAAAGACCACGGAGAGCCCCGGGGCGGACGAAAGCCTGGCGCGTGCCTGCCCCACGCGGCCTGCGTCGAAGAACTCGTCCGCCGTGTAGTGGGAGAGGACGCCAAACACGCGGTCGTCGGTGATCGTGTCGGCGATGCGCGCCTGCACGCGCGGGGCGTCCCATGCGTAGTCGTCGGCAAGGAGGGCAGCTTCGGCGCCAAGCGGTTCCACGAGGCCCTGCCGGATCTCGTCCATGTTGGTCCCCGGATAGCATTCGATGGCGAGGGTGAGCCTGCTGCCTCTCTCGCCCGCGAGCTCGTCCAGCCTGCCTCTGACGGCGGCGAGGACGGCGGGCCAGCCGCGGACGCCCCTTTCGGCGTCGTGGATCCTGACCTCGGGACGTAGCCTGTAGTCGCTCATGAGCGTCCTTTCCACTGCGCACCTCGCCCTCCCGCCTGGAGCCCTGCTGCCGCTCGCCAAAAGCGGGCGGCTGACGTCACGCTGCGAGCCGAGAGACGCAAGCCTACTCTCTCGCTAGCCGCTCCAGTCCCTCGCGAGCGCGCGCTAGCTGGCCCTTGTACCAGGGCTGGTCCGGCACCGCCTCGAGGAGGCCCGCCTCGGCCTCGAGGTAGAGGTCGCGAGCGCGATGGTGGTCCCTCTCGCCCCCTCGCCCGTACTCGAAGCAGCCGGCGAGCCTCAGGGCCGCGCTTCCCCAGACGGCACCGTCCCCCTCGTCCTTCGCGCGCTTGTAGGCCATCTGGTAGTAGAAGTAGGCCTGCTCGTCGTCGCGTCTCACGCCGTGCCCCTGCCACAGCAGGTCGCCGTACTTGCACGCGGCCTCGGCGTTGCCCAGCACCGCCGCCTTGCGGAACCACTTCGCGGCCGCGTCGAAGTCCTTCTCGCCCAGCCGACCGTACGAGTAGACGTGGCCCAGGTTGCACATGGCCCGTGCGTTCCCACGCTCGGCCGATGCCTGGTAGAAGTGCTCCGCGAGCTCGAAGCAGACCACGCGGTGAATCCCCTCGCTGACCATGCCCTCCTGGTAGTAGCGCGCGCCGATGGCAAGCGAGAGCTCGCCGTCCTCTCTCGCGTCGACCTCAGGGTCGTAGTCCTCTGCGCCGAGGTCCTGGGCCTCGAACGCGTAGAGGCCCAGGACCTTGCCGTCTTCCTCTGTACGGGCGATGCCCAGCCACAGCCTGCTTCCCGGCTGGGGGAGGTCGAGGCCGGCCTGTAGGTCGCCGTCAGTGGTCCCGACGCCTTCCGCGGCTCCCGGTTCCGTGGCCCCCTTCTCGTCCGGGAACGGCACCACGGCGGCGAGCGTCGCCTCCCAGTGCGGCGCGTCGGGTTCGTCCGGGTCGATAGCGCAACGCTCGACGCGCGCGAAGACGCGCCAGGGATGTGCGTCCGCGTCGCCCTCACCCTCGGACGGGAAGAGCACGGCGCTCACGACGTCGGGGTACAGCGGGTCGCGCCAGCGGTCGAGCCGCTCGTCGCCGCGCGCCTCCTCGACGCCCGGGAACTCCTCGAATAGCTTGCCGATCCATCGCGTGTGCGCCTTGAGCATTTCGGGCATGTCCTCCCAGCTCAGGATGTCGATGACCTTGCAGTCGGGGGCATCCTGGTCGACGATGCGCTCCAGCGTCAGCCCAAAGCCGCCGAAGAGGTCGTACTGGGGCATGATCTGGTGGTCGGCGGTGCTGCACGGGCACAGTAGGTAGAGACAGACGCCGTTTTCGTGGTCGACGCGCGGCCAGGCCAGGCTGGCATCGGCATCGAAGTCCCAGTGGTCGGGCAGCGCCTCGAGGGCCTCGGGAGGGAGTTGCGGCTCCGGCGCGGATGTGATCTGCCGCGCCAGCTCCTCGAGGTCGTGTCGGGTGAGCCTGAGGTCAACGATGACGGGGTGGCCCAGGTATGCGCGGAGCGGCAGCTCGGACAGTTTTTGCATGGGGCCTCCTGCATGCGCGAGGGCGGGCGGTCGGCGAGTCGGTTCCGTGCGCGAGCGACGGCTCGGCGCGTGTACCCATTCTAGGGGAGGGGTGCATGGCTGGGGGAGAGGTGCGCATTTCATTTCTAGAATGTACGCCGTCTCCTGCTGACCTGGGAAAACGTAGGTAGCTGTGCATTTCATTTTTGAAATGCACAGCTCGGTCGTCGGCTGCCGCCAGCAGTCAGCCGCCAGCCGACTGCCGTACGTAACTGTCGTCAGCTCGCTTACAGACGACTTGCTACCCCCCCGACTAGTTAGCTGCCAGCTAACGACTGCCGCCTTCCAAGCTAGCAAGATGGGCAATGCGGGCAACGCCCGCACATCTGCAGCCGAGAGATGGGGAGGTCACATGAGCGAGAGGGAAGAGACGTTCGAGGAGGCTTCGGGCTCCGTGCCGGAAGATGCAATGACGCCGCGGAGCTTGCTCCGACGTTCGCCAATGACATTGCCAGGGCGGCCGAGGAAACGCTGGCGGAGGCCCCTTCCGAGGCGGGGCGCCTGAGCCGCCGCGTCGCAGGCATGGAGCTGGGTGGCCTTCTGATGGTCGCTGCCGCACTGGTTGCCGCCATCGTCTCGGCGACGGTGCTGGCCGACCACTTCTCGAGTCCCGACGCCTGGACTTCGCAGATTGCCTCCCTCAATGCCCACGCCGAGACGGCGACCGGACTGGTCACGGTGGCCACGGCACTCTCGGCCGGCATCTCGCTCATCCCGGGGGACTTCGGTGCGCCCATCGCGGAGAAGCTCGTCGAGCTCAGCGTCGACCTGGGCATCGTCCTTGCTGCCATCTACCTTGAGAAGTACCTTCTCACCATCTTCAGCCTGGCAGCGTTCAGGCTGCTCATCCCACTGAGCTGCGCTCTCGCCGTCGCCGCCGTGGTCACGAGCGGACGCCTGCGCTGGGACCAGAACGCCGGGCTGCAGACGCTGTTCCGCAGCTTCGCTCTGCGTCTGGCCGTCTTTGCGGTCGCGGGATTCCTGGTGGTCCCGGCGAGCGTGATGGTGTCCGATGTCGTGCAGGCGACGTACAAGGCGGACGTCGAGTCGGTGACCGCGGCCGTGACGTCCGCGCCGGAGGAGTCTCCCATCGAGGAGCCCCAGGTGGAGGAGGCGGCCCCGGAGCCCGAGGCGAGCGAGCAGACCCAGGAGGACAGGAACGTCCTGGATAACTTCATAAGCTGGGTACAGGACCGGGCGAACGACGCGACCACCGTCGCGACCAACGTCGTGGATGCCGTCGGCAACGCCGTCCAAGCGGTGACGGATGGCGCGAAGTCGTTCATCGAGTCCGCGAAGAACGTCCTCAACCGCATGATTGAGGCCTTTGCCGTCATGGTGGTGACCTGCTGCGTGATTCCCATCGTCACGCTGCTGTTCTTCGTGTGGCTCGCCAACACCATCCTGGGCCTGGGCATCAACATGCCTGACGCCCGCGGCCTGCGCAGGCCCGGGCAGTCTGTCGCCTCCAAGCTGCTGAGCCGCAAGGGCTCTGCTGCGGGAGAGGGGGAGCTGGCCGCGCAGTAGGTGGCCGGGATCACCTGCGAGTTGGGAGTTGGCGCCGCGTGGCCGAGGGGCTGCGCGGCGCTTTCTTGTTCGCGTGCGTGCGTGCGGCGGGCACGGTCTTGGCTGCGAGCACGCTGTTGCGCACGCCCCTGGCGGCGAGCACGCTGTTACGCACATTGGCGGCCCTCATTAACTGGGCAAACGCGAGCTGCGTTGTGCGTTCGTGCGTGGTGGACGAAAAGCGCGTGCGCTCGCGCGTGCTCGTTGCTGCGGTATGTGCGCTGGCGCGTGCTAGGCATATGGCGGGCGAGAGATGCGGGCGCAATTCTGCGCGTCCAGGTCCCATGTGTCAGTTGTGTGACGCTTTTCTCGCCTTCTCACCATTTCCGGATTAGTTAGTTAGTCTAACTAACTAAATTTCACGCCATGTGGGGGGAGAGAGGCTGCCCGACATGGCCCAGACCTGGATCGGTGGTGGCTTGGTGGACGCGATTGACGAGCTCAGAGGCGGCGTCAAGACTGGCATGGCGCCCGCTGACGGCCCTGCGGCCGACGGTCGGACCACCTTTGACGTCGCCCCCGCCGCGGGCGCGATGGCCGACGGCCAGCCCGTCACCCCCACCCCCGACGCCAAGGCTGCCGAGCGCATCACCGTCGAGATCAGCGAGCTCCTCGTCTCCATCTACAACTCGGTCGACACGGTCGAGAGCAAGATGTTCAAGCGGGTCCGCGGCCTGGGCGTGACCATGAGCGAGGCGCGCATTATCCAGATCGTGGGGGACGAGACCTTCCACACCGACAGGCAGATAAGCGTGAGCCAGATCGCCACCGAGGCGATGGTCAGGATCCCCTCGATGACCGCGGGAGTCAACCGCCTGGTCGACCGTGGCTTCCTCATCAAGGAGCGCGACGAGAGCGACGGCCGACGCGTCAACGTGGCCCTCACCAGGAAGGGCGAGGAGGTCTACCGCCTCCACACGATCTTCCACATGCGCATGGCCGCCGCGATCATGGAGGGCATGTCCCTCGAGGACATGGGGAAGTTCCACGCGGGCATCGAGCGCCTCGCCGCCTTCTACAGGGCAGAGGAGGAGAAGTAGCATGGGCCTTCGCATCCTTGGGACGGGCAGCGCCCTTCCCGCCAGGCGCGTCACCAACGAGGAGCTGTCGGGCTTCCTCGACACCTCCGACGAGTGGATCAGCCAGCGCACGGGCATCCGCGCCCGCCGGGTGTGCACCACCGAGACCCTCGACGACCTGGCGACCCAGGCGTCGCGGCGCGCCCTGGAGTCCGCGGGCGTCGACGCGTCCGAGCTCGGCGCCGTCATCTGCACCACCACCTCCCCCGACCACGTGATGCCCGCCGAGGCGAGCGTCGTGCAGGGGAGCATCGGGGCCTCCTGCCCCTCGTTCGACCTCGCCGCGGCCTGCGCGGGGTTCGTCTTCGCCCTCGACGTGGCGGACGGCATCTTCGCGAGGGGCAGGGCGCGCCGCGTGCTCGTGGTCTCGGCGGAGAGGTGCACGCGCTACCTCGACTGGACCGACCGCGCCACCTGCGTGCTCTTCGGCGACGGTGCCGCGGCGGCGGTGCTCGGTGCGGAGGGGGAGGGGCTCCTCTCCCTCAGGCTGTCGACCCAGCCTGACACGGGCGCCCTGGACCTCCCCGGCATCCCGGGGAGCAGCCCCTTCGACAAGACCGTCCGCGGCCCGCAACTGCTCTCCATGCGCGGCCGCGAGATCTTCAAGTTCGGCGTCACTTCCATCGAGCGAGAGGTGCGCGCCCTCGCGGCAGACGCGGGCATGGAGGTGGCGGACATCGACCACTTCGTGTTTCACCAGGCCAACGGTCGCATCCTCGACTCGGCTGCGTCGCGCCTGGGCATCGACGCCTCGCGCGTCGTGCGGACGCTGGCCGAGACGGGCAACCTCTCCAGCGCCTGCATTCCCCACGCGCTCGACCACCTCGTGAGGTCGGGCGGCCTGACGGCAGGGCAGACCGTCGCGATCGTGGGCTTCGGGGCGGGGCTCTCCGTGGGCTCCTGCCTGATCAGATGGGAGGAGGGGGCCGCCGGGACGGGCCCGGCCCTTCCGCACGCGGCCGCCAAGGCACCACTGACGTGACCACCGAGAGGGACCACGAGCCGCCGTCGGGAGCGACGGCGGGCGACCCAGGGCATCACCGGGCGGAGGCTCGCCCGTGACCATAGGGGCCATCGCCCCGCAAGGACAAGGGAAGAACAGGTCAAGACGGACAGAAGGAGGGCCATCATGGCCAAGGAGACCACGTTCGAGCACATCTGCGACATTCTCCGCGAGCAGGACGGCATTACCGGCGAGCTCACGCCCGAGACGAGCTTCGAGGAGATCGGCCTCGACTCGCTCTCCATCGTGGAGGCGGTCATGGCCTGCGAGGGCGACTTCGACATCGAGATCGACGCCGAGGCCAACCCCAAGACGATCGGCGAGTTCGTCTCGCTGGTCGACGGCCTCGTCGCCCAGAAGGGCTAGCACCAGATGATCCGCACACCCATTTGCGACGTCGTCGGCATCGAGAAGCCCGTCTTCCAGGGTGGCATGGCCTGGATTGCCGATGCCTCCCTTGCCTCGGCCGTCTCGAACGCGGGCGGCCTGGGCGTCATCTCGGCGATGAATGCCGACGCGGAGTGGCTCCGCGGTCAGATCCGCGCCTGCCGCGAGCTCACGGACAGGCCGTTCGGCGTGAACATCATGCTCCAGAGCCCCTTCGTGGACGAGGTCGCCCAGGTGGTCGTCGACGAGCACGTCCCCGTCGTCATCACGGGGGCGGGCACGCCCAACAAGCACATGAAGTCGTGGGTGCCCGCCGGCATCAAGGTGATCCCCGTTGTCGCCTCCGTGGCGCTCGCGCGCCTCGTGGAGCGCGCCGGCGCCGTGGCCGTGGTCGCCGAGGGCGGCGAGTCGGGCGGCCACGTGGGAGACCTCACCACCATGACGCTGGTGCCGCAGGTGGTCGACGCAGTGGACGTCCCCGTGGTCGCCGCCGGCGGGATCGCCGACGGCAGGGGGGTGGCTGCGGCCCTCATGCTTGGCGCCGTGGGCGTCCAGGTGGGCACGCGCTTCCTCGTTGCCGACGAGTGCACGGTGAGCGAGGAGTACAAGGAGCGCATCCTCAAGGCCAACGACATCGCCACCATGGTGACGGGCCGCAGGGACGACGGCGCCGTCCGCTGCCTCAAGACGCCCTTCTCGCGCAGGTACGCGAAGCTCGAGAGGGAGGGCGCCTCCAAGGAGGAGCTCGCCGAACTGGGCCGCGGCTCCCTGCGCAAGGCCGCCGTGGACGGCAACTACGAGGAGGGCAGCTTCATGGCCGGCCAGTCCGCCGGCATGGTGACCAGGCGCCAGCCCGCGGCCGACATCGTCGACGACCTGCTCGAAGGCGCAGAGGAAGTGCTTCGGGGGGCGACGAGATGGGTAAGGTAGCCCTCCTCTTCGCGGGCCAGGGAGCCCAGCAACCCGGCATGGCCGACGGCCTCGTCACGCGCGAGCCCGCCGCCCAAGAGACCTTCGAGCTGCTCGAGGCCCGCATGCCCGGCCTGGGCAGGCTCTGCCGCGAGGGCTCCCGTGAGGAGCTCGCGCAGACGCGCAACACGCAGCCCGCCGTCTTCGCCTGCGACCTGGCGGCCGCCCGCGCGCTCGCCTCGCATGGCGTGCGGCCCGACGCCGTGGCGGGCTTCTCGCTCGGGGAGCTGTCCGCACTAGCGTTTGCGGGGGCCTTCTCGCCCGAGGACGCCTTCGACCTGGTGCTACGTCGCGCCGAGCTCATGGACTCCGCCTCGGGGAGGAATCCCGGGGGCATGAGGGCCGTGCTGAGGCTTCCGGCCAGGCGCGTGGAGGCCCTCGCCGCAAAGGCCGGCGACGCCTGGCCCGTCAACTACAACAGCGCGGAACAGACCGTGGTGGCGGGGACCGAGGAGGCCCTCGGGCGGCTTGACGCCCTGGTGCGCGAGGCGGGCGGGCGCTGCATGCGCCTGGCGGTCTCGGGCGCCTTCCACAGCCCGCTCATGGCACCCGCCTCCGACGGGCTGCGGGAGTGGCTGGCGCGCACGCTTCCCGTCCCCACGACCGTCCCCGTGTGGGCCAACGCCACGGCGCGGCCCTACCCCGACGACCCCGCCGCCATGGCTGAGCTTCTGGCGCGGCAGGCGTCGAGTCCCGTGCGCTGGCAGCAGACCGTGGAGGGTCTGGTGGGCCTCGGGGTCGACACCTTCGTCGAGGTCGGTCCGGGCAGCACGCTCACCAAGCTCGTGGGCAGGATCGCGCGGGGAGCCACCGCGCTCCCCTGCGAGACGCCCGACCAGCTCGACGCCGTGCTGGCGCATCTCGAGGGGAGAGAGTCATGAGCGACGCGATCGCAGGGACGTCCGCGGCCGGAGTGTCCACGGGACCAGCCGAGGCCCCCGTGCGCAGGGTGGCCCTCGTCACGGGCGGCTCGCGCGGGATCGGCAGGGCGACGTCGATCGCCCTCGCGAGGGACGGGTTCGACGTTGCCGTGGTCTACGCCGGAAACGACGAGGCGGCCTGCAAGACGGTGGGGGAGCTCGAGTCCCTGGGCGCCACGGCACGGAGCTACCGCTGCGACGTGGCCGACGGGGACGAGGCGACCGCCTGCGTGAGGCAGGTCCTGGCCGACTTCGGCTCCGTCTGGGCCCTCGTGAACAACGCGGGCGTCACCCGCGACGGCCTCCTGGCGCGCATGTCCGACGAGGACTTCGACGCGGTCCTCTCCGTGAACCTCAAGGGCGCCTTCCACATGACGCGCGCCCTCTGCCGCACCCTCATGCGCCAACGCGGGGGCCGCATCGTCAACGTGAGCTCCGTCGTGGGCGTCATGGGCAACGCGGGCCAGGCCAACTACGCCGCCTCGAAGGCGGGGCTCATCGGCCTCACCAAGTCCGTGGCGCGCGAGCTGGCGGGTCGCGGGGTCACCTGCAACGCCGTCGCCCCCGGCTTCGTCCGGACGGACATGACGGCGAAGCTGCCGGATGCGGTGAGGGAGAGGTACGAGGGGCAGATTCCCCTGGGCCACCTGTGCGAGCCGGAGGACGTGGCGGAGGCCATCGCCTTCCTCGCGAGCGACGCGGCGGCCTACGTCACCGGGGCCGTCCTGCCCGTCGACGGCGGAATGGGCATGTAGAGAATGGGGAGCGTGAGTTCGCACATGGAGCACAGGGTAGCCATCACCGGCCTGGGGGCCATCTCGCCCGTGGGCAACACCGCGGCCGAGACCTGGGACTCCCTCAGGGCGGGACGCGTGGGCATCGGTCCCATAAGCAAGTTCGATGCGAGCGGCAGCAAGGTCAAGGTCGCCGCGGAGGTCAAGAGCTTCGACGCCCGCGAGGCCTTCGGCGTGGCTGAGGCCCGCCGGAGCGACCCCTTCGTGCTCTATGCGCTCGTCGCGGCGGGCCAGGCCATGGCGGACTCCGGCCTCGACCGCGAGGGCGCCGTGGACCACGAGCGCCTGGGCGTCTACGTGGGCTCGGGCATCGGTGGGATCCAGACCACCGTGGCGAACGAGGACGTGCTGAGGGGCTCGGGCCCCGGCAGGGTCTCTCCCTTCCTGGTGCCGGCAATGATCGCCAACATGGCATCGGGGCAGGTGGCCATCAGGCACAGGTGCTACGGCCCCACGCTTCCCGTGGTGACGGCCTGCGCCACCTCGTCCCACGCCATCGGCGAGGCGTTCCGCGCCATCAGGCACGGCTACGCCGACGCCATCCTGGCCGGCGGCTCGGAGGCGGCCATCATGGAGCTCGCCGTGGCCGGCTTCGCCAACGCCAAGGCCCTCACGCGCAACCCCGACCCCGCGACCGCCTGCCGGCCCTTCGACCGCGGGCGCGACGGCTTCGTGATGGGGGAGGGAGCCGCGGTCCTCGTGCTCGAGGAGCTCGACCACGCCCTGGCCCGCGGGGCCCACGTCTACGCCGAGGTCATGGGCTACGGCAACACCTGCGACGCCTACCACATGACGAGCCCCGACCCGGAGGCCTCGGGCATCTCGCGCGCCATTGGGCAGGCGGCTGCGGAGGCGGGCCTGGACGCCGCCGAGGGCCTCTACGTCAACGCGCACGGCACCTCGACCAAGCTCAACGACCTCTCGGAGACGCGCGGACTCAAGGCCGCGCTCGGCGAGGGGGCGGCGCGTTCGGCCAAGGTGTCGTCGACCAAGTCGATGACGGGGCACATGCTGGGGGCCGCGGGGGCCATCGAGGCCCTGGCCTGCGCGAAGGCCCTGGAGGAGGGGGTCGTGCCGCCCACGATGGGGCTCACCGACCCCGACCCGGACTGCGACCTCGACTACACGCCGCTGATGGCCGCCGAGTTCCGGGCGCGCTGGGCGCTCTCCACCTCGCTCGGCTTCGGCGGACACAACGCGGCCCTGGTGCTGCGCTCCTTCGAGGGATAGGTGGTCGAGATGATCGATGCGAAGAGGGTCGACGACCTGGCTCGGGTGCTCAGGTCCAACGGACTCACGCGCCTGCGCCTCGAGGAGGCTGGTGAGGTCATAGAGCTCGAGTGCGCGCCCGTCGTCGCGGCGACGTCCGCCTCCGCGCCATTGCCGGCGGGCGTGGCGGGCGTGGCTGATGCCACGTTGCCGGGGGCACCCTCCGCCGCGGATGCGGTGGCCCTCTCGCCTGCGGACGAGGGCGCGATGGCGGCTACGATCCCGGGCGAGGACGGCCTGGACCCGGACCAGCGGCCGCTCGACCTCTCCAAGGTGGCCACGGTGACCGCCCCCATGGTGGGCGTGTTCTATGCCGCCCCCTCGCCCGGGGCGGAGCCATTCGTGCACGTGGGATCCAAGGTGCGCAAGGGCGACACGCTCTGTGTCATCGAGGCGATGAAGCTCATGAACGAGGTCGTGGCCGAGCGCGACGGCGAGGTCATCGACGTGTGCGTGGGCGACGGCGAGCTGGTGGAGTTCGGCTGCACGCTCATGAAGCTGTGCTAGGCGGCAGCTGACGCGGACGGCCGACGGGCCTGCGAGGGAGACGAGCCATGAACAGGGAAGAGATCAAGGGGCTGCTGCCCCATCGCGAGCCCATGCTGCTCCTGGACGACGCCGAGGTCGTCGGGGACGAGGCCGTGGGGCACGTGACGGTCACGGGCGACGAGTTCTTTGTGCGGGGGCACTTCCCCGGCGACCCCGTAGTGCCCGGCGTGATCCTGTGCGAGATGCTCGCGCAGAACTGCTGCGTCCTCCTGGGCGAGGCGATGTCGGGCGAGGGGAGGGTCCCCCTCTACACGAGCCTGGACAAGGTGCGCTTCAGGCACCCCGTGAGGCCGGGCGACACCGTGGAGCTGCGCTGCCGCATCACGCGCGAGCACGGGGCCTTCCACTTCGCCCACGGCGAGGCGCTCGTGGGGGACATGCCCTGCTGCAGCGCGGACATGTCGTTCGCCCTGGTGCCAGCCGCCGACGTGGCCGACGGGGGGCGCTAGGTGTTCGAGAAGATCCTCGTCGCCAACCGTGGCGAGGTCGCCGTCCGCGTGATACGCGCCTGCAAGGAGATGGGCGTGAAGACCGTCGCCGTCTACTCCACGGCCGACGCCGGCGCCTTCCACGCCCAGATTGCCGACGAGGCCTACTGCATAGGCGGGCCGCGCCCGCAGGAGAGCTACCTCAACGCCGATGCCATTCTCACCGTCGCCCTGGAGAGCGGGGCCACGGCCATCCATCCCGGCTACGGCTTCCTCTCGGAGTCCGCCCCCTTCGCGCGCGAGTGCCGCGACTGCGGCATCGTGTTCGTCGGTCCCTCTCCCGAGGTGATCGAGCGCATGGGCGACAAGGACGAGGCCCGCCGGACGGCGCGCGCGGCGGGGGTGCCCGTGGTGGAGGGCTCGGACCTCCTGCGCGACGAGGCGGATGCGCAGGAGCAAGCCCGCCGCATAGGCTTCCCGCTCCTGGTCAAGGCACGTGCCGGTGGCGGCGGCAGGGGCATCCGCAAGGTGACGGGCCCCGAGGGCGTCGCTTCGGCCTTCCTGGCCGCGAGCTCCGAGGCCCAGGCGGCCTTCGGCGACGGCGGCTGCTACATGGAGCGCTTCATCCATCCCGCCCACCACGTGGAGGTCCAGGTCCTGGCGGACGCGCGGGGCAACGTGGTCTCGCTGGGCGAGCGCGAGTGCTCGGTGCAGCGCCACAACCAGAAGCTCCTGGAGGAGAGCCCCAGCCCCTCGGTCACGCCCGAGGTCCGCGAGCGCATGCACGCCGCCGCGCGCGACCTCGCCCGGGCCGTGGGCTACGTGGGTGTGGGCACCATCGAGTACCTCTGCTCCGACGACGGCACCTTCGCCTTCATGGAGATGAATACCCGCCTGCAGGTGGAGCATCCCGTGACCGAGATGGTCACGGGAGTCGACCTGGTGAAGTGGCAGCTGCGCGTGGCGTCCGGGGTGGAGCTGCCCTTCTCCCAGGACGACGTCCGCGTGGACGGCCACGCCATCGAGTGCCGCATCAACGCCGAGACCCCCGAGTTCCTCCCCTCGTGCGGCACGGTGTCCATGCTGCACGTCCCGGGCGGCCCCTGGGTCCGCTTCGACACGGCCCTCTTCCAGGGGGCGTCCGTGCCTCCCTACTACGACTCGATGCTGGGCAAGCTCGTCATCTCGTCCCCCTCGCGCGAGGAGGCCATACGCAAGATGCGCTCCGCCCTGGGCGAGCTGGTGATCGAGGGGGTGGCGGAGAACTCCGAGCTGCAGCTCGACATACTCTCGAACCCCGAGTTCGTCTCGGGCGTCTACCACACCGACCTCATGGAGCACCTCTATGGCGACGAATAGGAAGAAGACCAAGAGCGTGAACGTGCTCGAGGGGGCCGTGACCGAGGTTCCCGTCGAGCTGCCGTCGCGCCACGTGTTCGTGAAGTGCCCCAACTGCCGTCGCGTGACGGACGCCGACATCCTGGCCGACAACCTGGACGTGTGCCCGCGCTGCGGCCATCCCATGCGGCTGAGGGCCCGCCGCCGCCTCGCGATGACGGTGGACGCGGGGAGCTTCGAGGAGATGGACGCCGAGCTCAGGGTGAGGGACTTCCTCCGCTTCCCGGGATACGAGGAGAAGCTCCGCAGCGCCCGCCTGCGCACGGGCGAGAACGACGCCGTCCTCACCGGTGTGGCCTCCATCGGCGGCTGCCCCACCGGCGTCTTCGTGATGGACGGCGAGTTCATGATGGGTTCCATGGGCGCCGTGGTGGGCGAGAAGCTCTGCCGCCTCTTCGAGAGGGCCCTCGAGCTGCGCATCCCCGTGGTAGGCTTCACCGTGTCGGGTGGGGCGCGCATGCAGGAGGGGACCACGTCGCTCGTGCAGATGGCCAAGGTCTCCGCCGCGGTGCGCAGGCACTCCGAGGCGGGGCTGCTCTACGTGGTGGTGCTGACGGACCCGACCTCGGGCGGCGTCACGGCGAGCTTCGCGATGGAGGGCGACGTCACCCTGGCCGAGCCTGGGGCGCTCGTTGCCTTCGCCGGGCCGCGTGTGGTGGAGCAGACCACCCACAAGCGCCTGCCCGCGGGGTTCCAGCGCTCCGAGTTCCTCCTGGAGCACGGCTTCGTGGACCGCATCGTGGAGCGCAGGGACGTCCCCTCGATGCTGGGCAGGCTGCTGGCCCTGCACGAGGGCGGCGCCTACCGTGCGCCCGACGGGGCCGACGTGCCCGAGGTCCGCGCCGCGGCCGACGTGCTGGGGGAGCCTTCCGGCGCCGCGGGGACGGGGAAGGACGGCGCCGGCGCCTCGGGCGTCGCGCTGTCGGCTGGCGGGGACGGGGGCGGTGCGGTTCGCGAGGCCGCGCGGGACCAGGAGGGCAAACGCGTGCGTCTCTCCACCGAAGGCGTCGGTGCGGCTCGCGAGGGCTCGCGAGGCCAGGAGGGCACGCCTCTCTCGCCTGATGTCGGACGGGAAGGCGGGGCGCCGGCCAAGGGCTCACCATCGGCCACGCCCGCTCCCTCGGCGTACGAGCTGCTCTCGCGCGTGCGCGGCGGCGAGCGCGGGACGGTCCTCCCCCTGATGGAGCAGGTCTTCGACGGCTTCCTCGAGCTGCACGGGGATCGGCTCTTCGGCGACGACGCGGCCATCGTGGGCGGCATCGCGCTGCTGGGGAACCGGCCCGTGACGGTGATAGGCACCGAGCGCGGCCGCGACACCAAGGAACGCGTCGCGCGCAACTTCGGCTCGGCCAACCCCGAGGGCTATCGCAAGGCCCAGCGCCTCATGCGCGAGGCCGAGAAGTTCGGCCGTCCCGTGGTATGCCTCGTCGACACCTCGGGCGCCTACTGCGGGGTCGGCGCGGAGGAGCGCGGCCAGGGCGAGGCCATCGCCTCGAGTCTGGTGGAGATGGGCGGGCTCAGGGTGCCCGTCGTCTCGGTCATCGTGGGCGAGGGCGGTTCTGGTGGGGCGCTCGCCCTGGCCGCAGGCGACCGGACGCTCATGCTCTCGGGCGCCGTGTACTCGGTCGTGAGCCCGGAGGGCGCTGCGTCCATCCTCTGGAAGGACACGTCGCGCGCTGCGGAGGCGGCGGAGGCCCTGCGCGTCACGGCGCGCGACCTCGTCGAGCTGGGAATCGTGGATGACGTGGTGGACGACGCGGGCCTGGGTGGCGAGGGGTTCGCCCGGTCCCTCTCCGCGCGGCTCGCCGAGGAGGTCGACGCCCTGGCTGGTCTGGGCGTGGACGAGCTGCTCGAGCGCCGCTACGACCGCTTCCGCCGCATGGGAGGAGACGCGCTATGCCAGGAATAGCTATCGTCACGGACTCCACCTGCTGCCTCACGCGCCAGGAGGCGCGCGAGCTGGGGTGCACCGTGCTGCCCATGACCTACGTCGCGCGCGGCGAGCGCCGGCCGGAGCTGCCCCAAGGTGAGAACGGCGACTACGAGGCGATCCTGCGCGAGGACCCCTTCGTGGGGACCGAGTCGGTCTACCAGCGCGACTTCGCGCGGGCCTTCGAGCGGTTGCTCGACTCGGACCGGGACGTGCTGTGCGTGACGATGTCGGCGAGGCTGTCTGGCGCGCACCGCGCCGCCCGCGAGGCGGTTGCGGCCCTTGACCGGGAGCGGACCGGCGTCGGCGGGCGCGTGCAGGTCGTTGACTCGTGGGCCACGGCCTCGGGGCTCGAGCTCGTCGTGCGTCAGGCCCGGGCCCTCGCGGACGCGGGCCTCTCGCTCACGGAGGTCGCGGACGGCGTGCGCGAGTTCCGCGGACGCGTGGGCATACGCTTTGCCGTCCCGGACATGAGGCCCCTGCGCCGCAGCGGCCGGCTCGGGGCGACGCGGCGCTCCGTGGCGGGGATGCTGGGGCGCTACCCGGTCTTCTGCCTGCGTGAGGGCGCCATCGAGACGGTCGAGGTCGTCCGCGGGGGGATCTCTGCCGCGCGCGAGCTCGTGGGGCCCGTTCCCGCGGACGTGGGGACGGTCATCGTGTCCCACTTCGGGCATGCCGACGAGCTGGCGCGCTTCGCCCTCGTCGAGCTGCGTCGCCGTCGCCCCAAGGCGAGGGTGCTCGTGAAGGACGGTGGGCCCGTGCTCACGTCGAGGCTGGGGGTCGGGTCGCTGGCCCTAGGCTGGGTCGACGCGTCGGGTGGCGGTTCTGGTGTGGCGGGTGGCGAGGCGACGGGTGGCGCCGACGTGGCCAGTGGCGCCGACGTGGCGGCAGACGGTTTCGGTGCGGGCGGGGCGGATGGCCTTGGCGGCCGCTGAGGACACCTCTGCCGAGACGGTCGTCAACGCCGACGGAGGACTTGGCCGCGACGCGGGACGTGACGCAGGTCGTGATGACCTCCCCCTCTCCCGACAGGCCTGCGACGAGCTGGTGCATGTCGCCACCTGCGGGTCGACCAACGATCTTGCGCGGAGGCTCTATCCCAGCCTGGGGAGCCTGCCCGTGTCAGCGGGTTTTGGAGACGCTGCGGACGGGCGGCGCGGTCGTCCCTGGCGAGGAGTAGGCCGCGTTCCCGTCTGCCTCGTGGTCGCCGACGAGCAGACCCAGGGTAGAGGCAGACTTGGCCGCTCGTGGCAGAGTGGCGTGGGCGATTCGCTCACGGCATCCTTCGTGCTCGCGCTCCCCGCCTCCCTCATGCGGGGCTCGGACTCGGGACTGCTTACCCTTGCCGCTGGCCTTGCCGTGCTCGACGCCCTGCGCGACGTGGTCGTCGGTGCGGGTGGCCTCGGTGTCGCGGGTGATCTCGGTGTTGCGGGTGGCCTTGGTGTCGCGGGCAATGCCGGTGGCGCAGCGCACGCTGTCGATGGTGCCGGAACCGCGGTCGCCGCTAGCCCTGCCCAGCTGCTCGGACTCAAGTGGCCCAATGACGTCTACCTGGCCGGACGCAAGCTTGCCGGCATCCTCTCGGAGGTGGCGTTCTCGGATGCGGATGACGTGGGGGTGGTCGTCGGCGTCGGGGCCAACCTCCTCGTCGCGGCCGACCGGCTGCCTACGCCCCTCTCCACGTCGCTTCAGCTGCACTTCGACGGGCTGCCGCCCTTCGCCGAGCTGCGCGACCGCCTGTGTGCCGGCATCGCGCGTGGCCTGCGCCGGCAGATGGGCGCGCTCGCGTTTGGCGGCGAGACAGCGCGGGACGAGCTCGTCTCTCGCGTGAACGTGGAGAACGTCCTTCGCGGGCATCCCGTCACGGTCGACCTCGCCGCCGGTCATAGGGTGGAGGGCGTCGCGGGGGACGTGCGCGCGGACGGATCGCTCGAGGTCCTTCCGGCGGATGGCAACGGCTCCTCCGGCGACGGCTCGTGGCCGGTTCGCGTGACTGCCGGCGACGTGCTTCTCCGCCGTGCACCCCTGATGCCGCACACGCGGTAGCGCACGATCGGGCGCCGAGCACGCTGTCGCGCACATGCGTATGCACCGAGCACGCTGCCGCGCACATCCCTGACATCAAGCACGCAGTTGCGCACAACGGTCCCTCTCGCCATCTGGGGAAACGCGGAGCCCGCTGTGCGTTCGTGCGTGCTGGACGAGAAGCGTGTGCGCATGTGCGTGCGAGGCGAGAAAGGCGTGCGCTCGCGCGTGCGGGATGGGCGTGCAAGGTGAGAGTCGCATGCGGTCTGGGCGCATCGGGCGAGAACGGCGTGCGCTCGCGCGTGCTCGACGCAGCGCCCGCCTCGGAATAGCCACCGGCCACGATGTCAGCCGCGCTCGCCGCCGGCCGCCGCACGCCGCCTGCGCCAGCTAGTCGTTCTCGTCCAGCCACTCCCGCAGCATCGCCAGGTAGCGCGGCGTGTCCTCGACGAAGCACGCGTGCCGGCAGCCCTCGAAGAGCTCCCAACGCGCCCCGGGAATGCCGTCCGCGAGCTGCTTGGCGACCAGCGGGGAGCAGAGGTCCTGGGTCCCGCTCACCACCAGTGCGGGGCAGCGCACCTCTTTCAGGCGTCCCGCGTACTCGAAGCCGGCGAGCGTGCCACTCGGCATGAGCTCGTTGTCTCCCCACGCCGCGAGGTAGGACTCGCGGCCGGTGCGCTTGGGCCTCCTCAGGCACTCCGGGCTCGACTCGTCCGGCTCTCCGGCGCAGAAGAGCTCCAGGTAGCGGGCCTCGGCGGCGCGGAACTCCGGCGTGTCGAAGCGCCCGCTCCTCTCCGTCTCCTCCATGGTCCTGCGCTCGTCCGCGCCCAGGTAGCGAAGCCGCCGGTGTCCCTCGCTGCCCCAGAGGCTCGCCGATGCCAGCGTGCTGCTGAGCACCACCGACCTCACGCCCACGCCCCCGCGGTCCAGGAGGTGCATGAGCGCCAGCATCCCGCCCCATGACTGCCCCAGGAGGTGGATGCGCTCCAGCCCAAGCCCCGCGCGCAGGGCGTCGAACTCGTCCAGCCAGGTGTCCGCGCGCCAGAGCTCGTCATGTCCCGCCAGCCCGTCGTCCCACGAGAGACCGCAGCCCAGCTGGTCGTACATGACCAGCCTCCTGCCGTCGAGGTCGGCCAGGCCGTCCAGCACCTCGAAGTAGTTGTGCGTCGACCCCGGTCCGCCGTGCAGGAGCACGAGCGGCGCACGGCCGGGCAGCTCCTCGTCTGGCTCGACGACGCGCCAATGGGTCTGGTGGCCCAAGAAGGGCAGGTATCCTTCGCTGATGTGCATCTTGCCGGCCTTCTGTCGCAGCTGTGTTGGTGGCCTCTCTCCCCCAGCCTATACTCAGGGAGAAACCAAGGGGAGAGCGACCCCGCGTCCGGGGCCGTCGCTCCCGCCCAAGAGGAGGAACCATGGACCAGAACGGCTTCTTCGTCAAGTCCGATCGCGTCGTGCTGGCGGGCGGCGTCGTGGCTTCGGGCTACCTGCCCGTGGCGGACGGCGCGTTCAGGCCTGTAGTGCAGGAGCTGCCCGAGGGGGCAGAGGTCCTGGACTGCACGGGCAAGTGGGTGACGCCGGGCTTCGTGGACACGCACATCCACGGCTTTTTGGGACACGACGTGATGGACTGCGACCCCGAAGGCATCAACGCCGCGAGCGTCGAGCTCGCGCGCCACGGCACGACCTCGTGGACGCCCACCACGCTGACCCAGCCTGCCGAGCAGATCGGCGAGGCCTGCGCGAGCGTCTGGCAGGCAGACCAGCTGCGCGGCGACGACTTTGTGGGCGCACGCATCGAGGGCATATTCCTGGAGGGCCCCTTCTTCACCGCCGAGCACGCTGGCGCGCAGAATCCCGCGCACATGAGCGACCCCTCCGTGGAGCAGGTCTGCGCCTGGCAGGACGAGGCGCACGGCCTCATCTGCAGGGCCTCGCTCGCACCGGAGCGCCCGGGCAGCGCCGAGTTCTGTGCCGAGATGTCGCTGATGGGCGTCGCGACCGCGCTCGGCCACTCCAATGCCAGCTACGAGGAGGGCGTCGCCGCCGTGGGATCGGGCGCGACCTCCTTCGTGCACACGTACAACGCCATGACCGGCCTGGGCCACCGCGCGCCCGGTCTGGTGGGAGCGGCAATGACCACGAGCGAGACCTACGCCGAGCTCATCTGCGACGGCATCCACGTGCAGGCGCCCGCGGCCCGCGCGATGGTTAACGCAAAGGGCTGGCAGCACGTGGCGCTGGTGTCGGACTGCCTGCGTTGCGGTGGCATGCCGGACGGGGACTACGAGCTGGGTGACTTCCCGATTCGCCTGCAGGATGGCGTGGCGCACCTGGTGGATGAGGATGGCGGCATGGGCAACATCGCCGGCTCCGTGCTCACGCTGGCACGCGCGGTCAAGAACGTCGTCGACTGGGGTGCGGCCACGGCCGAGCAGGCCATCCGCATGGCGAGCGAGATTCCCGCGCGCATGTCGGGCGTCGACGACTGCTGCGGCGTGATCCAGGCGGGCCGTGCGGCCGACTTCAACGTCATGGGTGCCGACCTCGAGCTCGAGGCCACCTACGTGGGTGGCGTGCCGGTGAGGTAGGGAGGCCGCGAGACCCCGGCCGATGCCAGCGTAGCAAGAAGGACTCGGGGCCTTGGCCGGCGCAAATGCAACTGCAGTAAGAAGGCCGCGACTCGCTTCCCTGGGGAGACGGGCCGCGGCCTTCGCCGTGCTGGAACCGGAGCCACTTGTGCCTAGTCCCTGAGCGAGCCCTCCTTGAGGAAACTCCCGTCCTCGAGCTCGCGGAACGCGTCCATGAGCTCCTCGCGGGTGCTCATCACGATGGGTCCGCCCCAGGCCACGGGCTCGTCGAGCCTCTTGGAGCTCATGAGCAGGACCTGCGCCCGTTCGTCCTTGCCCTCGATCACGACGCGGTCGCCGCCCTCCAGACGCACGGCCGTCTTGGGGCCCACGGGCAGTCCGCCGACGCGCGCGGAGCCCTCCAGGGTGAAGGCCAGCACGGAGCGGTCCTCGTCCACGTCGATCGCCACGGTCCTGCCGGGCTCCACGCCCAGGTCGTAGTAGTCGAGGGGAAGGTGCTCGCCCTGGTAGCCCGTGTGCGTCCTGCCGTCGGCGTCGACGTAGCGGCCCGCGAGCAGGCGCAGGTCCCCGCCCTCGATCTTGATCTCCTCGATGTCCGAGCTCCGGATGGCATGGTAGCGGGGGCTTGCCATCTTCTCCGCCGCGGGCATGTTGAGCCACAGCTGCACGCCCAGGAGCCGCTTCGCGGGAGGGATGGTCTCCTCGTGCATCACGCCGGAGCCCGCGCACATCCACTGCACGCCGCCGTCGCTCACCGTGTCCTCGTAGCCCATGCTGTCGCGGTGGTGCATGCCGCCTTGGCGGACGTAGGTGATGGTCTCGATGCCGCGGTGCGGGTGGAAGGGAAAGCCGGCCGTGTAGTCGTCGGGGTCGGTGCTGTCAAACGAGTCGAGCATCAGGAAGGGGTCGAAGGCGTCGGCGGTCTGGTTGCCCAGCACGCGGACGAGGCTGACCCCTCCGCCGTCGATAGTCCTGAATCCCTTCACCACGTTGGTCGCGTGCCTGTCCATGTCTGCCTCCTTCGGCTTGCGGCGCCGACTTGGTCCGCGTCCCCCGTTGGGTGGCGGAGCGTCCGACGCCGCGCGTTTTGCGTTGCCGCTTGTATACCGTCCGGACGGGCGGCCTAGACCGACGTCTCTTCCTCTGTGACGATTATATAGTGCGCTATTAAATAGCGCACTATATAATAACGAGGCGGACCTAGGATGCGATGCGCAAGCAGGGGAGAGGGGCGCAGGCGACCCAGCCGCAACGCCCCGCCACAGAGAGGAAACGACCATGGCAGTCAACAAGGACGCGGCGAGGAAGATCCTGGAGCTGGTTCCCGAGGAGTACATCAAGCGCATCCCCGTCTTCGTGCGTGCTCACGCGACGGGCAAGACCGTCGAGAAGATAGCCGCCGAGCACCCCGACCTCTTTGCGATCGCGGAGCAGGAGGGTCCCCTTACCGGCGAGGCGAAGGAGCAGCTCAGTGCCATCGTGAACGGCATATTCGAGCAGAAGATGGCCAAGCACAACCTGTAGGCCCGGACCTGGCTGCATCGATCCCGCTGCGCGGCCGCCCGCCCGTCGTCGAGCCCCGCCCGGATGTGACGAAAGCGTGTGGATGCGACAGATGTCCCGGCCGCTGCTCCATCGTCCTTCTCGCTTTCTAAAATGAAATCCGAATCCAAATGTCGGATTCGCAAGGGGAGACGAGCGATGCCGCCAGCGTGCGGTGAGGCGAGACCCGCAAGGCGACGGGGTCGGACGGCGACGGGAGGCGAGAGCGGATGCCAGCGGTCAGGCACGGCTACAACACCAGGCAGAGGCAGGCGGTCTTCGACTTCCTCTCGCGCCACGCCGACCACTACCTCAGCGTGGACGACGTCTTCGGGAGCCTGCGCGAGGAGGGCTCCAAGGTGGGCCGCACCACCGCCTACCGCACGCTCGAGGCGCTCGCGCGCGACGGCGCCGTTGCCAAGGTCGTCTCGCCGGGTGGGGGAGAGTCGCGCTATCGCCTGATCGACCCCGAGCGTCCCGACGAGGGCCAGCTGGTGTGCCTGGGCTGCGGCAAGGTGCTCGCCCTGGACTGCCACATGCTGGACGACCTGCACGAGCACGTGCGCAACGACCACGGCTTCGCGATCGAGTTCTCGCGCACCGTGCTCTATGGCTACTGCGACGACTGCCAGGCGGCCCATCCCGGTGCCTCGCCCGCCGACGCCGACGCGGCTCCCGCGGGGGAGAGCGGCTTCCATGCCTAGCCCGTCCTCGCCGCTGTGCGTCGGCCGTCCTGACGTCCCTGCGCGCGCCCGCGCAGTCCACGGCGGCCGTCCGCGCGGTCCTCTCGCCCTCGCGCTCTGCCTCGTGCTCGCCCTGCAGCTGGGCCTCTCGGCCCTGTGGCTCGCGCGCGAGTCTCACCACGAGTGCCAGGGCGAGGGCTGCCCCATCTGCCGCACCATGGCCCAGGTGGCGCGCGTCGCCGGCAGGGGAGCGCTGCCGGCCGGCCCCGCGCCGCGACCCGTGGGGCTACCCGCTCCCGCGAGCGTCCTCGCGATCGTGGCGTGCTGCGTCACTCTCGCCCGAAAGACGCCCATCGACCTGGGGGTCCGCCTCGACATCTGAGCCCCGTGCCAGATCGAGCCCAAGAAGCGGAGACGAACCACAGGAGGAACAAGCATGAACAAGTCCATCAGCAAGAGCTTCGGTCCCATCGTGTCCCGTCGCGGGCTGCTCGCTGCCGCCGCGATCGGCGCCGGCACGCTGCTCGTCGCCTGCTCGAAGCCTGCGGGCCAGGACGGCGCCGCCGCAACGACCGCGACCGACTCCGGCAAGCTCAAGGTCGTCGCGAGCTTCTACGCCATGTACGACTTCGCGCAGAAGATCGCCGGCGACCGCGCCGAGGTCAGCTGCCTCGTGCCCGCCGGCACCGAGCCCCACGACTGGGAGCCCTCCACCGCCGACCTGCGCAGCCTCGAGGAGGCTGACGTGCTGGTGTACAACGGAGCCGGCATGGAGCACTGGGTGGACGACACCCTGAAGAGCCTCTCGAACTCCAAGCTGGTCACGGTCGAGGCCAGCAAGGACGTCGACCTGCTCGAGCTCAGCGCCGAGGCGCTCGAGGAGGAGAAGGCCGAGCACGCTGAGCACGGCGAGGACCCGAGCGAGGTCTCGACCACCGACCCGCACTGCTGGCTCTCGCCCACCAACGCCGCGATTCAAATGCGCGCCATCGCGGACGGCCTGATCTCTGCCGACCCCGACGGCAAGGACGCCTACGAGGCCAACTACGACAAGTGGTCGGCCGAGGCCGCCAAGCTCGACGGCGAGTTCTCGCAGGCGATCGAGAAGCTGCCCAAGCGCGACATCGTGGTGAGCCACGAGGCCTTCGGCTACCTCTGCCACCAGTACGGCCTCAACCAGATGGCCATCGAGGGCATCGAGGCCGACGCCGAGCCAGACGCCCAGACCATGGCCAAGATCGTCGAGTTCGTGAAGCAGCACGACGTGAAGTACATCTTCAGCGAGGAGCTGGTGAGCCCCAAGGTGGCGCAGGCCATCGCCGAGGCCTCCGGCGCCCAGGTGGAGGAGCTCAACCCGCTCGAGGGGCTCTCCGACGAGGAGCTGGCTGCGGGCGCGGACTACTTCTCGACCATGCGCAAGAACCTCGAGGCGCTTAAGAAGGCGCTGGCCTGATGAGTGCGGGCTCGAGGCCGGTCACGCTGCAGGACGTCCGCTTCTCGTACCGGGGCACCGAGGTGCTGCGGGGGGTCGACCTCGAGCTCGACGACGGGCAGATCTGTGCCCTCGTGGGGGACAACGGTGCGGGCAAGTCCACGATCGCGCGCCTGGTCGTGGGCGAGCTCGCGCTGGACTCCGGTTCGGTGCGGCTCTTCGGCCAGAGCCCGGCGCGCTTCCGCGACTGGGGGCTGGTGGGCTACGTGCCGCAGCTCCCCCCGGAGGCAATCTCGCGCTTCCCGGCCAGTGTGCTCGAGCTGGTGGACGCGAGTCAGTACTCGCTGGGACGTCGCGCGAGCGGACGCGAGCGGCGTGCCCGGAGCGAGGAGGCGCTGGCCCGCGTGGGCCTCGCCGCCTACGGGAGGCGGATCATCCGCGAGCTCTCTGGCGGGCAGCTCCAGCGCGTGAGGCTGGCCTGCGCCCTGGTGGGGGACCCGCGTCTGCTGGTGCTGGACGAGCCCACCAACGGCCTGGACAGGGAGAGTCGCAGCATCTTCTACCAGCTAGTGGCGGACGCCCACGACGAGAGGGGCCTCGCGGTCCTGCTCGTGACCCACGACCTGGCCCCGCTCGGCGAGCTGGGCTGCCGCGTGGTGGAGATCGCCGACGGCGTGGCCCGCGAGGTGGGTCCCGCGGCTGGTGCGCCGTGCGCGGCGGCTCCGGCGGACGGTGGCGCGTCCCCGGTTGGTGGTGGCGCTGCGGCTTCGGTTGGCAGTGCGGCGGCCCCGGCGGACGGTGGCACGGCGGCCCCGGCGGCTGGTGGCACGGCCAAGACTGACTCACGGGGGGCGTAGCTTGTTCGCTTACGTATTCATGCAGCGCGGCCTGGTGGTGGGCGTGCTCCTGGGCGTCGTGATTCCCCTGGTGGGGGTCACGGTCGTCCTGAAGCGCCTCTCGATGATCGGCGACGCGCTCTCGCACACCTCGCTTGCCGGCGTGGCCGCGGGCCTGGTCGGCGGCCTCAGCCCGGTGGGCGGCGCCATTCTCGCCTGCCTGACGGGAGCCCTCTGCATCGAGGGGATTCGCCGGCGCTTTCGCGACCAGTCCGAGCTCGCCGTGGCCGTGGTCATGGCGGCCGGAATCGGCCTCGCCGGTGTGCTCTCGGGCTTCGTGCCCAACGCCTCGAGCTTCAACAGCTTCATGTTTGGCAGCATCCTCACCGTGAGCGCGGAGGAGACCGCGACCATCGCCGTCATCAGCGCGCTGGCCGTGCTCGTCTGCCTGCTCATGCGCCGGGAGCTCTTCCTGATGTCCTTCGACGAGCGCCACGCGCGCGCCGTGGGGGTGCCCGTCTCGGCCGCGAACTTCGCCTTCGTGATCGTGGTCGCGCTGGTCGTGGCCGTGGCGTCGAGGACGGTCGGCTCGCTGATCGTCTCGTCGATGATGGTGGTGCCCGTGGCCTGCGCGCTGCAGCTCGCCCGGAGCTGGAGGCAGACCTGCGTCATCTCCAGCGTGGTGGGCGTCGTGACCACGGTGGGCGGGCTGGTCGTCTCGTACTACTTCGGGCTCAAGCCGGGCGGCACCATCGTGCTCATGGCGGTGGCCCTGCTGCTGGTCATCCTCGCCGCGAAGAAGCTCGCCTCCCTGCTGCGCTAGGCCCGCTTCCTGCCGCGCTGGGCCCGGGGTTGGACGGGGTCGTGGTCGTACGATCACGGAGTCGGGCGGGGCTTGGGGTCATACGGGGCTGGAGTCGACAGCATTTCTCACAAAATGCTGTCGTTTTTCTCTGCCAACAGGCCAAACGCAAAATTTGACAGCAAATCTCACAGAATGCTGTTTCTTGCCATGGCCGTCTTGGCAGCCGACGCTCCGGGCGGAATTGTGGCCGACTGGTCAAGGCGCACATCACTGGCAGCTAGCTGCACGCGCAGTATTTTTGCCCTCGCTACAATCCGTCCATGGACATTGTCTTCTCGCATAGGACCTCACTCGCGCTCATCCGCGCATGGCGCCGGAGCCATCCGGCACACGACCGTCCGCGGCCGTGTCCCTTCCCCCTGAAGCGGGGTGCTGGAGAACGGATCAAGAGGCAGGACCTCATGTCCCGGCTGCGCGTCCTTGGCATTGACGGAGAGGCCTACCTGGCAAAGTGGGGCAAGCTCGACTGCCTCTGCCATCCCGATACAAGGCGTTCGAGCAATGCGTTCCTCAAGGGGAAGGCATACGCGGGCGAGCCCGAGTTCCCTGCATTCTTGTGTTTGGGAGAAGGAGTCTACGCCTGCAGTGCCGCCCTCACGCTCATGCAGCTCTCTTCCTCGCTCGAGCTTGGCCTGCTGTCAAGCGTCGCATCCGAGCTGGAGGGGACGTTCGCGTGCGACCCGGTCGACCCCGTCAGGGGGGAGGTGGCTTTTGGGCTTGCCCCCTTCGCGGAGACGGACGAGCTGCTTTGGGAGCTCGCTCGGCTTCCTTCCTCCAGTGCCACGTCACGCGTGGGGCGTGCCCTGGGGCTTTCGGGTCCGAACGCCTGGTCGCCCCTCGAGGCCGTGCTTGCGACGCTCCTTGCGCTTCCCGGCGGGGAGGGCGGCTACGACCTGGGTCCCATCATGCTCAACAGACGCGTGCAGGCTGGGGCTGGCTTGCCCATGACTCGCACGTCGAGGGTTCCCGACATCGAGTTCAGGCAGGCACCCGTCTGCTTGAATTATGACGGGGAGGGACACCTTGACCTGCGTGGCCTAGAATCGGCGGCAATGGACCTCGGATCCCGTCCCGGAGACGCCGGTCTGGATCGCAGCCTTCGGTCCCTCAGGCTGCAGCTGAGGCGGAAGTACGTGGATGACCGGCGCCGCGAGAGGGATCTGGCTGCGAGCGGCCGGGCGACCCTCGTGGTGACCAAGGAGGACCTGCTCGAGCGCGGGGCCATGAACCTGCTTGCGCAGCAGCTGATAATCTTGCTGGAGAGGTCGACCCGCCAGAGCCTCATGCTGCCGCGGCGAGCCCTTGCGGACGAAGGGTTGCGGGCAAGGCGAGAGAAGCTTCTCTCTACGCTGCTGTTCGAGCATCCGTAGGGGCAAGGTGGCGCTGCCGGGGGTAATGATGCCATCCCCGGGGAGGCCGACAGCATTTTGTGAGAATTGCTGTCTTCGATTCCCACCAACAGGCCAAACGTGAAAATCGACAGCATTTCGTGAGATTTGCTGTCTTTGCTTGCCTTCGACGACGGGCGACGCGCCCCTTGCTCCCCGCGGGCTCAGCCCAGCGTGCGCAGGAAGAAGTCGCGGGCGTTGGAGAAGAAGACCTTCTCGCATAGCTCGTCGCCAAAGCGGGCGGCCATGCGCTCGTGGAAGGCCGGAAGCCTCTGGCAGCCGTCAAGCCAATCCGGCACCTCCGAGCCGTCGTAGTCGCTGCCCAGGGCGATGACGTTCTCCCCACCCAGGTCGAGGAAGTGCTCCACGTGCGCGGCAAGCTCGTCGAAGCTCACCTCGGACGTGGGGCGGCCTGCGACCATCGCACCGTCTGCCGCCGCGCGCTCGGTGACGAAGGCGCGGAAGTAGTTGAGGCCCACAAGGCCCCCGCGTTCCACGATCGCGCGGAACTGGTCATCGGTCAGGTTGCGGGGGTGCCCACAGACGGCGCGGCTGTTGGAGTGTGACGCCACGAACGGGGCGTCAGAACACGCGAGCAGGTCGGCGAAGCCCTCGTCGTTGAGGTGGCTCACGTCCACGACCATCCCCAGCTCCCCCATGCGCCGAACCGCCCGGCGGCCAAGCGCGCTCAGGCCGTCGCAGGTCTCGTGCCCGCTGGCCAGGGCATTCCTGCCGTTCCAGCAGAGGGTGACCATGCGCACCCCGTCCTCGTGCAGCCGCTCGAGGTAGCCGAGCTCCCCTTCCATGGGGGAGGCGCCCTCGAGGGTCAGGAAGGCTGCCACGCGCCCGGAGGCGACGGCGGCGTCTGCCTCGCCCATGCTGCGCGCCTGCGCCACGAGGTCCGCGTGCAGTTGGACCTGCTCTTCGAAGTAGTCCCGGGCCTGCTCGTAGGCGGCACGAGGCGAGAAGGGCGTCCCCTCCAGGACCTCGGGCACCCAGATGGCGAAGCACTGGCACCAGCCGTCGTCCGCGACCTGGCGCATGCGGCCGAGGTCCAGGGCGAGGCGATTGTGCGCCAGGTCGTCCGCGTCGTTGGGGCCGAGGACGCTGCCGATGGCGTCCACGTCGCGCAGGGCGAGGGCGTCGATGGTGTCGCAGTGCAGGTCGAACACGCGCATGGCTGCCTCCAGGGGCACGGGAAGGGATCGGGAGAGAGCCGCGTCAGTCCGTCGTCGTGGGTCGGCCTGGCGCGTGGGCCAGGCGCCTATCACGCGAGCAGCCAGCGCTCGAGCTCGTCGAAGCCGTGGGCGACGAAGTCGGCGCCGGCCTCCTCGGGATGCGGGTGGCTCCAGGCGACGATGCACGATGCGAAGCCGGCGGCACGCGCGGCCTGGACGTCGCTGGGCTGGTCGCCCACGTAGGCGCAGCGTGCGGGGTCCGCCCCGGCGAGCCGGGCAAAGCGCAGCAGGGGATCCGGCGCGGGCTTGTGGCGCTCGGTGGCGTCGGCGAGGACCACCTGGCCCATCAGATCGTCCAGGTGAAACTTGTCAAAGAAGCGTTCGTACTCGTCTCTCTCGCGGGAGGTGACGGCGCCCAGGCCCAGCCCGTGGCCGCGCAGGTCGCGCAGGAGCTCGCGAGCGCCGGGGAAGTACTCCGTCTCGTCGGCGAAGGCGGCGTAGTCGTCGTTCCAGCGCCGGACGAACTCGTCGGGGTCGACGTCCAGCCCCAGGTGCCCGAGCGCGTCCACGGTCGTGATGCCAAAGGCGACGCGGAAGTCGTCGAGCGGCAGGTCGAGCCCATAGCCATGGGCCGTGCGCTGCCAGGTCCTGAGCAAAGGCGGGTCGGTGTCGATGAGGGTGCCGTCCAGGTCGAAGGCGACGTGGGTGAATCTCATGGGAGCTCCGTTCGTTTCGGCGCGGGCAGGCCCCTCGCAACGTAGGCAGGCCCCTCTCAGCGCGGGCGGGCCCCTCGCAGCGCGGGCAGGCCCCTCGCAGCGCGGGAAAGCCTCCGCAACTATACTCGTGGACGAACCGCGCGTTCGCGGACGGACCGCATGCGATGACGGAAGTCACCCGTGCGCCACACGAGCCGTCCGCCCATCACGCGAATCGAGGAAGCCCAGAGGCAGGGGAGAAGGCCCATGGCCACCGACGTGCGACTCATTCTGACCGACATCGACGGCACGATCCTGCCCTACGGACAGAAGGTCGTGGGACGACGCACGCTCGCCGCCTTCCACCGCGCGCTGGACGCGGGCCTGCGCATCGGGCCCGCCAGCGGCCGAGGCCACCAGTGGATCGCCCCCCTGCTCGGCGGGGACGAGGCCTGCTGCGCCACGGCCCTGGCCTCCAATGGCATGCAGGTCTACCTGGACGGGGAGCTCGTGCATGAGGAGCTCCTGACGCAGGGGGCGCTCCGTCGGCTGGCGAAGGCCGTGGCGGGCATCGGCGGGGCGGGGGCGGTGGTCTTCGACGACGCCACGCCGCTGCTGGTCCAGGGCTCGCTCGACGACCTCGAGGCCTGCTTTCCCTCGTACGCCGCGCGCTGCCGCGTGGTGGACGACGTCCCGGTGGCCTCCGCGGTCAAGGCGAACGTCTTCCTCGACGGAGACCTCGCCGCCATGCACGAGCTTGCGGACCGCCTGGCCTCCGAGCTGCCCGAGCTCGCCTTCGACGTGCCGCAGCCGGGCTGGATCAACGTGATGACGGCGGGCTGGGGCAAGGGCCCGGCCATCGACGTGCTCTGCGAGCGGCTGGGGATCGGCCTCGACCAGGTCGCGGTGTTCGGCGACGGGGGCAACGACGTGAGCATGCTCGAGCACGTGCCGCTCTCGTTCGCGGTTGAGGGCGCGGCGCCGGAGGCGAAGGCAGCGGCGAGCCGGCAGCTGGGCCGCGTGGAGGACGAGGCGGTGGCCGGCGCCGTCGACGCCCTCGTCAGGGGAGAGATGCCTCGCTAGGCCTTGTTAGGCCTCGCAAGAGGCCCTGCTAGAGGTCGGCGTCCGAAGCCATCAGCTCCGCGATGTTGAGGTGCGTGACGCCGTCCCGCGTCGTGGGGAGGGGGTCTAGGGTGAGCAGGTAGCGCGGCCACCCATCCCTGATTAGCGAGAACGGACGGAACTCCCGTTCCTCCACATTCTGGTCGACGATGCTCATCGACACCTGAACATAAACGTAGCGCTGGTCCTTCCGTGCGATGAAATCCACCTCCAGCCTGCCAACGCGTCCCACGCTGACCGTCCAACCGTGGCGCCTCAGATACTGGTAGACCACGTTCTCGAGGGCTGGGCCGTAGCTGACCTGGTTGTCCGTGTTGAGCGCGTAGTAAAGCGAGAGGTCAGCGAGGTAGTGCTTCTCGCCTCCGTGAAGGCTCCTCCTGCTCTTGAGGTCGAACGTGGGGCAGCGATAGAGCACTTTGGCGGCCTCCAGGTAGCCTGCGTAGCGTGAGACCGTCCTCGCGAGGACGGGCGTCCCTTGAGCCTCGCGGAGCTCCTCGGCGATGTTGGCGAAGTTCGTAGGTGCCGCGTAGTTGGAGACCATGTATGTCATGACGCGTCGGAACGCTTCGGCATTGCGGACCTTGCCGGCGCGCCTGCTGACGTCCTTCTCGATGACCTGGGCGATGACGTCCGCTACGTAAGCGGAGCGTGCCGCAGGGTTGGGGAGCCGCACGGCGCCGGGCATGCCGCCTTCGCGCAGGTATCGCTCGAACTCCGCTGCCGTAGGGCCAATCTCTTCCCCGAGTGCCTCCCTCATGCCGAGCCACTCGGGGAATGCCAAGGTAAAGAGCTCAAGCTCGACGTAGCGCCCAGTGAGCTTTGTGGCGAGCTCCCCAGAGAGGAGGTAGGAGTTGGAGCCCGTGATGAAAATCGAGACGCCTTCGAGCCTCCATGCTTCGACGACTTCCTCGAAGCCCTCCACATTCTGGACCTCGTCGACGAAAAGGTAGCTGCCGCGCGGGTCCTCCCCTATGGCCGCCTCGATGGCCTTGTCAAAGGTGTCGGGATCCCTCACGCGCCGGTACCTCCTCGCGTCGAGGTCGAGGTAGGTGATGCGGTCCTCGCCGACCCCACACTCGCGCAGCTCCTCCATCACGGTCTGCATGAGGCAGGACTTGCCGCAGCGCCTCATGCCCGTCACGACCTTGATGAGGTCAGTCTCGTAGAAAGGCCTTAGCCGTTTGAGGTACAGCTCACGTCTGTAGAGTTCCGCCATGGACCTTGCCTCCTTGGAAAAGCTCGCTTAAGGATACATAACTCGTAAAAAAATGCAAAGTATGTATCCTTAACGACCACTTTCCCGGTGGTGCCTCTGGCAGTGTCTGCGGCATCGCTGCACTATTGCATGGGACGCATTGATCGTTTTGCATGGGGACGGCTGACGGTCTGACATGGGTCACTTCGCCAGCGCGAGACTTGGCCCATCGCCATCATTTCGCTGTTCGAAGAGCGGGTGCCTTGCGGGTTGGTCGTGCCAGCTGCCAGAAGTGGCGATAGATCGGAGTTGCGCACGGAAGCGCCGAATTGTGGAGACGGTCGACGTGCTCTGCGAGCGGTTGGGAATCGGCCTCGACCAGGTGGCGGTCTTTGGCGACGGGGGCAACGACGTGAACATGCTGGAGCACGTGCCGCTCTCGTTTGCCGTGGAGGGTGCGACGCCGGAGGCCAAGGCGGCGGCGAGCTGGCGGCTGGGACGCGTCGAGGACGAGGCGGTGGCAGACGCCATCGAAGCCCTCGTCAGGGGAGAGATGCCCGCGGTACGGGGGTGAGGTCACGACGCACAGTGGTGGCTGTGTTTCTCCTGGTACATCTCGACGTCCGCTTTGTTTAGGAGTGGCTTGATGTCGTCCGTCTCGTTAATCCTGCCGGATGCGTAGCCGATGGAGAAGCTGATGGTTGCCTTGCCTATTCGTATATGGTTGTCTGCCATACGGCTTTCGAAGACTTTGCGGCTTTTTGCAACACGAGCTGCGAACTCGTCAGATGGGACGGACGTGGACATCGCGAGGTACTCGTCACCGCCTAGGCGATAGAGCTGGATGCTACCGCCAAGCTCGCGGGAAATGATTGTTGCAAAAAGCGAGAGAATGCGGTCACCGGTCTCATGACCGAATCGGTCGTTATATGTTTTGAAGTTGTCTATGTCCAGTGCTGCGATGTTGACTCGTTTTCCGATGCTTCTTTGGACGTCAACGTAGAGTGCCCTCACGTTACCTAAGCCTGTAAGGGCGTCTTGGAACGAATACCGCTCAAGACGCTCCTGAGAGCGGATGTCGCACATACGCGTGTGGTATCTGACACAACAGGCAACGATGAGAACGAGACCGAGTGAAATGAAGTTCGTGAGCGTTCCGTGGCTCGTGGCTGATAGCCTTGCTGCCTGCCAGATGACGAGGCCGAACGTCGCGGCTATGGCGGGTATGAGCACGATGGGGCGGATGGCGAATACGCAGACGATGCTTACCACTTGGACGATGAAGGAGTACACACCGTTGCCTCGAGCGAGGTCACCCATGGCAACAAAGACGCCAAAGGCGAGAGAGACCACCACGAACTGCCAGATTATTGCCTGCGAGACGCTGAGCGAAACGTGTTCCATCCCTCGCAGAGAACGATAGGCGTTCCACCCGATGAGCAGTGTGGCGCTGACGAAGAGCGTGGCGTATGCGATGCGATGCTGTATGATCTAAGGCCATCCGAGCTGGCATACCAGTCGCTCGTTCCTCTCCATGAGAAAATTATTGACGAGCATGTACGTTTCCATGAAGAGTGTTATTGCGGCTAGGGACGTCCCACACCTGAGGTTGGACAACGTGAGTGCGAGGCTCTCGAATCTCGAGTGCCGACGTAGCCCCAATATCAGGCTCAGGCCTCCGACTTCGGTTCGCGTGGGGAGGTCAAATCGGGATGCTGTTGTTGGCGAAGCGTTCAAGTTCGACCCCCCCTGCAATGAGATTGGATCAGGGTTTTGGCATGAATCGATTTCTTATTGAGCGAGATTAGTATTTTCAGCTTGATTATGTCTACTCTTTTCCCTTAAATTGTGTTGGGCAAAACCGTCGAAAGGCGGCGACGCAAAGCTATAGGGCCTTCACTGGTAGCCAGTTGCAATCTTGTCACTTCGTTGGGAGAGGAGCAGCATGCCTGCCTTTTCTTATCGCGAGAGCCCCATCCGCCTGAGGCTCAGGGCGTTTGCCCTGACGGCATTGTTTGCCATGGTAACCATGCTGGCAGTTTTGCCGTCGAACGCCTTCGCCGGCGAGGCCAAGGAGGTCACAGCAACAATCAGTGACCTACAGATCCAGAGAGTCAGTGGCGGTACTGCCACGAGTATGTACATCACTGAGACGTTCTACCTGGCGATGAATTGGGATGCGAGCCAAAACGGTGCGAATCTGCACAAGGATGACTACTTTGACATCACGCTTCCCAGCAATATGAAGTTCCCGTCCGATACGACGGTACGCGACTTCGACATCACGGGCCCCGATGGCTCGACGGTGATTGCCAAGGCGCATGTCGCCCCTGGTCCTGGTGACATTGGTGGCACGGTCCGCGTTTCCTTCACGGACTGGGTGGAAGGCAAGGAGAACGTCAAGGGTTCCATCAGGCTGGCCTCTCGCTTCGACGAGTCGCAGGTGACAGTCGGACAGGACAACACCTTCGACGTGACGGTCAACGGGGCGGTCACCCCGGTCACCGTCAAGGTCACCGGCCGCACTGAGCTTCACGACGAGGTGCTCAACAAGTGGGGCGGCAAGGTCGCGGGTTATGCCGACAAGGCCCAGTGGGCCGTCCGCATCAACCACATGAAGGCCAACCTCACGAACGTGGTGATCACCGACCACCTGTCTGGTGGGGCCGGGACCGAGACCTACATCCCCGACAGCTTCGTGCTGACGCGCGTCGAGTTTGACTCCAAGGGCATCACCACCCAGTGGTTCGAGCAGATAGACCTCAGCGACAAGCTGACGATCGCCCCCGACGGCAAGTCCTTCACCCTCAGCCTGGGCAACGTCAACGGCACCCAGTACCGCCTCGAATACAAGACCACCTACACGCCTGGAACGACGTTGCGGAACACCATGAAGCTCAGTTCCTCTGAGCAGAGCAAGGACTACTCGGCAACCCATGCCGCCGCCAGCTCCGGCGGTTCGGGTGATGGTAACCTCGCCAATGAGATCAAGCTCATCAAGGTCGATGCGGACGATAATTCCGTCACGCTCGCCAATGCGGTCTTTACCGTGACCGACTCCGATAGCAACAGCTTCGATCTAACCACTGGGTCCGATGGCACGGTGACGTCAGGGTCCCTCACTTCCGGTACCTATAAGGTAAAGGAGAAGACGCCACCCAAGGGCTACCTGCTCAATGAGGAGGAGTTCACCCTCAATGTCAACGCGTCGGGCGGTGCCATCCAGACGGTGACTGACGAGCGTATCAAGATTGACATCCCCGTCAGCAAGTCCTGGGTTGGTCCCAAGGGTGATTCCGTCACGGTCAAGCTCAAAGCCGACGGGGTGGACACCGGGAAGACCGTTACGCTTTCCGAGGATAACGACTGGAAAGCCTCCTTCACGGGCATGCCTAAGTACACCACGTCGGGGGATGAGATTACCTACACGTTGGAAGAGGCCGATGTGTCCGGCGTCGATGCCGACAAGTACCACGTCGATGTTACCGGTGACGTCGAGCATGGCTTCACCATCACCAACACGAACAAGGAGACCGTGAGGGTCTCCGGCACCAAGACCTGGGACGACGCGAACGACCAGGACGGCAGGCGCCCCGCCTCCATCACCGTCAGGCTCCTGAGGGACGGCGTGAAGGTCGACTCCAAGACCGTGACGGCGGCCGACGGCTGGAGCTACTCCTTCGCCGGTCTCGCCAAGTACGACCCCGCCGACGGCCACGAGTACGCCTACGCGGTGGCCGAGGACGCGGTCGCGGGCTACACGGCTACTTCCAACGGCTACAACCTCACCAACACGCATGCCCCCGAGACGACGTCGGTCCCCGTGACCAAGGCGTGGGTCGGCCCCAAGGGGAGCCAGGTCACCGTGCGCCTGCTCGCGGACGGCGCGGCGACGGGCAAGACCGTCACGCTGAGCGATGGCAACAACTGGACGGCCTCCTTCGAGAACCTGCCCAAGTATCGCGACCACGGCACCGAGATCGCCTATACGGTCAGCGAGGAGGTGGTCGACGGATACAGCTCGTCCATCTCGGGCGACGCCGCATCGGGCTTCACCATCACGAACACCAACACCGAGAAGGTCGGCGTCTCCGGAACTAAGACCTGGGATGACGACGGCAACCGCGACGGCAAGCGCCCCGACTCCATCACCGTGCGCCTGCTGGCGGACGGGGTCGAGCGGGCCGCGAAGACCGTCACGTCCGACGACGGCTGGGCGTGGTCCTTCGACGGCCTTAACAAGTACGACCAGGCCGACGGGCACGAGATCTCCTACACCGTGACCGAGGACGCGGTCGAGGGCTACACGAGCAAGGTCAACGGGTTTGACGTCACCAACTCCTACGCCCCCGGCAGGACCTCGCTCACGGTCACCAAGGCGTGGGACGACGGCAACGACAAGGACGGCATCCGCCCCACCTCCGTCAAGGTACAGCTCTACGCCGACGGCAAGCCCATGGGTGACGTGGTGGAGCTCTCCGCAGGCAACAAGTGGACGTACGTCTGGGGCGACCTGTACCAGAAGGACGGCGGCAAGGACATCGCGTACACGGTCAAGGAAGTGGACGTCCCCAACGGCTACAGCTCCGAGGTCTCGGGAGACGCCACGAGCGGCTACAGGCTGACCAACCGCCACACCCCCACGCCCCCGACGCCCGGAAAGCCGGCCAGGAAGTCCGCGCTGCCCAAGACGGGCGACGACGGCCTGGGTGCCGGAGTAATCGCCCTCGTTGGCGCCGCAGGTGTGCTTGGGTTGAGTGGTGCAGTCTGGCTTCGTAGGAAGCAGTCGTAAAAGTTTTGACCCTATCACTTTGCCTTGTCGGTAAAGACTGAAAAAGGCCTCTGGGGTAAACTCCAGAGGCCTTTTGATGGATTGGAGATAAAGCATGGAAGAGAACGAATCAACCCCGCAGCTCTCAGAGGCGCCCGCACGTACCGGTGCCCCCGTGCCGCCGGAGGGGCTGGGGGAGGCCGTGGCCTCCACCGCCTCTGGCGCCAGCGCATCCACGCCTGATGAGTCCGCACCCAAGAAGCCAGTGAACAAGAAGGTTGTGATCGGCATCGTCGCGGCGGTGGCCGTGCTCGTCGGCGCTGGCGCCTTCCTCTTCGCGCGAGGTCAGGCTGCGAACGCGGGTCGTCTCGCCATCCACGAGTCTGCCGAGAAGATCGTCTCCGCAGACCAGGAGCTCGTCGACCTTGACCGGTATGCCGACCTCGAATACTTCTCCCTCGCGTTGAGCGATCCCTCCGACGCCGACGACACCTTCTCGTCCGCGATGGACTCCCTCGACGCGGCGCAGAAGGAGCTCGGCGAGGCGAAGTCCAGCGAATGGGCGCTCGACGGCGCCGACAAGGACGCGATCGCCGCTCTGCAGAGCTCCGTCGACGCGCGCAGGAACATGGTCGAGACGGGCCGCAAGGTCGTCGACTCCCTCGGTGGCGCCTACACCGCGAGCAGCAGCATCACTTCCTACTACTCCGACCTCAGCAACTTCCAGACCAGCGTCGGCGACGCGATCAGCGTGGTCAACGCCGCGTCCGATGTCGCATCGATAGACTCGGCTCGCTTCTCGACCGACGTCGAGGGCGCGAAGCAGCATGCGAGCTCCCTCTCCGCCGACGTCAGCGCCGCAAAGGCGGCCGTCCCGTCTGCGGACTTCTCCAAGTTCCAGGACGTCGCGGACAAGAGCGTCGCGCTGGCAGACCTCCTGAGCCAGCTCTCCGGTGCCATCTCGTCCGGTGACACGTCCTCCGTCAACTCGATCGCGCAGACGTTCAACTCGGACAAGAACGACCTCGTCGACGCCATGGGGAAGACGGAGGAGCTCTCTAACCTCGCGGACCTGCTGGTGACGGACGAGGACAAGAGCCTTGCGGCCGACTACCAGTCCGCCCGCGACGCCGCTGTCGCCTCCCTGGAGCCCCTGAGCTCTTATACTGGCATTGACCTGAGCGACCTGACCAAGGGTTCGAGCCTGCTCGACTAGGAAGGCCGTCGCATCGCGCGCCCGAACGCCACAGCTGCGGCAGACGGGTGGCATGCGTCCGACACATCTACGAAAGGATTTGCAAATGGCAGAAGGCAAGGGATATTTCTCGCGCTCCTGGGCGCTCATAGGCAAGGAGCCCGGCTGGTACAAGGTGCCGCTCGTAATGGGCATCGCCAACTTCGTCCCCATCGCAGGTCCGCTCGGGACCTCGGGCTACGTGTTCGAGTGGTCGCGACTCATCGCCTGGGGCGCCGATGCCGCGCCGAAGCGACGCGGCATCGGGGTGGGTGAGTGCATCAAGAGCGGGTGGCGTGGCTTCGCGTCCACGATTGGCTGGGGCGTGCTGCTGGGAATCATCATGTCACTGGTCGCGAGCATCAGCCACGGCGGCGTGGTGCCGTTCCTCCTGTCGCTCGTCATTGGGGTGTTCGGCGGCACGATTCTGGCGGTCTGCTGCGTGAGGGCGGCCATCTACCAGAACTTCAAGGCGGGCTACAGGGCCGACCGCATCTTCGAGATGCTCAAGAGGGACTTCGGCGGCATCGCCAGGATCGCGGGCCTCTGCATCCTGATCTCGCTGATCATCGCGCTGGCCGTGTACCTGATCGCGCTCATCGCGTTCATCCCCCTGATCACGAGGGCGATCGGCATGGCCGCCTACACCAGCGCCTACTCCTACTCGCCATACCTGGATGACTCGTACTTCATCTACAACGAGATCATCTCCATGATCACGGGCATGATTCCGATGATGCTGGTGATTGGCTATCTGGGGTCGGTCGCGACCTCGTTCGCAAGCCTCGTGGAGTACGCGGCGGTTGGTTTGTGGATGAGGCAGTTCAACGTCCCTGCATGGGGCGCGAGCGGAGACCCTCTGCCCGAGGCCTTGATGCTGGGCGGTGCCACGGTGGCTCCCGTCGTTCCGGTGGACCCGACTGCCTGGAGCGGCGAGGCTGCGGATGTCGTGCCGGCCGATCCCACCGGTTCTGCCCCGGAGGCCGTCACGCCTCTGGACGTGCCAGCTGCGGCGGTTGCCACGGAGGTCACGGAGGACGTGGACGGGACGGCATCCGTGGAGGCCACGGATGCCGCGGACGAGGCGGCTCCTGTGGTCGAAGAGCTCGCCGCGGACGCGCCGACGGTTGCAGCGCCGATGATGCCGGCGGACGGCGTGACCGGCGAGGTTGCTGGGACGACGCCCGACGAGCCTGCTGTCGAGGACGCGGACGAGGATTCCGACGAGGACTCCGATACGGGTGCCGGCATGGCCTCCGACGAGACCAAGGACGAGGACCCGACCCTCTAGGCCTCTCCGTCGAATTGTCCGATGCTTCAGTGACGCCCGGGGTCGCATGGCGCGGTCCCGGGCGTTTCAGGCTGATCGCTCCTCTCGCCCCCCGATGTGCTACCATACGCCGAAGGCAATGACGGAGAGGTTCGCAGCCCGCGTCGCCAGCGGAGAAGAGAGGGCACCCACCGGCTGAGAGGTGCCTCCAAGGCTGGGCTGCGAAGTTCACTCCACCAGCCGCGACCTCAACGCAGCGCTCGCCGCCGCAAGTAGGGAAGCCGTAGGCCCCACGGCACGGGGCGGAAGAGCGGGCGGTCGCGAGAGAAAACGCGACGCCAATCAAGGTGGTACCGCGGAATCATTCCGTCCTTGGGCTTGTGGGCCCGAGGACGGTTTTTCGTTCTTGGGCAGGAGGGCGCCGGCAGCCTGCCGGCGGCGACGAGAGGGGTTTCCAAACATGGCAATGTCCGACGACCTGAGGGCCATCCAGGATCAGGTGGAGGAGGGGCTCAAGGGAGCCACCACCCTCGACGCCCTGGAGCAGATTCGCATCGCCGCCCTGGGCAAGAAGGGTTCCCTGACCGCGCTCATGCACATGATGGGCAAGGTCCCCCCCGAGGAGCGCCCCGCCATGGGCAAGCTCGCCAACACCGTGCGCGCCAACGTTGACGCCGCCATCGCCGGTCGCAAAGAGCAGCTGGCCCGGGCCGTGCTCGACGCGCGCATCCAGGCCGAGGCCGTGGACGTGACCCTGCCGGGCCGCCGCCTGACCCCGGGCACCCAGCACCTCATCAGCCAGATCCGCGAGGAGATCGAGGACATCTTCGTGGGGCTCGGCTACACCGTCGAGGACGGTCCCTTCGTGGAGACCACCTACTACAACTTCACGGCGCTCAACGCCCCCGAGGACCACCCCAGCCGCTCGGCCAAGGACACCTTCTACGTGGAGGACCGCGCGCCCGAGGGCAAGGTCCAGCACGTCCTGGGGGAGTCGGACGTCCTCCTGCGCACCCAGACCTCCGGCGTCCAGGTGCATGTGATGGAGGAGAAGAAGCCTCCCATCTACATGATCTGCCCGGGCACGGTGTTCCGCCCCGACACCGCCGACGCCAATCACCTGCCACAGTTCACCCAGGTGGAGGGCCTGGTCGTGGACGAGGGCATCACCTTCGGTGACCTCAAGGGCACGCTGGACTACTTCTGCCGCGAGATCTTCGGCAAGGACCGCGCGACCCGCTACCGCCCGCACTTCTTCCCCTTCACCGAGCCCAGCTGCGAGGTGGACGTGTCCTGCGGCGTCTGTCACGGCAAGGGCTGCCGCTTCTGCAAGAACACCGGCTGGCTCGAGATCCTGGGCTGCGGCATGGTCGACCCCAACGTCTTCGACTACGTGGGCATCGACCCCGAGAGGTACTCGGGCTTCGCCTTCGGCATCGGCGTGGAGCGCGTGGCCGCGCTGCGCTACGACCTGCCCGACCTGCGCATGCTGATGACCGGCGACATGCGCTTTCTGAGGCAGTTCTAAGTCCGCAGACCCCGCGCGACCAAGACTTCCGCGCGACCAAGAAGGAGAATTCCATGCGCGTCTCTTACGAATGGCTCAAGACCATGGTCGACCTGCCCGACGACCCCCAGGAACTGGTGCGCGAGTTCGTCCGCACCGGCACCGAGGTCGAGGCCGTCGAGCGCGTCGGCGCCGACATCACCAAGGTGGTCACCTCCCAGGTGCTCGAGAAGGTCTCCCATCCCGACTCTGACCACATGTACGTGTGCAAGATGGACGTTGGCGCGCATAACCTGGGCGCCGACGGCAAGCCCGAACCCCTGCAGGTGGTCTGTGGCGCCCAGAACTTCGAACAGGGAGACAAGACCGTGACCGCCCTCGTGGGTGCCACGCTCCCTGGTGGCGTCACCATCAAGAAGGGCAAGCTGCGCGGCGTCGAGTCGCGTGGCATGAACTGCTCCAGCCGTGAGCTGGGCCTGGATGGCGACCACAGGGGCATCATGATCCTGCCTGCGGACACGCCCGTGGGCGTGGACTTCACCGAGTACATGGGGCTCAGCGACACGGTGATCGACTGCGAGATCACGCCCAACCGTCCCGACTGCCTCTCCATGCTAGGCATGGCCTCTGAGGTCAGCGCCATGCTGGACGAGCCGACCCACGTCGAGCTTCCCCAGATCAGGCACGAGAGCGCCGACTTCGGTCGCAGCTCCGACCTGGTGGACGTGCGCATCGACGACAACGAGCTCTGCGGTCGCTACACCGCGCGCGTGGTGCGCAACGTGAAGATTGGTCCCAGCCCCGAGTGGCTGGCCCGTCGCGTCATCGCCGCCGGCAGTCGTCCCATCAACAACGTGGTGGACGTGACCAACTACGTCATGTACCTCACCGGGCAGCCCCTGCACGCCTTCGACCTGGGCAAGCTCACCGAACGCGACGGCAAGCGTCACGTCGTGGTGCGCGCGGCGGCCGATGGCGAGAAGGTCGTGACCCTGGACGGCGTGGAGCGCGAGCTCACCAGCGACATGATCGTGATTACGGACGACGGCAAGGCCCCCGTGGCCTTGGCTGGCGTCATGGGCGGCCTCGACTCCGACATCGACGAGGGCACGGTGGACGTCCTTCTCGAGAGCGCCGTGTTCGAGAAGGGCCACATCAGCCGCACGAGCCGCAACCTCGACCTCATGAGCGAGGCGTCGATCCGCTACGAGCGCCAGGTGGACGGCAGCGGCTGCGCCCGCGTCTCCGACGTGGCCGCCGCGCTCTTCGAGGAGTGCTGCGGCGCCCAGGTCTGCGAGGGCAGGGTGGACGAGTACCCCGCCCCCGTGGCCGCGTCCCGGCTCACGCTGCGCCCGGAGCGCGTGCGCTCGCTCTGCGGTGCGCCCATCGAGGACGAGTTCATGGCCTCTCGCCTGCGCCTGCTCGGCTGTGACGTGGTTGCGGGGAAGGACGGTGCCCTCGAGGTGACGGCCCCCACCAACCGTCCCGACCTCACCCGCGAGGTCGACCTGGTGGAGGAGGTGCTGCGCCTCTGGGGCGAGGGCGACGTGGAGCCCACCCTGCCTGCGGCCCGCAACCACGCCGGCGGCCTGACCGAGGAGCAGCGGACGCTCCGCAAGATCGGCTCGACCCTGCGCGCCGCCGGCCTGAGCGAGACCTCCACCTACAACTTCGCCGACCCCCAGGAGCTCGAGCTTCTGGGCATGGGCGAGACGGGCAAGGGCGTGCCCGTGCGCATCCTGCGACCGCTCGTCGCCGACCAGAGCGAGATGCGTCGCGACATGCTGCCCGCCCTCCTGCGCTCCGTCGCCTACAACCGCGACCACGGCGTGAAGAACGTCCACCTGTACGAGGTCGGCCGCGTCTTCTACGGCCACGAGCACAGGAGCCAGCCCGACGAGCCCAGCATGGTGGCCGGCGTGCTGAGCGGCTCCTGGGCGGACGACGCCTGGAACCAGAAGACGGGCGAGCTGGACTTCTTCGACGCCAAGGGCGTGGTCGAGACCCTGCTCGAGGCCCTGCGCATCACCAAGGTCCGCTTCCGTGCGGCCGACCCCGAGGCCTATGGCTGGCTGCAGCCGGGCCGCTCCGCCGAGGTGCTGGCCCAGGGCGAGCTCATCGGTTGGGTGGGCAACGTGCACCCGCGCTCGCTCAAGGCCTTCGGCATTGACGACGCGGTCGTGGCCTTCGAGCTGAGCGTCGCGGCGCTGCTGAGGCTGGCCAAGGACGAGCTGCCCTACGAGGACGTTCCCACGCTGCCCGGCGTCTCCATCGACCTGGCGCTGGTGGTGGACGAGGGCCTGGGCTACGAGCAGGTCATGCAGCGCATCAAGAGCGCCGGTGGCAAGCTCCTGGCCAGCGCGGAGCTCTTCGACGTGTACCGCGACCCCGTGAGGGTGGGCGTGGGCAAGAAGTCGATGGCCTTCTCGCTCGAGTATCGCGCGGCAGATCACACGCTGACCTCCGAGGAGGTGGAGAAGGCGCACGGCAAGCTGGTGGCCAAGGTGACCAAGTCCACCGGGGGAGAGGTGCGCGGCTAGGGGGCACTGGGGCGCCGGACACTGCGTGGCGTGGTGCTGCGGCGTGGTGCTGCGGCGTGGTGCTGCGTGGCGTGCAAGCGGCGCCGTCGTGACGGCCACACCGCTTCGTGCTGCGCGGGTGGCTACGAAGTGGTGGCGCTTCGGCGCTTCGTAGTGCGAGAGTGGTAAAGAATCGTCTGGATGTCGGCCGGTGGCTCCGAGTGAGCCGCCGGCCGCCTTCTTGCTGCGTTTGGACGCCTGCCACGACGTCGTGTGCGGGCAGCTCTCGTCCGTGACTGCGTCCAACGCGTGCTTGATTTCACCGGCTTCGTCCAACGGTGTGCGTCCTCGCCATCCACAACGTCCAACGCGCGCTCGGCTTTGCCGACAACGTCCAACGCGTGCGACTTTCGCTCCAAAGCGTCCAATGCGTCCGAGGACCCTGCGTTTGCCCAGTTGCTGCATCCGCTTCAGACGCGCTCGACGTAATCGACGTATTGCGGGACGCGTTGGACGTTGCTGATGCATCGGCAGACGCGTTCGACGTAGTTACCGCTTCGGGAGACGCGATGGACGTTATGGCTGCGCCGTGAGACGCGTTCGACGTTTTCGATACGAGAGGAGACGTGTGCGACGTAGTCAGTGGAGAGGGACGCGCGATTGACGTAGTGGGCGGGGGAGAGGCGCGTGTCTGACGTTGCTGGTACGGAGAAGCGCGCGGCGTGCGCGAGGCCGCGCGCGTCAGACGTCGCCCCGTCCGCTCGCGCCAGGCATCGCCCCCGTCGGCGCGGCGCGCGCAAACGTCCTATGATGTTCCAATGCCGAGCTGGAACATTCATAGCGCCCACGTGGAAGCCCTCCTGAAGAAGCGGAGCCCCCAGGAACTGGGGATACGTGACGTCAACGCCTTTCTCTTCGGCAACTTCCTGCCCGACGTCTACGTGGGCTACATGGTCAAGCCCACCACGCGCATCATCGTCTACAACGACACGCACTTCGCGGACCCAAACTTCGTGCCCGAGCCCCGCTACTGGGAGTTCTGGCGCCGCTTCGGCCTGCCCAGCGCCGATGCCGACGGTCGCGTGTTGGACCTCGTGCTGGGTACCTGGTGCCACCTCGTGGCAGACAACGCCTACAACCACGACGTGAACGCCTTCATCGAGGGCATGGGCATCCGTCCGGGCGAGACGACCCGCATCCGCAAGCAGGGGGACTTCGACCTCTTTGGCCGCACCCTCGACCTGCGTCTCGAGTGCCGCCTGGACGACGAGCTCGTCCGACAGGCCCACGCCTTCCCGCAGTACCCTGTGCTCGAGCCCGACCTCAGGGCGAGCGTCGCTGCCGCTTCCGCCATCGTGCGCGACAACCGCCTGCATCACGTGGACGGAACGCCCGCCTACAGCATGCTCACGCCAGAGCTCTTTTCCAACATGTTCGAGGAGGTCCAGCAGCGCATGCTCGAGGGCCTCCTGGCCTACGCCGAGCAAGGCGCCTCGGCGGAGCCCCTCAGAAGGGAGGGCCCCCGTGCCCGACGCCGCTAGCAACAGCGCCCCGAGCGCCCCCGTGTTCGGCAAGCAGGGAGGAGAGCTGCTCTACGTGCAGGTCTCCGACTTCGTGAGGGAGAAGATCTACTCCAAGGACTGGGGCGTGGACGAGCCCATCCCCTCGGAGCACGAGCTCATGGACATGCTCCACCTCTCGCGCGGGACGGTGCAGAAGGGCGTCCGCCAGCTGGTGGACGAGGGCCTGCTCGTGCAGCAGCGCGGCCGCGGGACCTTCGTGGTGCAGCCGGTCATGGCGCGTCCGTCGTCTAACCGCCTGCTCTCGTTTGGCGAGTCGATGGGGCATCAGGGAATCGACTTCACCACCCGCGTCATAGAGTGCGAGGTGCGAGCCGCCGGCCCCCTCTGCGCTGAGAACCTGCAGATCGAGCTGGGCAGCGACTACCTATACCTGAGCCGCGTGCGCTACGTGCGCAAGCGCGCGGTCATGTTCATCGAGAGCCACCTCAACCTGGGCGTTTGTCCGGGGCTCGAGGGAGCCGACTTCACGCGAGAGGGGCTCTTCGCCGCCGTGCAGCGCACGAGCGGCCACGAGATCGGCCGCTCCGAGATGGTCTACACGGCCCGCACCGCCGGCAAGGTGCGCGGCGGCCACCTGGAGTGCGACGAGCACGCGCCGGTGCTCGAGCTCGACCAGCTGGTGCGCCTGGATGACGGAACCCCCTTCGAGTGGGGCAGCGTCTGGCTGCCGGCGAACCGCTGCGTCATCAGCAACGAGACCCGCCGCGCGTAGGAGTCGCCTGCGCCGTTCGTGCAGCCAATCGCGCTCGAACGCTCGTCTCGCTTGGCACGCACGAGTGCTGCCAGCGTGCGTCGCGCACGCCGAAGCGCACGACTTTCTCAACTTGCACGCCGAAACGCACGTCCTGCCCAACGCGCACGCCGAAGCGCACGCTCCGCTCAACGCGCACGCCGAAGCGCACGGTCGCATCTGCGTTTGCCCAGTTGGCGGGAGAGGTGTCTGTGCGTTCGAGCGTGGTGGATGAGAACGGCGTGCGCAATGGCGTGATGGGCGAGAACCGCGTGTGCGTAACAGCGTGACAGGCGAGAGGGTCGTGCGCAACAGCGTGCCCAGGCGAGAGGAGCCGCGCCCGTGCCAGCCTAGCCAGCCTAGCGCTCGCAGAGCCAGTAGCGCACGCCCAGCGGCGGGACCTCCGAGCCTCCGCCGAAGTCGTGGTCCTCTCCCGTGATGACGTCCACGGCGCGACCGCAGCGCGCGTCGAAGTGGAAGGTGTGGGGCTCGTCCGCCGCGTTGACGGCCACGATGAGCCGCTCGTGCTCGCTCTGGCGCTGGAAGAGGAGCTGGCGCGGCTGGCAGTCGAGCTGGGCGTAGTCTCCCCAGGCGAGCGCCTCGGCGCCGGGGTGCCCGGGCCTTCTGCAGGCGGCGAGCGACGCGACCCAGCTCGTGAGGTCGTTCCACTCCGGGGCGTCCAGGGCGGGGCGCAGCTCGTAGTCGCCGAAGTGCTGCTCGCCCTCGATGCCCCACTCGCTGCCGTAGTACACGCAGGGGACTCCGGGCATGGCGAAGAGCAGCCCATAGAGGGCGGGGAGCTGCCTGGGGTCATCCAGGCGCGTGGCGATGCGCGGCACGTCGTGGTTGTCCACGAAGTTGAGCAGGTGCCTGCCAGTGTAGAGGTCCCAAGGATGGCTGCCGCTCTGGCGCTCGAGCGCATAGGCGACCTCGTGCATGTTCGCCGCGTTGAGCGAGGACCAGAGGCCCTTGTACGCCTCGTAGTTGGTGACCGAGTGGCAGAGCTCGTCGCCCATCCACTGCCTGTAGTCGCCAAACATGGTCTCGCCCACGAGGACGAACTCGGCGTCCCTCTCGCCCAGCCGCCCCCTGCGCGCCTCTGTGAGCTCGTTGGCGATTCGCCGCAGGTAGGCGAGGTAGCCGCGGTCAAGGCAGTAGGCCACGTCCAGGCGCAGCCCGTCCACGTCGAACTCGCGCTCCCACTGGCGGATGACGTCGGCGAGGTAGTCGTTGAGCGCGAAGTCGGAGTGGTTGAGCTTGACGAGGTAGGGGACGCCCTGCCAGCACTCGTAGCTCAGGCCGTCGTCCCACTCGTCGTTTCCGCCCCAGTCGATGTTGAACCAGCCTGCATAGGGGCTTGCCTCCCGGTTCTGGAGCACGTCGCGGAAGGCCCAGAAGTCGCGGCCCACGTGGTTGAGCACGGCGTCCAGGAGCACCTTGATCCCCGCCTCGTGGCAGGCGTCGACGAGCGCGCGGAGGTCGTCATTGGTGCCGAGCCTGCGGTCCAGCGTGAGGTAGTCAATGGTGTCATAGCCGTGGCTCGAGCTCTGGAAGACGGGGTTGAGCATGAGGCAGCTCGCGCCCAGCCTGGACATGTGGCCCACCCAGCCGTCGTCAATCAGGCGGCGCAGGCGCCTCTCGGGCTCGGACGCGCCGTCGTTCTGGTGCGGCGCCCCGCAGAGGCCCAGGGGGTACACCTGGTAGACGACCGACTCCTCGTACCAAGACATGGCAGGCTCCCCTCTGCTCCGGCCCCGGCCGGGCGGCTTGCGCGGGTGGTGGACGCCGCCGCGACGCGGCACCTGGCATCCGTCCGCCCGCGGCGCGTTGGATGTTCTGGCCCTACATGATAAGGGTGAGACGCCAGCCCGAAGCCAGCGTCCCGCCCAGCGGTCCCCTGTGTGGCCTGTGGCTACATCGCCATCGTGGTGGTCTGCACGTAGGCGCGGGTGGCGTACTCGCGGTCGAGGTTGAAGAGGCCGCGGGGGTCGTTGCCGAAGAGCTCGTAGTCCTTGATCATGTCGGAGGCGTTGGTCTCCTCCTCGCCCTGCTCCTTGATGAACCAGTCGAGCAGATTCATGGTGCGGTAGTCGTGGAGCTTGTGGGCGGCGGCGAAGCAGTCGTTGATCGATGCGGTGATGAACTGCTCGTGGCCGAGGCCAGCCTTGAGTACGGTGAGGTCGTCGGTGAGGGCCACGTCGGGCTTGGCGATGGCCTCCATGGTGGGGACGAAGTCGTTGTCGAGCAGGTAGCGGCGGAGGATCCTGGCGTGGTCGAGCTCCTCCTGGGACTGGATGACGTACCAGTTGGCATAGCCCTTGAGGCCGCGGTCCTCGAAGAAGTCGGCGAAGGTCATGTAGAGGTAGGCGGAGTAGAGCTCCTTGTTGATCTGCTCGTTGAGGCTGCTGGTGACGCTGGAATCGAGTGCCATGTGGTTCTTCCTTTCGAAGGGGCCTGCGTGTCGGTGCGGGCGACCGAGTCGGGGTCTCGCCCGCGCTGGCGTCTTGCGTACGTATGGCTTATACCCAAAGGGTGGGTGGCTTTGGCCGCTTGGCCGATTGACACGAAAACTCTTCCCGAGGAGGGGCCATGGGAGCGCGCGGCGACACCCCTGCGAGCACGCTGGTGGGAAGCGAGAGGCGCCTTGCGCCCCTGAGCTGGGGCACCTGTCTTGGGGCGTCGGCCCTCTCGGCCGCACTGCTGTGGAGGGCGGCGTGCGTGCCCGCAGACGCGCCTGGCCTCGCCTCCGGGTCTGCGTCCGCCGGTCTGGCGTCGCGCGCGGGGCTCTTCGCCTGCGTGCTCGCGACGTTGCTTCCCCAGCTGTGGAACCTCGTGGCGCTCGCCGCCGATCGGGGCAGGGCGAGCTTCGGCATGATTCCCTGGGCGCTCGCGTCGCTTGCCCCCGCCGGCCTGGCGTGCCTCCTCGCCGGCGCACGCGGCGGATGGTGCCTCGTCGCCCTCGCGTCGCTCGCGCTGGGCGGGGCGGTCGGGCTCTTCCTGCTGGCGGGCCTCGTGGCGCTGCGTGCGGCGTACCGCTCCCGACCGGACGTCACCGGCGTCCGTGCCGCCATAGTGCTGGGCGCCGGCGTGCGCGACGGTCGTCCCGGACGGACGCTCGAGCTCCGCCTCGCCCGCGCGCTCGGGATCTGGCGCGCGCATCCCAAGCTGCTGCTGGTCTGCACGGGAGGCGCGGGGGAGGGTGGCCGGAGCGAGGCCTCGGTGATGGCGGATTGGCTGGGCGAGAGGGGCGTGCCCGCGTCGTCGCTGCTCGTGGAGGACGAGGCGGCCAACACCCGCCAGAACCTCGAGCTCTCGCTCGCGCTGCTGCGTCGGAGGGGCTGCGGCTTGGGAGAGCGCGTCTGCGTCGTGTCGAGCGACTGCCACCTGTTCCGCGCCCTGCGCGAGGCGCGAAGGCTGGGGGCCGACTGCGTGGGCGTCCCCGCCGCCACGCCCCTCGCGAGCCTGCCCCAGCAGTGGGCCCGCGAGCTTCTCACCCTGGCGCTTGGGCGCTGAGGCCCCGCCATCGCGCTCCTGGCGGCCCGTCGTCCGCTGCGATTGACGCCGCCGCCCGCGCCGCCCGACGCCGCTCGTGCCGCCCGACGCCGCTCGTGCCGTTCGCGTCGCCCGACGCCGCCGCCCGCGCCGCTCAGGCTCGTCCCAGCGCGACGCCGACCAGGGCCCGCTCGAGCCTCGGATGCTCGTGCAGGTAGCGCTTCGCCAGCGCCTCGACCTCCGATCTGAGCTTCGCCTCCTCGGCGGGCGTGAGGTAGCGGCCCGTCACACCCAGGAGCTCGCGATAGCTTCTGTGGCCCGTCTCCTCGCTCGCGTAGTCATAGAGCCGCTCTCCGTGCGCACAGGTGTTGCGCACGGCCACGAGCTCCTCGAGGTCGTGGAAGACCCCCTTGCGGGTGAGCGGACTCGTGCCCCCGCGCTCGCAGGCCTCCCAGAGCCTGCCGGTGGCCTCCTCCTGCTCCTCTCGCCTCATGAGGGCGTAGAAGTACTTGAGGTTGCCAAAGGTGAGCTCGTTGAAGAGCACCCAGAGGGGCACGCCGTCGTGGTTCTGCCGATAGTGGGCGACGCGCGCGTCCGGCCTGGCGTCACGTCGCTCCGGGCTGGCGGTCGCGCCCGCCCCTCCCTGCGCCTCCACGCCGCGGGCGCGGTGCTCGAGCGTGTTGATCATCCACTCGAGGTCTCCCTCGAAGCTCGCCTCCCCGCGCAGGTAGTCGCGCTGGCGGCTGTAGCTCTGGGGCCTGAGGTAGGCCTCGGTCTGCCGGTGGCGGTTGCAGAAGACGTACGAGAGCACCGATCGCATGAGGCCCTCGATGGACATCAGGCGGAAGAAGGTCGCCGCGCGGAGTTCGCGGTCGAAGCAGAAGAGGGCGTGGACGTCGTCCAGGCTGGTGCCGGGCAGGAAGCGGTCGTCGTCCGCCCTGCCGCTGGCCACGGGATCGAGGAAGGGCAGCCTGTAGCCGTTGACGACGGCGTAGTAGCCCTCGCGCAGGAGGAGGAGCTGGGCATGGGATCCGCAGCCCATGCCGCGTCTCCGTAGGAGCTCGACCTGCTCGTCCAGCGTTTTGAAGGGTTTGTCCATGCTCGTCTGCCCTTTTCCTGACCTTGCCCTCGGGGCCGCCCGTCCTTGCGGGCGTCGCTCGTGCCGCGGCCCCGCTCTGTTGGCATTATGCCGCGACGACCAGCATGAATGCCAGGTCCGGGCCTTTTGCGGGGCTGTGGCTTTAAAAGCCCCTGAAGCCCTCGTATAGTGGTGGGTGTCTGATGAGTCCGGACTCACCGGGAGCTGCCATGCGTGCCACGTATTGCCCCAACTGCGCCTCTCCGCTCGACGATGGGGACGAGCGCTGCCCCTCCTGCGGCATCGTGCTCGCGGAGTGGCTGAGGCCGGAGCTGCTTGACGAGCCGGACGACCAGGCCCTTCAGGGCACGGCGTCGCTGAGGAGGCTCGAGGTGGACGAGCTCGCGGCGGATGCAGGGGCGCCTGCGGACGAAGGCGGGGCCGTGGATGGCATTGCGGAGGCGGTCGGCGAGCCGACGGCAGGCGAGCTTCCGGAGGAGGGCGATGTCCCGGCCGAGGATGACGCTCCTGCTGCGGGCGACGTCCCGGCTGAGGGCGAGGTACCAGACAAGGACGACGCCCCAGCTGAGGGCGAGGTGCCAGACAAGGACGACGCCCCGGCTGAGGGCGAGGTGCCAGAGGAAGACGAGGCCGTTCTCCCCCTTGACGAGGTGCTCACCAAGGAGGCGCCACTCTCCGTCCGTTACGCGCGGCGCGAGGAGGACGAGCCGGACGGCTGGAGCAGCGACCACAACTTGCCCCTGGGAATCCTTGTCGGCATGGTCGTGGTGCTCCTCCTGGTGCTCCTGGCGATGAGCCGCTGCGGCAACCGCTTCGTCGACCCCTATGCGCCCAGGGTGGGCCAGCAGGCCTCCGGGCAGGCGGCATCCCCGTCTGGCGACTCCGAGGCTGGCTCGCCGACGCGGGAGGGAGGCTCTGATGCCGACGGCTCGCAGGCGGCGACCCCCAACGGTTCGCAGGCGGCTGCCTCGGGCAACCCCGTCGCAGGCGGCGAGGACGAGCGGAGGCTCCGCCAGACTCTGGTCGAGCGCCAGTTCGAGCTCAAGAGCCTCGCCCAGAAGGTCGATGCCAGCGAGCAGACCTTCGACGACGGCTACGCGGACCGCTGGGTCGAGCGCAATGCGCACGCGGCGGACGCCAACGCCCTCCTTGAGCAGGTCAAGTCTGCCTATCAGGACCTCTCGTCCCAGCAGGTTGAGGCGGACTCCAGCCTGCGGGGTCAGTACCTTCTCCTCCTGCGCTGCCATGCCGATCTCGCGGACCGCATGCAGATCGTGGGCGAGCTCTGGGAGCGCGACCTCTGGTACGACTACCCGCAGTACGAGCAGGAGACCATCCTCGAGCCCCGCACGAGCAAGACGGATGCGGACGGGAGGCTCGCGCCCAAGGCGGACTACGACGAGGCGCTGTCGCAGATCAGCCTCTAGCCGGCGCAGGGCGACCAGACTACTATCATCCTTGTTGACCAAACTGCGCGGGTGACGGGTGCCTGCGCGACGGGGGAGAGGTGCGGGCATGCCGGGCAAGCGATCTGACGTCATCTCGTGGGACGAGTTCTTCATGCGCGTCGCCTTCGCGGCGAGCCTCAGGAGCAAGGACCCCAAGACCCAGGTCGGGGCCTGCATAGCCGACGTCAACAACCGCATCCTCTCGGTGGGCTACAACGGCACGCCCATGGGCATCGGCGACGACGAGTTCCCCTGGGGCTCCCCCGAGAACGACCCGCTGCACGACAAGCACAGCTACGTGGTGCACGCCGAGGCCAACGCAATCCTCAACTATCGCGGATCGCTCAAGGACATGCAGGGCGCGACGATGTACGTGACCCTCTTCCCCTGCCAGGAGTGCGCCAAGATGCTGGTGCAGGCGGGCATCGGCAAAGTGGTCTACCTGGACGACAAGTACCACGACACCCTGGGCGCGCAGATCTCTCGCACCGCGCTGGACAGCTGCGGCGTGAGCTACCGCCAGGTGCTCCTGCCGGAGGACGCCCTGCGCTGACGCCATCGCGTCCGGCCCGCCAGCCGTCTCCGTACCCTGCGCTG
>NZ_CAUGRZ010000012.1:0-81964 GCF_959602185.1 uncultured Olsenella sp.
GAGGAGGGCCGCGATCTCGCCGTCGTGCGCGCCGAGATCGGCATGGTGTTCCAGTCCTTCAACCTCTTCGCGCACAAGAGCATCCTGGACAACGTGACCATGGGTCCCGTCGAGGTGCTGGGAAGGCCCCGCAAGGAGGCCGAGGCCGAGGCGATGGAGCTCCTGAGGCGCGTGGGCGTGGCCGAGCAGGCGCAGAAGGTGCCGGCCCAGCTCTCGGGCGGGCAGCAACAGCGCGTGGCCATCGCGCGCTCGCTGGCCATGCACCCCAAGGCCATGCTCTTCGACGAACCCACGAGCGCCCTTGACCCCGAGATGATCAACGAGGTCCTGGACGTCATGGTCGAGCTCGCCCGCCAGGGCATGACCATGGTGGTGGTCACGCACGAGATGAACTTCGCCCGCCGCGTGAGCGACCGCGTGGTCTTCATGGCCGACGGCCAAATCGTGGAGGAGGGCTCGCCGGCGGAGTTCTTCGACCATCCCAAGTCCCAGCGTGCGAGGGACTTCCTGGACTCCATCAAGGGCCACTAGGCGAGAGCTGCGGAGGTTCGGGCCGAGGGGGTGGTCCTCTTGGCTGTCGGCCCTGACCAGAGGGGGCGCCTCTCTCGCCCGCTTCTTCTCGTGTGCTTGAGTCAGCTGCGGACTTTGCCAAAAGGGAAGTCCGCAGCTGACTACGGCGCTTGCTACCATCCAAGGGTGCTTTGCGGGACTACATCCGGGCAAGGCAAGACTGACGAGGAGACCCATGACCAGCATCCTGTTCATCTGTCACGGCAACATCTGCAGGTCGACCATGGCGCAGTACGTGATGGAGCAGCTCGTGCGCGAGGCGGGGCTCGAGACGGAGTTCCGGATCGACTCCGCGGCGACCAGCCGCGAGGAGATAGGCAACGACGTCCATCCCGGCACCCGGAGGAAGCTCGAGCGCGAGGGCGTGCCCTGCGGGCACCATCGCGCCCGCCAGGTCACGCGTGCGGACTACGACTCCTTCGACTATCTGGTGATCATGGACGAGGAGAACCGCCGGGGCCTCTCGCGCATCATCGGCGACGACCCGGAAGGCAAGGTCTCGAAGCTCCTGGACTGGGCGGGGGAGGGTCGAGACGTGGCCGACCCCTGGTACACGGGCGACTTCGACGCAACGTATCGCGACGTGAGCGTTGGGTGCGCGGCGCTTCTCGCCCGGCTCGTCTGCGACGATCAGGCGCATTGACGCTGGGTACCAGTAAGGCGGACGACTTCATCTTGCTGGCGGAACGAAGTGCGCTGGCATAGCAGCTGGCATAGCGGAGAGGAAAGAGCCTGGCATGGACGTCAGAAACAAGAACATGCTGATACTGAGCGAACAGAGGCTGGCCGATAACATCTCGGTCGGGAAGTACTCCTACTACTCGCTGGACGACGACCCGGACACGGTCTTTGACCGGGACGTCGTCCATTACAACTATCCCGGCCATGGGAGCCTGAAGATAGGAAGCTTCGTCTCGATTGCGGTGGGCGTGGAGATAATCATGGGTGCGGCGAACCATGCGACCGACTGCTTCTCGTCCTTTCCCTTCAACCAGGTGAGCCTGGATTGGGCGCGCAGGACGACGATCGAGAAGAAGGACATGCCCGACAGGGGCGACACGATCATAGGCAACGACGTCTGGATCGGGCGTCAGGCGACCATCATGCCGGGCGTGCGCATCGAGGATGGGGCGATCATCGGCGCGCGTGCCGTGGTGGCCAAGGACGTTCCCGCATATGCGGTTGTCGTGGGCAACCCCGCCAAGGTCGTCAGGTTTCGCTTCGAGGACGAGACCATCGAGTTCCTCGAGGCCCTAAGGTGGTGGGACTTCAGCGACGGGCAGCTGGACCGTGCGATTCCCTATCTGACGAGCCTGGATTTGGATTCGAGTCGAGATGCCTTGCTTGCGATAAAGGCCGGCTTGTAGTCAGGGCGATCGGAGGAGAAGGGAGCGCCTCTCGCTCAGCTCGCCTGAGCGCGCCTGGCGCGCCACGCCGCAGCCATGGTCTCGAGTGCGTGATGGATGGCCATGACGGGGTGGTGCAGGAGCATGCGGGGTCCCGCCCAGCGCATCACCTCGCGGATCTGTTCCGCACGCGCCGGGGCGTAGCAGTGCGTGGGGCACTGCGAGCAGAAGGTCTTCGTCGCCATGTGGGGGCAGCGAGCTATGCGGGCGAGCGCGTAGTCGAGCAGGTTGGCGCATTCGTCGCACAGGCCGTCACGCGAGCCATGGAGCGCATGGCAGTGCAGGGCGATCATCTGCGAGACGACCTCGGCCTCGCGTCGGCGCTTTCTCTCGACCTTTTCGTCCTTGCCCAATTCGGCCCGCCCGTTCCGTCGCCCGACGAAGTCATTCGTTGAGTCCATTAGTCAAGACTAACTTCGGGGTCGCGAGAGCGCAAGCCGAGGGGGCGCTACTCCTCTGAGGCGGGGGAGACGTAGCCCGTGTCGATGGTGAGTTCCACGTCCGCGCCAGGCACGCGCCTGCGCACGATGGCCTCGACCGCCTGGCGCAGCTCGTCGTCCGAGATGTCCACGCCGTCCGGCTTCCTGCAGTCCAGTCGCACGCGCATGAGTCCCCGGTCCCGCCAGAAGTCCACGTCGTGGACGCTCAGGCGCCGGTCGAGCCCAGCGAGCTCGCCCGAGACCCAGTTGCGCAGGTCATCGCTGCCGACCTCGGTCTCGATGGGGTCGCAGTGCAGGATGATGCGCAGGTGCTCGTCCTGAAGCAGCTCCCGTTCGATCCGGTCCAGGACCAGGTGGCTCTGCCGCACGGTGGCGTCCGCAGCCATCTCGACGTGGGCACTGGCAAACTGCCTTCCGGGACCGTAGTCGTGAATCAGCAGGTCATGCGTGCCCAACACCCCCGGATATGACATGATCCTCTCGTACACCCGCTGCACCAGCTCGGCGGAGGGCGTCTGGCCCATGAGGGGGTCCACGGTGTCGCGCAACAGGCCGATGCCGCTCGCCACGATGAAGGCGGCGACGGCAAGTCCCGCCCAGCCGTCCAGGTCGCGTCCGCTTGCCGCGGAGGCGAGCGAGGCGAGAAGGACGGCCGAGGTGGCGATGACGTCATTCCTGGAGTCGACGGCCGTGGCCTCGAGCACGCCCGAGCCGATGCGTCGGGCGAGCGACCTGTTGAAGCGTGCCATCCACAGCTTTACCACGATGGAAAGGAGCAGGATTCCCACGGTCACCAGGTCGAGGCCGGGGGCCTGGGGGGCGAGGATCCTCTCCACCGAGGAGCGGGCGAGCTGCACGCCGACGGCCACGACCAGGACCGCCACCACCATGCCAGCGAGATACTCGTAGCGGCCGTGCCCGTAGGGATGGCCCTCGTCGGCAGGGCGGCTGGCGAGCTTGAAGCCGATGAGGCTCACCACGTTGCTCGAGGCGTCGGAGAGGTTGTTGATGGCATCGGCGACGATCGAGACGGAGCCCACCACGACGCCGACCATGCCCTTGGAGAGGCAGAGCAATACGTTGAGCACGATGCAGGTGACGCTCGAGAGCCTGCCGTAGCCCGAGCGCACCGCTGCCGACGAGGTGTTGTCCGCGTCCCTGACGAAGGTCCGCACCAGCCACTCAGTCATGGCCCTCCTTGTAGTGGGATGTGGCGGCCACGACATGGGCCAACGTTCGTCCCTCGACGAGAAGCTCGCAGGTTGCGCCTATGGCCATGCGCATGACCTCCTCGTCGTCTACGACGGTGTGGAGAAGAATCTTGTGAGACACCCGCTACCTCCTGACTCGACCGCCGCTCTGGAGTCCGTGGGCTTGCGATGCCCGGTAACGTGGAATGGTACCCCGAACCCGTCTTGGCGAACGGCATGCCGCCAATCATGTCTTTCTGGCTTTCTCACCATGCTAGTATGGATGCGTGACGCATGCAAAACGAAGGAGATAAGATGCCAGCCGTACAGGTGAGGGAGATGCCCCAGGACCTCTACGAGAAAGTGGCGGAGGAGGCGCGGCTCGAGCGCCGCTCCTTGGCGCAGCAGATGACAGTGATCGTCGAGGAGCACTTCGCAGAGGGGCGTGTCCTCCGTGAGCGGAACCGCCACATCGAGACCCCCGAGCTCGAGAGCCTAGGAATCCGCATCGAGGGGAATCGCGAGGAGCGCAGGGCGAGGCGCCGGCTTGTTCTCGAGAGGATTCGCTCGCGCGTCTGCTTCGAGCTCCCGGATGGCTTTCCCAACGCTGCGGAACTCGTGAGAGAGGACCGTGATACCCGATGATCGTGCTGGATTGCTCGGCGGCCGTGGAGATTGCCCGAGACAGTGCTGAGGGCAGGGCGCTTGCGGGACTGATGCATGAGGACGAGACCATTGTCGCGCCCTCCCTCCTGCTGGTAGAGGCGAGCAACGTCGCCTTCAAGTATTTCCGGGCGGGGCTGCTTGACAGGGCTGGTGCCCTGGCGCTTCTCGAAGACTCTCTCGCGCTCGTGGATGGCTTCGCGGACATGGCGGTGCTCGCCCGTGAGGCGCTGGGCGAGTCCATGAGGCTGGGCCATCCCGCCTACGACCTCTTTTACCTGGTGCTCGCTCGTAGGCTCGGGGCAACGCTCTTCACCTTGGACAAGGGGCTCCTGTCACTTTGCGAGGAGTGTGGCGTCGACACTGTGCACGAGCTGCCGACTGACGGGGAATGAGGCCAACCGTGCGGATTGGGCATGGGGTTTGCCAATGTGTCCGGGGCGGGGGTTAGACTCTTACGGACGCCACCGACCTCAGGAGTGCAATGCCCAGCTTCGACGAGTTCCAGACCAGCCTCTTTGGCAGTGACCTTACGACCGCGCCCGTGCCCACGATGCCGGCGCATCCCGCCCGGCCCGATGCTGCGACAGCCCCCGTGGCTGCCGATGCGGCCCGTGCCGCGGAAGAGCCCGCCTGGGTCCCGCCCGCGAACCCCCGCGCCGCGCAAGGCGGCGTGGACCTCGCGGGCCTCAACCCCGCCCAGCGCAGGGCGGCGGAGTGCACGAAGGGGCCCCTGCTGGTGCTCGCTGGTGCGGGGTCGGGCAAGACGCGCGTCCTCACCTTCCGCATCGCCCACATGATCCAGGACGAGGGGGTGCGACCCTGGCAGGTCCTGGCCATCACCTTCACCAACAAGGCTGCGGCCGAGATGCGCGAGCGCCTGGGCAAGCTCCTGCCTGGTGGTACCCGCGGCATGTGGGTCTGCACCTTCCACGCCATGTGCGTGCGCATGCTCCGCGAGGACGGCGAGCGCCTGGGCTACCGGGGCAACTTCAGCATCTACGACGACGACGACTCGAAGCGCCTGGTCAAGTCCATCATGTCGGACCTCGACATAGACCAGAAGCAATGCCCGCTCCCCGCCATCCGCTCGCTCATCAGCAAGGCGAAGAACGCGCTCGTCTCGCCCGACGAGATGGAGGCGCAGGCCAAGTCGCCCGTCGAGCGCGCGGCCGCTCGCGTGTACCACTCCCTCGAGCGCCGCCTCGCCCGGGCCAACGCCATGGACTTCGACGACCTCCTGGTCAAGACCTTCGAGCTCCTCTCCAAGTATCCCGAGGTGCTCGACTCCTACCAGGAGCGCTTCCGCCAGATCAGCGTGGACGAGTACCAGGACACCAATGGCGTGCAGTACGCCATCACCAACCTCCTGGCGCGCAAGTACAAGAACCTCATGGTCGTGGGCGACGACGACCAGTCCATCTACTCCTGGCGCGGCGCCGACATCCAGAACATCCTGAGCTTCCGCAAGGACTACCCGGGGGCCACGGTGGTGAAGCTCGAGCAGAACTACCGCTCCACCGGCCACATCCTGAGCGCCGCCAACGCCGTGGTGTGCAACAACTCGCGTCGCGAGGCGAAGCGCCTGTTCACGGATGGTGGCGATGGCGAGAAGATCGAGGTCTTCCAGGCCTCCGACGAGCGCGACGAGGGACGTTGGATCGGCTCCGAGATAGAGAAGCTGCACGACCAGGGCACCAGCTACGACGACGTGGCAGTCTTCTACCGGACCAACGCGCAGTCGCGCATTCTCGAGGACATGTTCCTGCGCGCGGGCGTGCCCTACAAGATCGTGGGTGGCACGCGCTTCTTCGACCGCGCAGAGATCCGTGACGTGATGGCATACCTCAAGCTCGTCGTGAACCCCAACGACGACGTGAGCGCCCTGCGCGTGGTCAACACGCCGAGGCGCGGCATCGGCAGCACCTCGATCCGCAAGATCCAGCAGTACGCCGCCGAGGAGGGCATCTCGTTCTTCGCCGCCGCGGAGGCCTGCGTGGACGAGCCTGGCATCGTGGGCGCAAAGGCCCGAGGCGGCCTCGCCCAGTTCACCGGCGCCATCGAGGTCGCCCGTCACTTCTCGGGCGACCTGGGCGACGTGGTCCAGATGATCGTGGAGCGCTCGGGCCTCATAAAGGCGCTCGAGGCGGAGCAGACGGTCGAGGCGGACAGCCGCATAGAGAACATCAAGGAGTTCTTCGGTGTCGCGCAGGAGTTCGACGAGACTCACGACGACGTCACCGAGACGTTGGAGAGCCTGCGCCAGCTTCGCGAGGCCGGCGCCCTCGACCTCGCCGACGCCCCTGACGTGTCGGCGGACCAAGCTCCCGCAGCTGCCGTCTCTCCGTCCTCTGACAGTGAGTCGCCTTGGCGAGCGAGCGAAGCGAACGTCGAACTGCCAGAAGACAGAGAGATGCCACCTGCAGCCGCGGAGAAGCTTCCCGCCCTCATGGAGTGGCTCGCCCTGCGCTCCGACCTCGACTCCCTGGCGGGCCAGTCCAGCGCCGTCACCATGATGACCGTGCACTCCGCCAAGGGACTGGAGTTCCCCGTCGTCTTCGTGGCCGGCCTCGAGGAGGGCATCTTCCCGCACCGTGCCCATGAGGGGGACCCCGAGAGCATCGAGGAGGAGAGGAGGCTCGCCTACGTCGCCATCACGCGTGCGGAGAGGCGGCTCTATCTCACCTATGCCGCGACGCGCAGGACCTTTGGCTCGGTCTCGACGAACCCACGCAGCCGCTTCCTGAACGAAATTCCCGCGGAGGACGTCCATGCCACCGGTGTGGGCTCCTCGGGCTTCAGCGGCGTGGGCTGGGAGAAGCGTGGCGACCGCCATGGAACCTACGGTTCCGGACGTGGCTCGGAGGTCTACGGAGGGCACGTCTTCGGCTCGCGGACCCGTTCGACCGGAGGCTCTCCCGCGGCCCGTCCCACGGGTCCGGCTCCGATCCAGCGCGACCGCGCGAAGGCGGCCGAGAGCTTTGCCCCCGGGGACCGCGTCTCTCACAAGACCTTTGGTCCTGGCGTCGTGAAGTCCGCCTCGGGGGACACGATCGAGGTCTTCTTCAGCCGGACGGGCAAGACGAAGAAGCTGATGAAGGGCTTCGCTCCCATCGTCAAGATCGAGGGCTAGCGGCTCAGGCGCCCAGCAGCTCAGGCGCCCAGCAGCTCGAGGGTCTTTCGCACGATTGCCGCGCAGTCGTGGGCGGCCTTGCGCTCGAAGCTGGGGTAGTCCTGCTGTGCCGAGCCGTCCGCCTTGTCGCTGATCGCACGCACGATGGCAAAGGGGATGCCGTTCAGCCAGCAGGCATGCGCGATGGACGCGCCCTCCATCTCGCAGCAGTCGGCCTGGAACTCTTGGACGATGCGGTCCTTCTGGCCCTGGCCGCTCACGAACTGGTCGCCCGAGGCGACTCGTCCCTCTATGCAAGAGATGCCCAGGTCAAGTTGGCTTACGGCGCGAGCCACGGCAGAGACGAGCCCCTCGCTTGCCGGGAAGGCCACGACGGGGAGGCCGGGCACCTCTCCCTTGGCGTATCCCAGCGCGCTCACGTCCATGTCGTGGTGGACGGCGTCGTGCGAGACGAGGATGTCTCCGATGTCGAGGCGGGCGTTGAGCGAGCCGGCGACGCCGGTGTTGATGACGTGCGTGACGTCGAAGCGGACCGCCAGGGCCTCCGCACAGACGGCTGCGTTGACCTTGCCCACGCCGCAGCGCACCACCACGACGGGAACACCTTCGAGAGTGCCCTCGTGGAACTCCATACCCGTGAGACTCGTGACCTCGTCGTCCGCGATGCCCGCGACGAGACTCTCGACCTCGACCTCCATGGCGCCGATGATTCCGACCTTCATGTGCGGCTCCTCCCTGCCATGCCGTGCGATTTGGCTTTCTTGTGCTCCATTCGTCGACGTCACGGATTCTAGGCCTTCGAGCGGAGTTTCGTACGAGCGTCCGGGGCTGCCGGGAGCGCCCAGTGCGTGTTGGCAGTCACCGACGACGTCCGACGTGCGCCATGCGCCATCGGCTACGCCCAACGCGCGCCGTCGGCGGTACACGACACGCGTTGGACGTCGTGGGGAGAAACTCGCGCGTGTCCGACGTTACGGAACGACGCTCGTGCGCGCTGGGTGTCGTCACACGTGCCGGAAGCCCGGACGTCGTGGTATGCGAAACGAATCCAGGAGGCGCTCGAAGTAGTCTGCGTTGCAGACGTCCGCGAACGAGAAGCGAACGACCCTTGCCGACCGTGTGAGCCTCGACTCCCTCAGCCTCTCTGCCGAGAGCAGCTCGACGGCGTCTCGTCCCTGCGTCATGGCCGGATCGACGTACTTCTGCCGTCCGTCGAGTTCACCGACGACCATGCTTCCGTCCGAGAGCCTCCACAGGAAGTCGACGCGGCTACCTTTGCCAGTGAGAGGGTCGACGAACTCCACCTGCAGTTCAGGTACGACGAAGCCGAGCTCTATCATCCGCGCACGGGCGATTGACTCGCCACCACTCTCGGAACGGGGGTCGGCATGCGAGAGGGTGAGACGCGCCTGCCTGATGCCGCGCCGTCCGGCGCCAAGCCGGCCGAGGGCCTTGTCGAGTGAGTCCGTATGCGATTCCAGGCGCCGCAGCGTCGCGTCAGCTACCGCCAGACCGTCTCCGAAGTCCATCGAGAGAAGGCAGTCGACGGCACTTCGCTCCAGGGAGGTCACCCTGATGCCCGAGGCGAACGTCGTTTCTCCAGCATCGGTGGCGTGCCATCGCACGAGGCCGCGGGAGTGACGCCCGCTGCCAAGGTGGCAGACGTGTACGTGGGAGAGCTGTCGGTGGGACACGGGGAGGCCGTGAGCGAGTGCGGCGGTCGCGTCGCAGAAAGTCCAGTCAGGGTGCATTGCGCCGAGGGAACGTGCGAGCCTCAGCTGTTGCTCCCCGATTCCAAGGGACTGCCATAGCTCGCTGTGGACGAAGACCCCCGGATAGGGGCTGTGCAACATGCCACTATGCACGAGCCGTCCCATTGCCTCCCTGTCGGTTCTGCCGAGCATGCAGGCGAAGCGTCCGTTGCGATCCGCCTCGTCGAGCCGCGCGTCGATCCTGTTGAGGAAGTCCTCTCTCCTCGGCATGGCCCGTGTCCCCTTCACAACGTGTGATGCCTTTTTCTGGTCGGTCAGGCCCTGGGACTTGCCATAGGGCCGTAACAACCACCGTACGTGGGGCACGCGCGGATTTAGGATACGGAATAAAACGTGCTTGCACGAGACTTGCATGCAGCTTGCACCAGACTGGTGTGCGACTTCGTGAGCTGCGGAAAGGCCAGGCTGAATGATGCGTGGCGTTCCTTGGCAAGGGAGGGTGGCGAGAATTCCGTGACGCCCGCCGTCCAAAGACGACCGCTGACGGTGCCCGGCGCTCGCCGTGGTGCCGTCGGCATGTTGTGAGTGTTTGCCACCTGCGCTTTCATGTGTCGTTCGGTCAAAAAGTGTCAGTCATCGTCGGCGCTCGGTGCGCATGAGGCAACTGACTGTGCTCAACGCGCGCCGCGCGCCGCCGAAAACGCCCGACGCGCGCCGCCCCCAACCGAGAGCGTCCAGCGCGTCTTATGTTCCACTGACGGCGCCCGATGCGTGCCGTGTACCGCCGACGGCGCCCAACGTGTGCCGAATGCAGTCGAAAGCGTCCAATGCGCCCGAGAGCGTCACGTTTGCCCAGTTGGGCGATTGCCGAAAAACGCGTTCGACGTTGTCGAGCGAAATTCGCACGCGCTCGACGTTATTGGTGACGTATGGCGCGCGTCGGGCGCAGTCGGGTGATGCTTACGCGTGCTGGACGTAGTCGATGCAGCGAGGCACGCATTTGACGTTGCGAGGGCGATGCTCGCGCGCGTTTGACGTAGTGGCGGATGAGAGGCGCGCGCCGGACGTAGTGGCAGCCGAGAAGTGCGCACTGGGCGTCCTGGGAGGCATGACTTGAGCGCAGGAGACGGTCGAGTGCGCAATCTCCGGTGGCGCCAGGTCCTACGCTCCGGTGGGATAGCTCATGTGAGCCTCGTCGATGCCGCGCAGCGTCCCCTCAAGGTAGCGCCGTGCCCACCAGCGCGCCTGTGCGAGGTCGCTGTCGTGCCAGTTGCCGCACTCCTCGGGTCGGGCGCCGGGCACCTCGCCCTCGAAGCCCTCGATGAACTCGAAGAGCCTCGTCACCAGGCCAATCACGTCCTTGGACTCGAGCAGGCCAAAGAGCAGCAGGTAGAAGCCAGTGCGGCAGCCCATGGGCCCGAAGTAGACCACGCGGTCGGACCACTCGGGATCGTTGCGCAGGAAGGTCGCGGCGAGGTGCTCGACCGCGTGCGCCGCGGCGGTGTCCATCGGCGGTTCCCGGTTGGGCGCGGTGAGGCGCAGGTCGAAGGTGGTCACGTCCACGCCCTGCCACGAGTCCACGCGCGACACGTAGACGCCCGGCTCGAGCGTGAGGTGGTCGATCTGGAAGCTGGCGATCTTCTCCATGCTTGTCCTCCTTGCCGGGGTCGCGCCCACGGCTGCGATGTCGTTTCCAGCAGATGATATGCCAGGTGAGAGCGACGCGTCAGGCGAGGGCAGAACATCAGGCGAGAGTGGCGTGCGGCCTTCGCCGCGGCCTCCTGCCTACGTCATGCGTCGCGGGCGTCAACATCACCATGGCTCACAACGCCTAGGCCTGCCCGACCTCGGCCCGCGCGAGCCAGGCACGCCTCGCCAGCGCCCGCGCCAGGGTGTCCACGGCGGCCGCGGGCACAACGTCGTCGCGCACGTGGAGGTGCACCACGCCCCGTGCGCCAAACGGTGTGAGCTCCCCGAAGGTCAGCTCCACGTCGAACTCCGGGTCGAGCTGCCCTGCGAGCAGCGTTTGGGCCAGCCCGCGCACCTCCTCCGTCACGGCGTCCAGGTCCGCGCCCGGCGCGACCACGAGCGGCAGGTCGGCCACGGTCACCTGCCAGCGGGTCCTGCGCGTCAGCGCCGTCTTGTTGAGCACCGAGTTGGGGATGAGCTGGAGCTTGCCGTCCCGCGCGCGGACCATGGTGGACCTCCAGGTCACGTCCACCACCTCGCCCGAGATGTCACCGACGGTCACCTGGTCCCCGGGCCTCACCACGTGCGCCACCATGAGCCCCAGGCCACCCACCAGGTTGGATATGGTGTCCTGCAGGCCGAGCGAGACCACGAGCGAGGTGACGCCCAGCGCCGTGACGAAGGCGGTGGGCTCCACGCCGAAGACGGGCTTGAGCACTCCCAGGAGGGCGAAGGACCACACCAGCGCCCTCAGGAGGTTGACGAAGATCGACGCGGAGGGCACGTTGGAGCCGTCAAGCGCCTTGCGCGCGGCACGCACCACGAAGTGCTGCACCACCAGGGCGATGCCCAGCACCACGACCAGGAAGCCCGCCCTCGTGGCGAGCTCCCCCAGGCCGAGGCCCAGCACGCTCGTCTCATCCAGAGCCGTCACGCCCGTCGCCTACGCCTCCTGCGCGCCCATGCCCACGAGATCCGGGCCGGTATGGACCAGAAGGTCGGCCGAGAGCTCGTAGCGCTGGACGGAGGCGACGTTGGGCACCTTCTCGCGGATGCGCGTCTCGAGGTCATCGAGCAGGTCCTTGGTGTTGATGGAGGCGCAGAGCCCGATGTGGCAGCGCTCGTAGCGGCCCGCCTTCTCGGCGCAGAGCTCGACCATGGTCGAGAGGGCCTTCTCCCATCCGCGGGCCTTCTTGGCCATGACGTAGTAGCCACCCTCGTCGCAGGTGAGCACCGGCTTGATGTTGAGCATGCTGCCTATGCGGTAGATGTGCTTGTTGATGCGCCCGCCCTTGTAGAGGTACTCGAGCGACTTGACGGCAAAGAACACGTCGGTCTTCTCGGCCACGTCGGCGAGGCGGTCCCCCAGCTCCTCGTAGGGCACGCCGGCCTCGATCATCTCGACCGCGCGCTCCACCACGAAGCCGGCCATCATGCCGATGGACTTCGTGTCGACCACGGTGACGGGGAAGTCCATGGACTCCGCGACCATGTGTGCCGTCTGGTTGGTGGCCGAGAGCGCGCTCGCGATGGTCACCACGACGGCGCTTTGGTAGCCGTCGTCGCGCGCCTGCTCGATCGTGGCCTGGATCTGCTTGGGCGACGGCAGCGAGGTGGTGGGAATCTCTTCGGCGAGCCGCCTCACGACCTCGTCGGGGCTTATGTCCACGCCGCTCTGGAAGGTCGAGCCGTCCGAGTAGATGATGCGCAGAGGCACCACCCGGACGTCGTGCATCCGGGCGAACGTCGCGTCGACGTCGGTTCCGGAATCGGTGATCACGGCGATGCGTTGATCGTTCATGGCGCCTGCGCCCTCCCGGGTCTGCGGCCTGCTGGGATGGGGCGAAGGAGACGTCGCCCTACGTCGATGGTAGGGCATGGGCGCGCCTCCTGCATGCCGCGGCGGCAGAGGGTCCCTCGCCTTGGGCGAGTGATGGAAACGGCCCCAGGCCCATCCGAAGGCGAGAGGGGCATGGGTAAGCTATAGGGACGGCCCCGCACGGGAGGTCGGCGCCAGCGGGCGCCGGGCCACGGGTCCAGACACGAACCAGACACGAACCAGACACGAACCAGACACGAACACGCATGCAGGGAGCGCAATGACCGACAAGAGGGAAGCGTCCGGCAAGAGGCACAGCGCAGCGGCGCTGCGTCGCCATCCGGGGATCATCAGGGAGCCGGCGGTGGTGAGGCGCCTCTCCCGCTCGAGCTCGATAGAGCGCATCACCAGCAACGGGACCATCGCCGCCGCCGTCATGGTCGCGGCGGCGCTGCTCGCCGTCGCCGTGGCAAACTCCCCGGCCTACCTGCTGGTGCACGAGTTCCTCGAGGCGCCGCTCGTCCTCGGGCTGGGCCCCGTCGTCGCCTCCATGAGCGTCGAGGCCTTCGTGAACGACTTCCTCATGGCCATCTTCTTCCTCCTCGTGGGCATCGAGCTCAAGTACGAGATGACCGTGGGCCAGCTGCGCCGTCCCCGCCAGGCGGCGCTGCCCATGCTCGCGGCGGTGGGCGGCGTGTGCGTGCCCGCGGCCATTTACCTGGCCCTCAACTGGGGCGGCGCGCACCACGGCTGGGCCATACCCATCGCCACGGACATCGCCTTCGCCCTGGGCGTCATGTCGCTTCTGGGAGACCGCGTCGCGCCCGAGACCAAGGTCTTCTTCCAGACCCTGGCCATCGCCGACGACATCCTGGCCATCGTGGTCCTTGCGCTCTTCTACGGCCAGGCGATCGACGTGAGCTGGTGCGCGGCCGCGCTGCTCATGGTGCTCCTGCTCGCCGCGCTCAGCGGCATGAGGGTCTACTCCGCCAAGCCCTACCTGGTCGTGGGCGTGGGTCTCTGGCTCTGCATGTACAACTCGGGCATCCACGCAACCCTTGCCGGCGTGGTCCTGGCCTTCTTCCTCCCCGCCAAGTCCGACGTCAGGCTCTCGGGCCTCAGGGACTGGCTGGGCCACCAGGCGGGCAGCCTGGACGAGCGCTACGACGACTCGAGCCACGTTCTGGGCCAGCACGACTTCACCGAGGCGGCCGTCCGCGTGGAGAAGGTCATGCACCACGTGACCCCGCCCCTGCAGCGCGTCGAGCGGCTCATCTCGGTCCCGGTGAACTTCCTCATCCTGCCCCTCTTCGCCTTCGCCAACGCCCAGGTGCGCCTGGTGGGCACCGACCTCGGCCTGGTGCTGGGCGACCACGTGGCGCAGGGCGTCTTCCTGGGGGCCGTCCTGGGCAAGCCCCTGGGCATCATCCTGGTCACCTGGGTCCTGGTGAGGGTGGGCTTCGCCCGGCTGCCACGCCGCGTGAGCTGGGACCAGATCTTCGCTGTGGGCATCATGGGAGGCATGGGCTTCACCATGTCCATCCTCATTGCCGGGCTGGCCTTCCCCGACCCCGAGGAGGTCGTGGCCGCCAAGTGCGCCATCCTGGCGGGCTCCTTCGCGGCAGCGCTCCTGGGCATCGCCTTCGTGCGGGTGAGCGAGCGGGTGCTGGCGGCGCGCGACGAGAGCGGACCCGCGGGGGCGTCAGAGGCGTCGTCCGCGGCCGGCGACGGCGCGGGCGGCACGTCCGACGGGGTCGCCGGAGGGCACGCCTCAGGGCGAGAGGAGCGTGGCTAGCATGGGCAGGCGCGCCGGCCAGGGCCTCAACCCCTTCGCGCCCCTTCCCGACGGCGCCTCCGGCGGCCGGGGCGTCCCTCCCGAGTGGGCGGCCCCGGCAGCGGAGTACGGCGAGCTCCAGCGCCTGGTGGACGCGGTCTTCGAGGACGCGCCCGGGGGAATGGTGAGCCGCATGGACCTCGTCCTCCGTGCCCAGCTGGTCGACCTCCCGGACGACCTCGCCGAGGTCGTCGAGCTCATGCCCAGCGGGAGCTACACCCGCCCCAGGCTCTGCGACCAGATGAACTCGATCATCACTGCGCACGGCTGGGGGTCGGTCTACGGGACGGTCCAGTAGGGACGGCCCCCCGGACCATCTTGGCCCCGGCCCAGGGTACGGGCGAGGGCCGCCTCCTTGGCCGCCGTCTCCGCGGCCGCGAAGGTTTCGCCTCCCTTGCCGATTTCCCGGCGCGTCCCGTGGCCCCGCCGGGCGGGGATATACTTCTTGCGCAGACCAGAGCCGAGGAGGAAGCCATGGCAAACGCCTACGAGCAGCTGATGGACGCAGAGCTGGATGCCGAGCTCGCACGCCTGGAGACGCAGGCGGACGAGACGGTCGCGCAGGGACTCAAGCTGGACATGGCCCGCGGGAAGCCCTCGCCGGAGCAGACCGCGCTCTCGCGTCCCATGCTCGACCTCGTCAGCTCCTCCACGCCCCTCGTGGACGGTGACGCCATCGTCGACAACTACGGCACGCCCGAGGGCCTGCCCTCCGCACGTCGCCTCGCGGCCCAGATCCTGGGCGTCGACGCCAAGAACGTCGTGGTCTCCGGCTCCTCGAGCCTCAACCTCATGCACGACCTCGTGGCCCACGCCTTCGTCCATGGCGTGGGCGGCTGCGAGCCCCTCTGCCGCCAGGGCGAGGTCAAGTGGCTCTGCCCCAGCCCGGGCTATGACCGACACTTCGCCGTCACGGCGAGCTTCGGCATCAAGAACGTCCCGGTGCCCATGGGCGAGGACGGGCCCGACATGGACCTGGTCCAGGACCTCGTGGAGGGCGACCCCACGGTCAAGGGCATCTGGTGCGTCCCCAAGTACGCCAACCCCACGGGCGTCACCTACTCCGATGAGGTCGTCCGCCGCTTCGCGGGCCTGAGGCCCGCCGCGCCCGACTTCCGCATCTACTGGGACAACGCCTACGTCGTCCACTGCTTCGAGGGCCGGGACGACGCGCTCCTCGACATCTTCGCGGCCATCGGGAAGGCGGGCGGGTCGCGCCTCGCCTATGAGTTCGGCTCCACGGCGAAGGTCACCTTCCCCAGCTCGGGCATGGCCTTCGTCGCCGCAGACGACGAGGACATCGCCGAGGTCAGGGCCGCCTTCGCGGTCGAGCGCGTGAGCTCCGAGAAGTTCTCGCAGCTGGCGCACCCCCTCTTCCTGCACGACCTCGAGGGAGTGAGGGAGCACATGGCCAGGCATGCGGCCATCGTGGGCCCGCGCTTCGCGCTGGTGGAGCAAAAGCTCCAGGAGGGCCTGGGCGGCATGGGCCTCGCCAGCTGGACCCACCCGCACGGCGGCTACTTCGTCTCGTTCGACGGCCCGGAGGGGTCGGCGAGGCGCATCGTCGCCCTCATGGGCGAGCTGGGCGTGAAGCTCACGCCCGCGGGGGCCACCTGGCCCTACGGCAGGGACCCCCGAGACTCCAACATCCGCATAGCCCCCACCTACCCCTCGCTCGAGGACCTCGGCCGCGCGCTCGACGTCTTCGTGCTCGCGGTGCGCCTCGTCTGTGCCCGGATGGAGGGCGAGAGGCGCGCCCGCTGATTGGGATTTGGGTCCATCTCAGGGTTTTGGGTAGAATCATGCGACATGCGTGTGGTCCCTTGGGGCCGCGCGCTAACCTCTTGTAGCAAGAATCCACCCGTTGGTCCCGGTTCCGAGGAAGGTCGCGCACATGGCACGCAAGCCAGGCCCCACAAGCAAGAAGCGCCTCGCCAAGGCGAAGCCTGCCGCCTCCACGGTCGGCGGTGGGGGCAAGGCCGGTGTCGCGGGCTCCCGTGAGCGCCGCGAGGCCCGCAAGAGGCGTGTCACCGCCATAGTGGTGGGGGCCTTCGCGGTGCTCATGGCCCTTTCCATGATGTTGCCCTCGCTCGCCGCGATCTTCTCGCCCGCGTCGTCCTCGAAGACCGCCGACGCCAGCCAGAGCCAGGCGAGCTCCGACTCCAGCTCCCAGGACCAGTCCTCGGGCGACTCCGCGACGGACTCCGCCGCCACCGGCATCGACGCCGTCAACGCCCGGTACCAGAAGGACGTGGACGAGCTCAAGGCCAGGCTCGACTCCGACCCCAAGGGCCTCGCCACCCTCCTCAACCTGGGCAACGACTACATGAGCTGGGCCTACGCCTCCAGCTCCTACGCCACGAGCAACGACCAGAAGGCGCAGGTCGCGGAGCTCTGGAAGAGCGCCATCTCCTACTATGACCAGTACCTCGAGCAGAAGGACTCCAACGCCGTGCGCGTCAACCGAGCCCTCTGCCAGCTTTACTCGGGCGACACGGACGCGGCCAGGACCGCCCTCGAGGAGCTGACCGCCGCGCAGCCCGACTACGGTCCCGCCTGGGCCAACCTCGGCATGGTCTACGAGGCGGCCGGCGAGTCCGACTCCGCCAGGGAGGCCTACCAGAAGGCGGAGGAGAAGGACGCCAACGACGAGTACGGGGCCAAGAGCTACGCCCAGAGGCGGCTTGCGGCCATGGATGCCGCGGCGAAGGCGGCCGACTCCGGCAGCACGTCCGGCAGCGGCACGTCCGGTCAGACCGGCGCGACGGGGACGAGCTCGGGCACCACGACCCAGGGCCTCTCCGACGTGCTCGCGAGCAAGTCCGGCACCAGCCTGTAGGACCACGAGCAGGGGCTTGCGGCCCCGCATCGACGAAGGAGCGAAGATGGGAATCTCCATTACGAGCGGCCGGAGGGGAGAGACGAGCGTGCTCTCCGTCGTCGGCGAGGTGGACGTGTCCAACGCCAGCGAGCTGCGCGACGCTCTCGACCGCGCCATCGAGGAGGGCCCCGCGTCCATCGAGGTCGACTTCTCCGAGGTGCCCTACATAGACTCGACCGGCATCGGCGTGCTGGTCGGTGCCGCGCACCGCAGCGCCGACGCCAACGCGACGCTCAGCGTGACCAACCTTCAGAAGAACATAGCCCGTGTGCTCTCGCTCCTCGGCGTCGACAAGGAGCTCGGGGCGGGAACCCAGGAGTAGGGGGCCATCTTGTTTGGCATAGGAGAGACCGAGCTCGCGATCATCGTGCTCTTTGCGTTCCTGCTCTTCGGCCCCGACAAGCTGCCGGGCATGGGGCGGACCATCGGCCGCGCCATCAGGCAGTTCCGCGAGGCGCAGGAGGGCTTCACCTCCGTCGTCCAGGCGGAGGTCATCGACCCCCTGAACGAGGCCATGGGCGATCCCGCCCAGGCGAGCAAGGCGCGCGACGCCCGCCGTTCCGCCCTCGACGAGGACTCCGACCTCGACGCGGACGCGGACGTCCCCTCCCGTCGCAGCACCGAGACCTTCGCCCAGCGCAAGGCCCGCCTTGAGGCGGAGCGCGCCGCGGCCCAGAAGGAGGCCGCGTCGGCTCAGGAGGAGCCCGTGCCCTCGGAGCCCGCGCCCGTCTCGCCAGCGGACGGGACCAAGGGCGAGGGCGCGACGGTCACCGGCGCCGACGAGGCGACGGCCACGTCCGAGGACGCTCCGGCCGTGCCCGAGGAGGCGCCCGCGAAGCCGGACACCTCCGCCGCCGCCCTCTATGCCATGAGGCCCCGAAAGCGCAGGGACGCTGACTCCAGCACGACCGTTCCCGTCCCCGATTCGGACGCGGACTCCGGCGCCGACGCGACGGATCCCAAGGAGGACTAGACAATGCCTATCGGACCAGCGCGCATGCCGCTCATGGACCACCTGGGCGAGCTCAGGCGGCGCCTCACCATCGTCGTGGTCTCGGTCCTCGTGACCGCCGTCGTGGTCTATGCCGCCACGCCCACGCTCATCGACATGATGATGGACCCCATCCGCTCCTCGCTCCCCGAGGGGACGACGCTCACCGTCCTCACCGTCCTGGGCGGCTTCACCATCCGCTTCAAGGTGGCCATGTTCTTCGGCGTGATCGTCTGCACGCCCATCATCGTCTGGGAGGCCATGGGCTTTTTCCTGCCCGCCCTCAAGGAGAACGAGCGCAAGTGGGTCGTGCCCACGGTGGGCGCCATGGTCGTCCTCTTCTTCCTGGGCATGCTCTTCTGCTACTTCGTGATCCAGAAGGCGGCCATCGGGTGGATGGTCGACCAGGCCATCGACTTCGCGGGCGTGATCGCGGACGCCGAGGACTACCTCAACATCATGATGCTGCTCGAGATCGGCTTCGGCCTCGCCTTCCAGCTTCCGCTCGTGATCTTCTACCTCTCGGTCCTGCACCTGGTCCCCTACAAGACCCTGCGCGAGCAGTGGCGCACCGTCTACGTGGCGCTGCTCGTGCTCTCGGGCGTCGTCACCCCCGACGCCTCGCCCGTCACCATGATCCTGATGTTCGCCGCCCTCGTCGCCCTGTACGAGGTGGCCCTCGCCGTCGCCCGCTACGTGCTCGTCGCGCGTGACGGCAAGGAGTCGCTCAAGTGGACCCGCGAGGAGTACCAGGACCACAAGCTCGAGGAAGAGGACGACTAGTTGAAGCTCGTAGTCACCGAGAAGAACGACGCCGCGCAGCAGATCGCACGCCTGCTCTGCACCACGGGGAAGCCCAAGGCCGACAAGGTCTACGACACGCCCGTCTATCGCTTCTCGCATGACGGGGAGGACTGGGTGACCATAGGCCTCAGGGGCCACATCATGCGGCCCGACTTCCCCGTGGAGCTCAGGTACAGCAAGGAGGACGGCTGGGTCGGCGTCACCAAGGAGGGGGAGGTCCTCCCCGCCAGCATCCCCGACGGCCTCGCCCGCCCGCCCTACGAGAAGGTGCGCAAGCCCTTCACCAAGGACGGCGTCGACGTGAAGGGCTGGAAGGTGGCCAGCCTCCCGTACCTGGTGTGGACACCCATCCAGAAGGAGCCGGCCGAGAAGGGCATCATCCGCGCCCTCAAGAACCTGGCCAAGAAGGCCGACTCCATCGTGATCGGCACCGACTTCGACCGCGAGGGCGAGCTCATCGGCTCGGACGCCCTGCGCCAGATGCGCGAGGTGGCCCCGGACACGCCCGTGAGCCGCGCGCGCTACTCCGCCTTCACCAAGGCCGAGATAGACCATGCCTTCCAGAACCTCGTGGAGCTTGACCAGGACCTGGCCGACGCGGGCGAGAGCCGCCAGTACATCGACCTCATCTGGGGCGCCGTGCTGACGCGCTACCTCACCATGGCCCGCTTCGGCGGCTTTGGCAACGTGCGCTCCGCCGGCCGCGTCCAGACGCCCACGCTGGCCCTGGTGGTCGAGAAGGAGCGCGAGCGCGAGGCCTTCGTGCCCGAGGACTACTGGGTCATCTCGGGCCAGCTCGCGCCGCAGGGCGACGTGGACGAGGACGCCCGCTTCAAGGTGTCGCACGCCACCGCCCGCTTCAAGGACGAGGCTGCCGCAAAGGCCGCCTTCGAGCGCGTCCGCGACGCCCGCGAGGCGACGGTGACCAAGGTGGAGAAGAAGAGCCACACCACCCGTCCGCCCGCGCCCTTCAACACCACCTCGCTCCAGGCCGCCGCCGCGGCGGAGGGCATCTCTCCCGCGCGCACCATGCGCCTGGCCGAGGGCCTCTACATGGACGGCCTCATCTCGTACCCGCGCGTGGACAACACGGTCTACCCCAAGTCGCTTGACCTCAGGGAGGTCGTGGAGGCGCTGAGCGCCGTGCCGCAGTACCGTCCCACCTGCTCCAGGCTCCTGGCGGGAGGGCCCCTGCACCCCACCCGCGGCAAGCAGGAGACCACCGACCACCCGCCCATCTACCCCACCGCCGCGGCCGACCCGGACCGCCTGGAGGGGCCGGCGTGGAGGCTCTACAACCTCATCGCCCGCCGCTTCCTGGCGACGCTCGAGGACCCCGCGGTGAGCGAGAGCACCAAGCTGGGCTTCGACGTCGCCGGCGAGCCCTTCCAGGCCAGCGGCACCGTGATCGTGAAGCCGGGCTTCCGCGCCATCTACCCCTTCGGCTCGCGCAAGGACGAGCAGCTGCCCGCCCTTGCCGAAGGAGACGTCTGCGACGTGGTCGGGATGGGGCTCGAGGCCAAGCAGACCGAGCCCCCCGCCCGCTACAGCCAGGGCCGGCTCATCCAGGAGATGGAGAAGCGCGGGCTGGGCACCAAGTCCACGCGCGCCTCGATCATCCAGCGCCTCTACGACGTGAAGTACCTCAAGAACGACCCCGTCGAGCCCAGCCAGCTGGGCATGGCGGTCATCGAGGCCCTGACCCAGTACGCGCCGCACGTGACGAGCCCCGACATGACGGCGGAGCTCGAGGCCGACATGACCAAGGTGGCCGAGGGCAGCGACACCCAGGAGGGCGTGGTCACGCACTCCAGGGCGCTGCTCGCGGGCATGATCGACGCCCTGATCGAGCACAAGGACGACCTGGGCGACGCCATCGCCGACGCGGTCACCGCCGACGCCAAGGTGGGCACCTGCCCCAAGTGCGGCCGCGACCTGGTCATGAAGAGCTCGGCCAAGACCCGCGGCAGCTTCATCGGCTGCATGGGCTGGCCCGACTGCGACGTGACCTACCCCGTGCCCTCAAACGTGAAGGTGGCGCCCATCGAGGGGGAGGCCGGCGTCTGCCCCAAGTGCGGCGCGCCGCGCATCAGGTGCACGCCCTTCCGCTCCAAGCCCTACGAGGTCTGCGTCAACCCCGCCTGCGAGACCAACCGCGAGCCCGACCTGGTGGTGGGGGAGTGCGCGACCTGCAAGGCCGCGGGCACCCACGGCGACCTGATCGCCCACAAGAGCGAGCGCACGGGCAAGCGCTTCATCCGCTGCAGCAACTACGACGTCTGCGGGACGAGCTACCCGCTGCCCCAACGCGGAGAGCTCCATGCCACCGGCGAGGTCTGCGAGCACTGCGGCGCGCCCATCGTCGAGGTGGTCACCCAGCGCGGCCCCTGGCGCATCTGCGTCAACATGGACTGCCCGGGCAAGGAGAAGAAGCCCGCCCGTGGCAGGGGCGCCAAGCGCGGCTCGGGAACGACGCGCGGCTCGGGCGCGCGCGGGAGCAGGGCCAAGAAGGGCTAGGAGAGAGGGACGACGAGGGGCGTGACGACGGCAGGACGGGAGGGGAGCCTCATGAGCCAAGCAACTTACGGGTCCGCGAAGGCCCCTGCCGTGCCCGCGCGAGGCGCCTTCGTCAGCCTCGAGGGAATCGACGGGAGCGGCAAGTCCACCCAGGCGGCGCTCCTCGCCCGCCTCATGGAGGGGGTCGGCCTGGAGGTCGTGAGCCTGCGCGAGCCCGGCGGGACCCAGGTCTCGGAGAAGGTCCGCTCCATCCTCCTCGACCCCGCCAACGACATGATGGCGGACGAGTGCGAGCTTCTGCTCTACGAGGCCTCGCGGGCGCAGCTCGTGCGCCAGGTCATCGTGCCCGCCCTCGCGCGGGGGGCCGTGGTGCTCTGCGACCGCTACTACGACTCCACCTATGCCTACCAGCACGGCGGGCGCGGATTGGACGAGGGCCTGGTCAGGCGCTGCAACGAGTTGGGGAGCTGCGGCCTTTCGCCTGACCTCACCCTGCTTCTGGACATCGACCCCGCTCTGGGCTTCGAGCGCGCGACCCGTGGCGGCGTCGACCGCATGGAGGAGGCGGGCCTCGCCTTCCAGAGGAGGACGCGCGACGCCTACCTGCGCCTTGCCACGGAGGAACCCGCGCGCGTGCGCGTGATTGACGCGCGAGGCAGCCAGCGCGAGGTCCTGGGACGGCTCGTGGGCGAGCTCGTCGCGCTCCTGCCCGCGCTTTCGGGGCGGGACCTGGAGGACCTGAACGTCCCCCTCCCCAAGGGAGGAGAGTAGCTTGGCCGCCCAGGGCAGGGACCCGCTGCAGCCGGCCGTCCCCCCCGCGCTGGAGGGGCTGGGCCAGCAGCCCCGCGTGCGCGCGTTCCTCTCCACCGCCCTCGCCGAGGGGCGGCTGAGCCAGGCCTACCTCTTCCTGGGAGCCCCCGGCTCCGGCATGGAGGAGGCGGCCCTCTCCCTCGCGCAGTGCCTCGTCTGCCCCAACGGCGGCGACGCCAGCTGCGACGAGTGCATCCGCGTGGCCCATCACACCCATCCCGACGTGCGGCTGGTCTCTCCGGGAAGCGCCGGCGGCTACCTGGTGTCTCAGGTGCGCGAGCTCCTGGACGACGTCTGTCTGGCGCCGGTGCGGGCGAAGGCGAAGGTCTACATCGTCCAGAATGCCGGCCTCCTGCGTGACGCTGCAGCAAACGCCCTGCTCAAGACCATAGAGGAGCCGCCCTCGGGCGTGTACTTCATCCTCATCGCGCGTTCTGCCGCGGCGGTCCTGCCCACCATCGTCTCGCGCTGCCAGCAGGTGCCGTTCCGCATCTTGGGCGAGGACGACGCCCTCCAGGCGCTCGCGGCGATTGACGGCGCCAGCGGTGCCGAGGCGAGGATAGCCCTCTCCGTCGCCGGGACCCCCGACCGCGCCGCCGAGTTCCTGGCCTCGCCCGAGCGCCGCCAGCTGCGTCGCCTCGTGGTGCGCAGCCTCGGCGAGCTGGGGCGCGATGACTCCTGGGACGTGCTCGTCGCCGCTCGCAGGATAGTGGCCGAGGTCGGAGCCCCCTTGGACGGCCTGCGCGTGGAGCAGGAGGAGTCGCTCAGGGAGGGCAGCGACTACCTGAGCACCGCCGCCCTGCGCCAGCTCGAGCTCGACCAGCGCCGAGAGCTCACCGCCAAGGAGCGTTCGGGTATGATGGAGGCCCTGGCAGCCGCAGAATCCCTGCTCAGGGACGTGCTCTTGCGCTGCGAGGGCGCCCGGGAGGCAATCGTGAACGAAGACGCGGCCGACGTGGTGGACCGCATCGCGAGCGGCGCGGGTACCGAGGGCGTCATCCGGGCCCTCGACGCGGTCCTCGAGGCGAGGCACCAGCTCGCCCGCAACGTAAACCCCCAGCTGGCCCTTGAGGCCATGCTTCTCTCTGCCAAGGAGGCACTCGCATGCCCACCGTCATCCCGGTGAAGTTCAAGTATGCGTCCAGGGACCTTTGGTTCGACCCCGCGGGCACCGGTGCCCAGGAGGGCGACCACGTGATCTGCGCCACCGAGCGCGGACAGGAGATCGGGCTCGCCACCATGGACGCGCTCGAGCTGGGCGAGGAGGAGCTCGCCCAGACCATCGGCGAGTCCCGCCTCAAGTCGGTCCTGCGCATCGCCACGCAGGAGGACCTCAACCACGCCTCCCGCCTGGCGGACCAGGGCGAGAGGGACCTCGTCACCTTCAGACGACTCGTCCACGAGTCCGGGCTGGACATGAAGCCCGTGGGTGTGGAGCACCTCTTCGGCGGCGACAAGGTGGTGTGCTACTTCTCGGCCGACGAGCGCGTGGACTTCAGGCAGCTCATCCGCGATCTGGCCCGCGAGCTGCACGGTCGCATCGACATGAGGCAGATCGGCGTGCGCGAGGAGGCGGCGATCGTGGGCGGCTACGCCCACTGCGGCCAGGAGCTCTGCTGCGCGCGCTTCGGCCACCAGTTCGAGCCCGTCTCGATTCGCATGGCCAAGGAGCAGGACCTGCCCCTCAACTCCACCAAGATCAGCGGCGCCTGCGGGCGCCTCATGTGCTGCCTGCGCTACGAGTTCGAGGCCTACCGCGACTTCAAGTCACGCGCGCCCAAGCGCAACGCCGTCATTGACACGCCGCTGGGCAAGGCGAAGATCGTGGAGTACGACACGCCCAAGGAGCAGATCGCCCTCAGGCTCGAGAACGGCAAGCAGATCCGCGTGCCGCTCTCGGGCATGCAGGCGAGCGAGGCCGCGGTGCGCAAGAGCGAGGAGCTCCACTGCCCCTGCAGGCCCGACACCGTGACTCGCGAGGCGCTTGACAGGCTCGAGTCTCCCGACGTGCAGATGGCGCTCGCCGAGCTCGACCGCGCCAACGGCGTGGGCGTCGAGCAGGGCTTCGACTCGTCGGACATCTTCGTGAAGATCAGGCATCGCCGCAGTCACGGCAGGCAGGAGCCTGGCGCGGGGGAGTCCGGAAGCGGCGCCAGGGGTGCTGCGGGCCCGCGCTCGTCGGCACAGGATGCCCCCCGCCCCCGCAGGAGGCACCAGGACGACGCCGCGGATGCCGGGCCCGAGCAGGGGCCGGCCACCACACCGCGCCAACGTCGCCGCAAGAAGCGTCCCGGGGCGGGCATGGGCGACTCGGCTCAGCGGCGTGACGCCGCAGAGCACACGCAGGCCCAGGGCGGCGGCGCGTCCCAGCCCGCCACGAACCACCGTCGCAGGCGCCACCACTCCTCGGACGGCAGCGAGGGCCAGGCGGGCGGTGGCCAGCAGGCCACGCAGCAGGCGCCCAAGGCGGGGGAGAGGCCCCGCGGCACGCAGTCCACGAGGCGCAAGCGCCATCCGGGAGACCATGGCGGCCAGCAGCAGGCGTCGCAGCAGGCCCAGCAGCCCAACGGCGGCAGGAGCCCGCGCCGGCGCGGCCAGGACCGGCAGCCGGGAGGCCCCAGTGAGCGCCTGCAGCAGAGGTCCGGCGAACCCGGCGGCTCATCCGACGGGGCCGAGAAGGCCCGCCGTCGCCGTCGCCGCGGCGGCAGGGGCCGCGGCCAGGGCGGATCCGAGGGCAAGGGCGGAAGCGCGCCCTCCGGCGAGTAGGGGGCGCACATGCCGTACGGACTCAAGACCGAGGCGAGTTTCGACGGGGCCCACTTCCTCACTGACTACTATGGCAAGTGCGAGAACCTCCACGGTCACCGCTGGCGGGTTGTCGCCTACCTGAGGCAGCCCAGCCTGCAGGACGAGGGGACCATGCGCGACATGGTCATCGACTTCGGCGTCTTCAAGCGCGCCCTGCGCTCGCTCGTGGCCGAGCTCGACCACAGCTTCCTGGTCGAGGAGGGCTCGCTCAAGCCGGGCACCATCCGCGCACTCGAGGAGGACGAGGGATTCTCGCTCAGCGTCCTTCCCTTCCGCACGACGGCCGAGAACCTCGCCCGTTACTTCGCCGACCGCCTCCTGGAGGAGGGCATGCCGGTGAGTCAGGTCGACGTGTACGAGACCCCGCTCAACTGCGCCTCCTACTTCGTGGAGTAGGGTTTCGGCTCGGGTAGCGCGTCTCTCTCGCCTGGCACTTCGTTCGGTCTTCCCGCCTGGAATCCCCGCCGAGTGCGCAAGCTTAAAGGCTTGCAGCTTCGCGAGTGCGCAAGCTTAAAGGCCGGAATTGCGCACTCGACAACGAAGACCGCCCCTCTCGCCACGAAGGGCCAGGTGGCCGGAAGCCGAGTGCGCAAGCTGAAGCCTTCAGACTGCGCACTCGACGCTTGCCTGTGGGGGAGAGGGGCTGCGACTGGGTTGGCTGCGGACCCTGAAAGCGAAAGACACCGCAGCTGACCCCAGCCGGGCTAACCCCTGGCTTGTCCTAGCTGTTGTGCGCCATGACGTTGTTTACGCTGACGACGAGTGGCATAGACGGGAGGCCTCGGCGACCCGCTGTCCCGACTCGACGTGCTCGACCAGAGTCCGTCGCATCCTCGGGGCCGGCCTTGTGCTGGGATGCCGCGACACGGGAGGCCCCTTCCTCGCTGCAGGCCTCGACAGTCCACTGTTTGGCGGGAGCCTCCCTATTTGTCGCTACCGGGGCGCAAACTTTGTCGGTACCGAGGCGTAAACAACTTCTTGGCACCAAACGGCTAGGACCTCGCGCGCTCGGCGACCGCAGCGGCGACCACGTCTGCCACGCGCCTGTCCAGCGCGCTGGGGATGATGAACTCCGCGCTGAGCTCCTCGTCCGTCACCAGGCCGGCGATGGCGTGCACCGCAGCGACCTCCATCTCCTCCGTGATCCTGGGCGCGCGGGCAGCGAGGGCGCCCTTGAAGATGCCGGGGAAGACCAGCACGTTGTTGATCTGGTTGGGGAAGTCGGACCTGCCGGTTGCCACGACCCTCGCACCTCCCGCAAGCGCCTCGGCGGGCATGATCTCGGGCGTGGGGTTGGCGCAGGCGAAGACGATGCCCTCGTTCATGGTCGCGACCATCTGGCTCGTGAGGAGTCCCGGCTGCGACACGCCGATGAAGGCGTCTGCCCCGCGCAGGACGTCCGCGAGCGATCCGGACTCGCGTGCGCGGTTGGAGATGCGGGCGACCTCATCCTTGGCGGGGTTGAGCCCGTCGCGCCCCTCGTAGATGGCACCCTGGCGGTCGCAGAGTATGACGTCGCCGAAGCCCATGTGGATGAGAAGGGTGGCGATGGCGATGCCCGCCGCCCCCGCGCCGCTCATGACGACCCTGAGCTCGCCCATGCGCTTGCCCGTCAGGCGCACGGCGTTGAGTAAGCCTGCGGCTGTGACGATGGCGGTTCCGTGCTGGTCGTCGTGGAAGACGGGGATGTCGCAGAGCTCCTGGAGCCTGCGCTCGATCTGGAAGCAGCGCGGCGCGGCGATGTCCTCGAGGTTGATGCCGCCGAAGCTCTTGCTGATGAGCTGCACCGTGCGGACGAACTCGTCCACGTCGTGCGTGTCTACGCAGAGGGGGATGGCGTCGACGTCGCCGAACTCCTTGAAGAGCAGGCACTTGCCCTCCATCACGGGCATGCCTGCGGCGGGACCGATGTCCCCCAGGCCCAGGACGGCCGTGCCGTCGGTGATGACGGCCACCAGGTTGCCGCGGCGCGTGAGCTCCCAGCTCCTCTGGTAGTCCCTCTGGATCTGGCGACAGGGCTCTGCCACGCCCGGCGTGTACAGGAGCGCGAGGTCCTCCGCCGTCCGCGCCTCGGCGCGCGCGATGACCTCGATCTTGCCGTGAAGCTCCTCATGCAGCCTCAGACTGCGCTCGCTCGTCTCGTTCATCTGCTAGACCATCTCCTCTGGCTTGAACACCCGGTCGAACTCCTCCGCGCTGAGGAAGCCCAGCGCCACGCAGGCCTCGCGCAGGCTCGTCCCCTCCTCGTACGCCTTGTGCGCCACCTGTGCGGCCCGCTCGTAGCCGATGTGCGGGTTGAGGCAGGTGACGAGCATCAGCGAGTCGTGGAGGTTGCGCTCCATGCGCTCGCGGTTGGCCTTGAGACCGCTCAGGCAGTGCTCGTCGAAGGACGCCATCGCGTCCGAGAGCAGCCGCACGCTCTGCAGGAAGTCGTGGGCGATCACGGGCATGAAGACGTTGAGCTCGAAGTTGCCCTGGCTCGCGGCGAAGCCGATTGCGGCATCGTTGCCCATGACCTGCACGGCGACCATGGTGAGCGCCTCGCACTGGGTGGGGTTGACCTTGCCCGGCATGATGGAGCTGCCGGGCTCGTTGGCCGGGATGCTTATCTCGCCCAGGCCCAGCCGCGGGCCCGAGGCCAGCCAGCGCACGTCGTTGGCCAGCTTCATGAGGTTCGCCGCCAGCGCCTTGACGGCGCCATGCGAGAAGACCACGGCGTCCTTGGCGGTGAGCGCGTGGAACTTGTTGGGGTCGGTCTGGAAGGGCTCGCCGGTGAGCTCGGCGAGCCTGGCCGCCACGAGCCTGTCGAAGCCCGCCGGTGCGTTGAGACCCGTGCCGACGGCGGTCCCGCCCAGGGCGAGGCGGCGCAGGCCCGGGAGGCTCGCGCGCAGCTCCTCGACGGCGGACTCCACGAGCCCGCGCCAGCCAAATATCTCCTGGCTGAAGGCTATGGGCACGGCGTCCTGAAGGTGGGTGCGGCCGCACTTGACGATGCCCTCGTTCTGGCGCTCGAGCCGCGCGAGGGTCGCCACCAGGCGCTCGGCGGCGGGGATGAGGCGCTGCGTCACGGCCAGGTCGGCCGCCACGTGCAGGGCGGTGGGGAAGGTGTCGTTGGAGCTCTGGCTGCGGTTGACGGAGTCGTTGGGGTGCAGCGGGACCGAGAGGGCGAGGCCCCTCTCGCCTGCGATCTGGTTGCCGCGTCGGGCGAGGACCTCGTTGAGGTTCATGTTGGTCTGGGTGCCGGACCCCGTCTGCCAGACCTTGAGTGGGAAGGCGTCCGCGTGACGGCCCTCGAGCAGCTCGTCGCAGGCGGCCTCGATCGCGGTGGCGGCGCTGGGCTCGAGGCAGCCAAGCTCGACGTTGGCCTGGGCCGCCGCCTTCTTGACCAGCGCGAAGGCATGGATGAGCTCGGGGGGCATGGTCTCGGTCCCGATGCGGAAGTTCTGGTACGAGCGCTGTGTCTGGGCGCCCCAGAGCGCGTCCGTGGGAACCCGCACCTCTCCCATGGAGTCGTGCTCGATGCGATATCCGTCCACGTTCCTCCCTCTGCCCGTCTTGCTTGTCCGTTGTCGCGTGCTGGCGGCCTGCCCCACGGAGCGGCGCCTCGCCGTGCGTCCGCCCCCCTCGCCGTGCCCGTTCGTGTCGGTGCTAGTCCATCGAAACGGCCGAGACGATCTCTTCCAACGCCCGGTTTGCCTCGGGGATGGGATACAGCGGGTAGTTCGCGTTGAGGCCCGAGCCCACATGGAGCTCGGAGTGGATGCCCGCCGCGTTGACGCGCTGGTGGAAGAGGACTGCGTCCGGGTGGAAGAGCTCCCTCGTGCCCGTGAAGACCATCACGTTGCGAAGCATGCGCACGCCGCCGTTGATGGGGCTCACGCGCGGGTCGTTGATGTCCAGTCCCTTGGCCCAGGTGTGGGCGATGCGCCGCAGGCCCTGGAGGGCGAACATGGGGTCTGCCGCCTCATAGGCGGCGACGTCGGGGTTGGCCAGGCTGGCGTCCACCCAGGGCGAGATGAGCACGAGCCGCTCCGGCTGGGGCAGCCCGAGCTCGGGGAGCAGCTGGCAGAAGGAGGCGGCGATGCCCGCGCCGGAGGCGTCCCCCATGAGGGTCACCGAGTCAGCGCCGTACTTCTCGACCATGGAGCGGTAGAGCCCCTCGATGGCGGCGAAGGCCTCGTCGTGGCCGTGGACGGGCGCAAGCGGGTAGATGGGCGCCACGACCTCGGCGCGCGTGCGGCGGGCCAGGCTGTCGAGGAAGCGCCAGTGATAGATGGTGGGCTGGTTCACGAAGCACGTGCCATGCAGGTAGACGACCGCGCGGTCGTTGAGGTTGCGGCGGTTGAGGACGAAGGTCTGCATGCCCTCGAAGTCGCTGTCCTCCACCGAGACGCGCAGCCCCACGAGGGGTGGCAGGGAGTAGCGCTGCTCGTTGCTCTCGGCGTGGGCGAGTATGTAGTTGTCCCAGGCTATGGGGTCTGCCATGCGGTTCTTGTCGGAGGTCACGCGGTTGTAGACCTCTGAGGCGGTGGCGATGTTGGACCTGCGATAGTAGAGGTGCGAGACCGCCGAGTAGGCGGCGAACAGCGCGACGGGCGTTGCTGCCGCGACGGCAAGGGCCTTGGTCGCCGTGCCGCTGAGTTGCTTGGACATGCTGCCTCCTGCCTTGCCCGGTAAGTGGGCCTCGGCCTTCGCCTGCGCGGGTGGGGCCGCGTCGCCCCGCCCGGGGCGCGGGCCTGCCCTGGGCACCATTCTAGTGCCGGCACCCGCCTTGGTGTCCGCGCCAGCCTGGGTCCTGCGACCAATATGCAGCTTTTGGGCTTGGGAGGACCCTTCCTTGCGTCACGTCCGTGAGGGGTGGCCGTCCTAGCAGGCGCTTACCCCTCTCAACTTGTTGCGCCTATTCATTCTCTACCGCTTAATTTTGCATATGTATGGCATATTATCTGTGAATAGATGGTTAGGCGAGAGAAAATATTCCTACTTAGGAGGGTGTCATGCAGCACTCGTGCTAGGATGCCCGCAGTGGCAAGACATCAGGTGCGCCGCCGCCCGGCCGCGCAGAAGGAGGGACGCATGAAGAAGTTCGTCGCCGAGGACTCGTTCTGGGAGCTCTTCCCCGAAGCATCCATCGGCATCGTTGCCGTGGACGGCATCCTGCCCACCGACCAGGTGAGCGAGGAGGCGGCGAAGAAGGCAGCGCGCCTGCTCGACCGCGCCAACCTCAAGGCAAGCGACTGGCTCACCAGCAACACCATCAGCGAGAACGAGGTCGTGGCCGTGTGGCGCGACGCCTACCGCAGGTTCAAGACCAAGAAGGGCGCCCGTTGCTCGGTCGAGAACCTGCTCAAGCGCGTGCTGAAGGACAACCCCGTTGGCCACATCAATCCCTCCGTCGACCTCTCCAACGCCATCTCGCTCAAGTACGCGCTGCCCATCGGCGCCGAGAACATAGACGCCCTCGAGGGTACCTTCCGCCTGGCCGTGACCGAGGGCGGCGACGAGTACCTGCCCATCGGCGAGGACGAGTCGGACCCCACGCTGCCGGGCGAGCTTGCCTACATCGATGATGCGGGCGCCGTGTGCCGCTGCTGGAACTGGCGTGACGGCCAGCGCACCGAGGTGACGGACCAGACCCCGCACTGCGTCTTCATCATGGAGAACCTGCAGCCGGAGCGCGCGGGCGACCTGAGGGCCGCCATCGACGAGCTTGCCCAGCAGCTGGAGGAGCTCCTGGGCGCAACGGTCCAGAACAAGGGCATCGTCACCCGAGACAACCCGGAGTTCGTACTCGAGGCATAGGGCCTGATCAGGGGGCTGGGCGAGAATGGCGGGGTGGACGCGCGAATGTCGTCCGCCCCGCCTGTCTGTGCGCGCGTGCTATGGTCGCGCCGCCTGGCATCGCCTTTCGAGCCCCCTCAGGAGCCCCCTCGGTGGCTGCTCTGGGCCGTCTGTCCGTCTCACGTCGCGGGGACCTTGAGCCGGCTCAGGTCGACGCCCTCGTGCTCGAGCAGCCACGTCTTGCGCCAGATGCCGCCCGCGTAGCCGGTGAGGCTGCCCGTCGAGCCGACCACCCTGTGGCAGGGTACGATGACGCTTATGGGGTTGTGGCCGACTGCCGCGCCCACTGCCCGGGCTGAGACCCTCGTCCCGTCGTCCCTCCCGGCAGCGATCGCTCGTGCGACGTCGCCGTAGGTAGTCAGCGTCCCGCATGGTATGACCTCGAGCTCGCGCCAGACCTCCTCCTGGAACGGGGTCCCTCTCAGGGCCAGGGGAGGCAGCGTGGGGGAAGGGGCGCCGTCGAAGTACGCGTCGAGCCAGTCACAAGCGGCGGAGATGCCCGGTGCGCGCCGGGCCTGCGGGCCTCGTATGACGTCCCTCTCGCCCAGATGCTCCCCTGGATGTCCCAGCCGCACGTCGAGCTTGTCTTGGAAATATCTCTGTCCCTCGAACCAGAGGCCGCACAGGCGCTCGCCGTCGCTTGCGAGCACGACTGTCCCGATGGGCGACTCGTATTCGAGCAGGTATGTCAACGACATGGCCCTCTCCTTCCCTGTGCGATCTTCTCCGACAGCAAACGGGCGTACTCGTCGGGCTTGACGCACTGGAGGCCGCAGTGGTTGTAGCCCTCTGCGTCAATGAACTCCGCATCCGGGTACGTACTTTGGACCCTCTTGCGCGATGCGCGTGCCGACTCCTTGCTGCCCCAGACGAACACGCTACGGCGCACCACGTCGGGCGGCAGCTCAGGCAGCCTGCACTCGCAGAAGGTCCTGCACTCGTTGGTCAGCGTGGCGTCCGAGACGAACGTGCACACCTCCGCACAGTTGCCGAGAATCTCCCGGTACATCGGTGCGTCATCTCCCAGGAAGTGCCTGAGCACGCTGCCCTCCAGCACCTTGTCGACGTCGATCTTCCATGGCGTGCCGTCCGGCCTCCTCCTCCCGATTCCCAGCACGCGGCGGAACAGCCGTCGCATGAGGTTCTCGACCGGCCTTGGCAGGTCGAAGAAGGGTCCGCCGTCGTAGAACCAGACGTCGGCAGAGACCGAGCCCTCCCGAGCGACGTCAAGCACGCTGATCGCGCCCATCGAGGTCCCGTGCGCCATGGCAAGGTGGTCGATGCCACGTCCGTGCAGCCACGAGACCATGCCTTCGGTTGATGCCTCCTTCGAGAGGTAGTCCCCTCCGCCCTTCACGTGCCCGTCGAGGGTCACGGTGACGACGTGGAAGCGGTCGCACAGCCGACGAGCGATGGGCAGCTCCGAATCGCCCGTGCAGAACGAACCGGGCACCATGAGTATCGTCGGTGCCTTGGGGTCTCCCAGTTCGTCGAACCTCACGTGACTCTCCCCTCGGGACCTGCCGGCAGCTGCGGACTGGTCGTGGTGCCCGTGGCGTGCCCCCTCGTCGTCCCAGTGCTACTCCAGGACGTAGCTGTCGACTATCTCGCCGTAGTAGATCTCGTGGTAGTAGCAGCTCCCGCTCGCATCGACGTCGGTGACGTCTGCGGGGTAGAAGCGCTCGCGCGTAGCCTTGGGCACGGCGTCCCTGTCCATCATCTGCCCGTAGACGACCTTGCACTCCAGGGTGATAGGTGCCTCGGCGATCGCGGGGACGTCCACCTTGCTCCCATTCGCGAGCGTGAGCCCGAGCAGCTCCGCCTTGTCCACATGACGGCCGCTCTTGGTGCCGGCGACGGCGAAGATGCGCTTGCTCAGGCGGTCGAGGGGGACGTTGATGGTGAACTGGGGGTTCTTCTCGAGCAGGGCATGGGTGTGGCGGCTCGTGCGGACGAAGGCGGTGAAGGTGGGCTTGCCCCAGAGGGTTCCGATGAGCCCCCAGCCTATGACCATCGTGTCCACTTCGCCCTCGGCCTTGGTGGTGAGCAGGATGCCACGGGCGTTGGCCTTCGTGATGGCGCTCGCGTATTCGTAGGGGTCGATGTGGCGCTTCTCCATGATGGCTCCAATCGCCGGGCTGTGGCCCCGCGACCCTCGTGGGGCGGGGTGGTCGTTCCTTGGGAGGAGTGTACGCCTCGAACGTTGCGAGTCCGCATGCGTTTTGCGGCAGCTGGCGGGGCGGCGGAGTCGCCGCGCCGCGACCCTGGGCTACGCCCTGCGACGAGGGGGCCAGGGCACGACCCTGTTAACCCGCCTGCAGTAGTCCAGGTACGTGCTGCCGTGCAGCTCGGCAAGCCAGCGCTCCTCCGTGCGCCGCATGAGCAGGGTCAGCGCGAGCCAGTGGATGGGTGTCAGGACGAGGAGCCAGAGGTTCCCGGCGACGAGGATCGCGCCGAGGCAGGCGATGAGGAAGGCGGAGTAGATGGGATTTCTCACCCAGGCGTAGACGCCCGTGGTCACGAGCTCGTTTCTCTCCACGTGGGCGTCGATCTTGGACACGACGGCTCCCATGACCCATACGGCCACGGCAAGCGCTGCGAGGATGGCACCCGCGACCACGAGCGGCAGCTCGAGTTCGAGGACGCTTGCGCGTGGCAGCATGCCGAGCCTGGTCGCCGCGATTCCCGCAGCCGTCGTCAGGAGGATGCACGCCACGTATGCCGGCCCCACCCCGAACAGGGGCAGGTGGTCCCTCTCGCCCATGTGTCTCCTTTGCCCGCTTACCACTAATTAGCTTTGGCTAACTGTTTTCTGACGACATCGTAGCACGGGCCGTCGGGGTATACCTTTTGGCAGACTGACTATCATGCAAATGGGCACGACTGCGCACGGCAAGAGGGGAGAGCGCCATGGAGTTCAAGATGGTACGTGCGAAGAGGGAGCTGGGCCGCGAGGAGGCACTCGCGCTCTTCGCGTCCGCGTCGAACGCGGTGCTCTCGACCGTGGACCCCGACGGCGAGCCCTATGGCGTGCCCATCAGCTTCGCGCTCGAGGGCGGCCGCATCTACCTGCACGGCTCCATGAAGGGCGGCCATCGCCTGACCAACCTGGGCGCAGGCTGCAGGGCATGCATCACCGTGGTCGCCCAGGACGACGTCCAGCCTGCGGAGTTCACCACGAGGTACGCCTCCGCCATGGCGTTCGGGCGTCTGCGTCCCGCCGCGGACGACGACGAGAAGCGCGCGGGGCTCATGGCCCTGCTGCGCAAGTACGCGCCCGGCCACATGGAGGCGGGCATCCGCTACATCGCCGCGGCGCTGCCCAAGACCTCGGTGACCGTGCTCGAGATCGAGCGCGTGAGCGGCAAGAGCAACGTGCGCGGCTAGCGCGCGCAGCTTTCCAGCGCCTGCGCGACCAGCTCGAGTCCGCGGGTGTCCTCGGGAAGGAAGCGGCCGCGCATCGGGCTGTCTATGTCGAGCACGCCGACGACCCGGCCGTCCGCGTGCAGCGGCACGACGACCTCGGACGCGCTCGCGCTGTCGCAGGCGATGTGACCCGGGAAGGCGTGGACGTCCTCCACGAGCTGGAGCTCGTCCGTCGCGGCGGCGGTCCCGCAGACTCCCCGGCCCAACTCGATGTGCACGCAGGCGACCTTCCCCTGGAAGGGCCCCAGGACGAGCCTGCCCTCACCTTCCGGGATGAGGTAGAAGCCCGCCCAGTTGACGTCGGGCAGCGCCTCGTAGATGAGCGCCGACGCGTTGGAGAGCAGCGGCATCCAGCGCGGGTCCTCCTCCGCGAGGGCCCTGACCTGCTCGGCGAGTAGCCCGTAGTCGGGTCGCTCCGCGTGGCTCACGTGTTCCATGGTGGTCCTCCGTCCTGATGGGCCTTTGTCGTGGCGGCCCGTGCCCCGCGTGCGTGCGGCTCCACTTGCGATACAGTCAATGGGTTGACGCGTCCGGCGCCTCTCCCACAGGCGTCCGTCACCAAGCTACTTATCGCACAACCCAAGGGGGAAGCTCGTGAGGCGCACAAAGATCGCAACGCTCTACGCAGACATGGACCGCCTGGGCGGCCAGGAGCTGACGGTCGCCGGGTGGGTCCGCTCCATCCGCGACATGAAGAACTTCGGCTTTGTGACCCTCAACGACGGCAGCTGCTTCAAGGACCTGCAGGTCGTCCTCAACCGCGAGTCCCTGGGCGAGCGCTACGACGAGCTCGTGGGCCAGAACGTCGGCTCCGCCCTCGTCGTGCGCGGCACGCTGAGCCTGACGCCCGACCGCCCCCAGCCCTTCGAGCTCCAGGCCTCCGAGGTCGTGGTGGAGGGCCCCTCCGCCCCCGACTATCCCATGCAGAAGAAGCGCCAGACCCGCGAGTACCTGCGCACCCAGCAGCATCTGCGCAGCCGCACCAACCTCTTCCGGGCAATCTTCCGCGTGCGCAGCGTGGCGGCCTACGCCATCCACAGCTTCTTTCAGGAGAACGGCTTCGTCTACGTCAACACGCCCATCATCACCGCGAGCGACGCCGAGGGTGCGGGGGAGATGTTCCGCGTCACCACCCTGGACCCCAAGAACCCGCCCTTGCTCGAGGATGGCAGCGTCGACTGGAGCCAGGACTTCTTCGGCAAGATGACCAGCCTCACCGTCTCGGGCCAGCTCCAGGCCGAGAACTTCGCCCTGAGCTTCGGCGACGTCTACACCTTTGGTCCCACCTTCCGCGCCGAGAACTCCAACACCCGCCGCCACGCCGCCGAGTTCTGGATGGTCGAGCCCGAGATGGCCTTCTGCGACCTCGACCAGGACATGGACGTGGCCGAGCAGATGCTCAAGTACGTGATCAACTACGTGCGACAGACCTGCCCCGACGAGCTGGACATGTTCAACCGCTTCGTGGACAAGGGCCTGCTCGAGCGCCTCGAGCACGTGGCCACGAGCGACTTCGCGCGCGTGAGCTACACCGACGCGATCAAGATCCTGGAGGATGCCCAGGCCGCCGGCACGAAGTTCGAGTATCCCGTGAGCTGGGGCGCCGACCTCCAGACCGAGCACGAGCGCTACCTCACCGAGCAGCACTTCAAGAGGCCGACCTTCGTGACCGACTATCCCGCCGCGATCAAGGCCTTCTACATGCGCATCAACGACGATGGCAGGACCGTGGCCGCTGCGGACTGCCTGGTTCCCGGCATCGGCGAGATCATCGGCGGATCCCAGCGAGAGGAGCGCCTCGACGTGCTCGAGAGCCGCATCCGCGAGCTGGGCATGGACCCCGAGCAGTACCGCTACTACTGCGACCTGCGCCGCTATGGCGGCTGCCACCACTCCGGCTTCGGCTTGGGCTTCGAGCGCCTGGTCATGTACCTCACCGGCGTGGACAACATCCGCGACGTCCTGCCGCACCCCCGCACGGTGGGCAACGCGGAGTTCTAAGGCTCCCGTCCCCCACGCGCGAATAGACCGGCATTCGAGCGGCCCCGCCCTGCGGCAACGTGGACGGGGCCGCTCGACCATTTGGACGGGGGCCTTCGCCCCGCTCTTGCCATGCAAGGCAGGGGCCGGGCGTTTCAGAGGCCGAAGAGCTCGGCGTGCGATCCGGTGCGAACGGCGGTCAGTATGAGGCGCGTATCGTCGATGCGATAGACGAGCAGCCAGTCCGGGCCTATGTGGCACTCACGGTGCCCGCCAAGCCTGCCGGCGAGGGCGTGGTCACGAAAGCGCTCCCCAAGCACCTCTCCCTTGCGCAGGAGGGTGATCACCTCGCCGAGCCTCTCTAGGTCCGCGCCTTGCCTGCGTCTGCGACGAACGTCCTTCTTGAACTGGGAGGTATAGGCCAGGCTCAGCACGGCTACTCTCCGTCGTCGAAGATGGAGGCCCACATCTCCTCGTTTGACTCGAACGGGCCCGTGACGCGTCCCTGCTCGGCGTCTTCCATCGCCCTGAGCGTGGTGCGGGGAAGGCCGTAGGGGTTGGAGGGGTCGAAGGGGAATCCTCCCCTGCGGTTGAAGGCCGAGACGAACATCCTGAGCGCGTTGCTGGGGGAGGTCCCGATGGAGTCGCATATCTGGGTGAAGAGCGTCTTCTCGTCAGACGTGACCTTGGTGGAGAGTGCCGCATTGGCCAAAGTTCCTGCCATATTCCTCACTCCTTATAAGCCAATGTCATCTATTAGATTCGATTGTACTCCACACAAAGGCATTTATCGATATCTGAAGAAAATGGTTAGGATTGGAGTTCACAACGCCACGACCCATCGTCCCTCTCGCCGGAGGCCGCCCTGCACTGACGAGGGGCCGTGTGTCGGTGGCAGCCGCAAAAAGGACGCAAAGTGTCCAACTGGTTACGTATCAAGAAACTTTTCTTCTCAAAATCGCCATTTTAATCACTCCCTTGCATTTCTGATGCAAACATACGCACAGGCCGCTACGCCGCAGCCATAGCCGTGAGGGGCGGCGGCTCGGTGGGCCAAGACGCCATATCAGGCTTTGTGCATCAGAGAGGGAGTACACATGGCTAGCACCAAGGCACAGATCTCCAGAAGGAACTTCGTCAAGGCCATGGCGACCGTCAGCGCGGGCAGTGCCTTCGCCCTCGCCGGCTGCGGCAGCCAGCGCGCCGGCGGCTCCTCCAAGTCCGCCGACGGCGACTTCACCATCACCTTCGCCCAGGCCTCCGACCCCCGCGGCCTCGACCCCGCCATGGTCGACGACGGCGAGTCCGCCATGGTCATGGTCCAGGTCTACGAGAACCTCCTGCAGTACGAGGACGACTCCTGCGCCGTCAAGCCAGGTCTCGCCGAGTCCTACGAGGTCTCTGACGACGGCCTCACCTACACCTTCAAGATCCGCACCGGCGTGAAGTACCACGACGGCACTGACTTCAACGCCGCTGCGGCCAAGGCCTCCATCGAGCGCCAGCTCGAGCCCCAGCGTACCGAGGACATGCCCTACGCCGCCTTCACCTTTGGCTCCGAGGCCGACGGCAACGGCATCGCCTCCATCGACGCCCCCGACGACACCACCCTCGTCATCAAGCTGCGCGCCGCCTCCACCGCCTTCCTGGCCAACCTCGCCATGTGCATGGCCTCGCCCATCGTGAGCCCCACCGCCGCCGAGGGCGGCAAGCTCAACGAGAGCCCCGTCGGCACCGGTCCCTACAAGTTCGTGAGCTGGACCAAGAACTCCGACATCAAGCTCGAGCGCAACGAGGACTACTGGGACAAGGACAACGCCGGCAAGGCCAAGAACATCGTCTTCCGCTTCATCGCCGAGAGCGCCTCGCGCGTCACCGCCCTGGCCAACGGCGAGGCCGACATCATCAGCGGCATCGACGAGGCCGTGGTGAGCCAGGTCGAGAACAACGGCGACAAGGTCTACAAGACCGACGGCATGAACATCAACTACCTCGCCTTCAACACCCAGAGCGAGACCTTCAAGACCGCCGACGCCCGCAAGGCCTTCGCCAAGGCAGTCAACGTCCAGGAGCTCGTGGACAGCCTCTACAACGGCTACGCCACCTACGCCAACTCCGTCATGCCCCTGTGGATGGCCCCCTACGACTCCGACATCCAGCAGACCCAATACGACCCAGACGCGGCCAAGTCCGAGCTCGCCGCCCTGGGCATCACCAAGGTCAAGTGCATCACCTACTCGGTGTCGCGTCCCTACAACGGCAAGGGAGGCACCGCGCTCGCAGAGTCCGTCCAGGGCTACCTGAGCAAGGTCGGCGTCGACATGACCATCGACCAGTTCGACTGGACCTCCTACAAGGACGCCGTCCAGGCGGGCAACTACGACGTCTGCTTCTATGGCTGGAACGGCGACAACGGCGACCCCGACAACTTCATGAACCTCCTCTCGGTCGACGACACCGCCATGAACGTCGCACGCTACTCCAACGACGAGTACAAGGCGCTCATCGCCAAGGGCCTCTCGACTCCGGCGGGCTCCGAGCGTGACGACGTCTACCACCAGTGCGAGCAGATCGTGGCCGAGGACCAGGTCTGGCTGCCCATCTCGCACTCTCAGAACCTCCTGGGCCACAAGGCCAACGTCGAGGGCTACGTCTACCACCCGACGGCGGTCGTGTTCCTGAGGAACTGCACCAAGTCTGCCTAGCCCTGGACGGGGGAGAGACGCCCCCATCCAAGGCCGAGGGACATCCCGAGGCAACGCTGCGACTCGGGCCGGACGCGAGCCCGGTCCGAGTCGCGCTTCTGGTGGCGCGCGCGGAGGGGCGCATGTCGCCGGACCCGACAAGAGCGAACAGATGAGAAGAGAGAGGAGGAAGACACGTGCTGAGATATGTGATCAAGCGCGTCCTGCAGGCGATTCCCGTCCTGTTGGGCCTCTCGATCGTGGTCTTCCTGATCATGCGCGTCTTCTCGGCCGACCCTGCCAGCGTCGTGCTCGGCGAGCATGCCACGCAGGAGCAGATGCAGGCCTGGCGAGAGGCGAACGGGCTTACGGCCCCCATCGTGGTGCAGTACCTCAACTTCCTGGGATCGGCCCTCCGCGGCGACCTGGGGACCTCGTACTACACCCACACCTCCGTCACGACCGAGATCATGAGCCGCTTCCCGGCCACCGTCGAGCTTGCCATCGTCGCCATCATCGTGGCGTCCGTGCTCGGCATCGTGCTCGGCGCGCTCGCGGCGGTCCACAAGGGCTCCTTCGTGGACGGCCTCAGCACCTTCGTGGCGCTGGTGGGCGTCTCGATGCCCATCTTCTGGTCCGGCGTGCTCATGATCATCCTCTTCGCCGGCACCCTGCACGTCCTGCCCTCGGGCGGGCGCATCGACCCGCTTCTGGCGCCGGTGGGCGGCACGGGCCTCTTCATCCTTGACACGCTGCTCTCCGGCGACTTCGAGGCCCTGGGCAACGCCCTGCAGCACATCGTGCTGCCGGCCCTCGCGCTCTCGCTCTACTCGATGGCCATCATCACGCGTATGACGCGCTCCAGCATGCTCGAGACCCTGGGCGAGGACTACGTCCGCACCGCCCGCGCCAAGGGCCTGCCCAAGGGCAGCGTCGACCGCCATCACGCCTTGCGCAACGCCATGCTGCCGGTCACCACCGTCATCGGCCTGCAGTTCGGCAGCCTCCTGGGCGGTGCCCTCCTCACCGAGACCGTCTTCGCCTGGCCCGGCATCGGCAAGTACGTGGTCGACTCCATCCTGAAGTCCGACTTCCCGGTGGTCCAGGGCACCGTGCTTCTCATCGGCGTGATCTTCGTCGTCATCAACCTGATCGTGGACATCGTGTACGCCTACCTTGACCCGCGCATCAAGTACTCGCAGGAAGAGGGGTGATCTTGGTGGAGAAGACACTCGACTCCGGGCAGGAGCCCATGGGGCCCACGAAGGGCGTCGACGCCGCCAGGCCGCAGAAGGCGGAGTCCATCTGGAAGGACGTCTGGTACTCGCTGAGCCACAACGGCCCGGCCATGGCCAGCCTGGTCTTCATCGGCCTCGTCGTGCTCATAGCCGTCGTCACGGCCATCGCCCCCGGCGTGCTCCCGTACGACCCCTACGAGCAGGACCTGACCCAGTCCTTCGCCGCGCCCAGCGCCGCGCACTGGTTTGGCTGCGACCAGCAGGGCCGCGACATCCTGGCCCGCATGATGGTGGGCGCGCAGGTCTCGCTCACCGTCGGCCTCATCTCGGTCGCGCTGTCGCTCGTGGTGGGCGTCACCCTGGGCGCCATCGCCGGCTACAAGGGCGGCAGGGCCGACACGGTGATCATGCGCCTCATGGACATCATGCTCGCCGTGCCCTCGATCCTCCTGGCCATCACCTTCATGGCGGCGCTCGGCAAGGGCATCGACAAGGCGGTCATCGCCATCGGCCTGGTGTCCATCCCCGAGTACGCGCGCATCGTGCGCAGCCAGGTCCTCGCGGTCAAGGCAAACGACTACGTCAGCGCCGCCCGCGTCATAGGCGACTCCGACGCCAAGATCATCTTCCGTCACATCCTGCCCAACGTGGCTCCCTCGATCATCGTCCGTGCCACCTTGGGCATCTCGGGCGCCATCCTCGACGCCGCCGCCCTGGGCTTCCTGGGGCTCGGCGTCCAGCCACCCCAGGCCGAGTGGGGCGACATGCTGGGCCGCGGCCGCGACTACATCTTCCAGGCTCCCCACGTCATGATCTTCCCGGGCCTCGCCATCACCCTCACCGTCCTCGCGTTCAACCTGCTGGGAGACGGCATCCGCGACGCCTTCGACCCCAAGAGCAGGAGGCGCTAGCATGGCACTCCTCGAAGTGAGGGACCTCGTCACCGAGTTCCCCACCCGCAAGGGCACCGTCCGTGCCGTGGACGGCGTGAGCTTCTCCATAGACCGCGGAGAGATACTGGCCGTGGTGGGCGAGTCCGGCTCCGGCAAGAGCGTGACCTCCCTCAGTATCATGGGGCTCCTGCAGAAGCCGGGACACGTGGCCTCCGGCAGCATCAGCTTCGACGGCACCGACCTCCTGTCACTCAGCGACAAGGAGATGGAGCAGGTCCGAGGCCAGAGGATCTCGATGATCTTCCAGGAGCCCATGACCTCGCTCAATCCCGTCTACCGCGTGGGCGACCAGATCGTCGAGGCCATCCAGACGCACACGCCCATGAAGAAGGACCAGGCCTGGGAGCGTGCGGTCGAGATGCTGCGCGTGGTGGGCATCCCCTCTCCCGCGGACCGCGCTCGCGACTACCCGCATCAGATGTCGGGTGGCATGCGCCAGCGCGTCATGATCGCCATGGCGCTGGCCTGCAACCCCCAGCTGCTCATCGCCGACGAGCCCACCACGGCCCTCGACGTGACCATCCAGGCGCAGATCCTTGACCTCATCTACCAGCTGCGCGACGAGTTCGACATGGCCGTGCTCTTCATCACCCACGACCTGGGAGTCGTCTCGGAGGTGGCCGACCGCGTGGTGGTCATGTACTGCGGCGAGGTGGTCGAGGAGGCGGAGAAGGTCGCGTTGTTTGAGAGGCCCCTGCACCCCTACACGCTGGGCCTCCTGAACTCGATTCCGCGCCTCGAGGACGACGACTCCAAGCGCCTCTACACCATCAAGGGCACCGTGCCCAACCCGCTGGACATGCCCTCGGGCTGCCCGTTCTCGGACCGCTGCGACCGCTGCATGGAGCGCTGCCGCCGCGAGCGCCCCGAGCTCAGGCCCTACCCCGGCGACCCCAGCCGCAGCGTCCGCTGCTTCCTGTACGAAGAGGGGGAGGAGTAGCCCATGGCAGACCCCAAGAGCGATCCCACGCGCGACGACGTCCTGGTGGAGGTCAAGAACCTCTCGAAGAGCTTCGTAGCCGAGACCAACTTCTTCGGGCGTCCCACCTCCTACGTGCGCGCGGTCGAGGACGTGTCGTTCAAGATCCACCGCGGCGAGGCCTTCGGCCTGGTGGGCGAGTCGGGCTGCGGCAAGACGACCATCGGCAAGATGCTGGTGGGCCTGCTCAAGCCCTCGGGTGGCAAGATCTACTTCGAGGGCGAGGACGTCACGGACGCCAGCAAGCAGCGTCGCCGCGAGCTCTGCCGCGACGTCCAGCTGATCTTCCAGGACCCCTACGCCTCGCTCAACCCGCGCATGACCGTCGAGCAGATCGTGAGCGAGCCCATCCTGACCAATAAGATCCTGCCGGCGGAGGCCGTGGACGGGCGCGTGGACGAGCTGCTCGAGCGCGTGGGCATCCGGCCCGACCTGAAGCGTCGCTACCCCCACGAGTTCAGCGGCGGGCAGCGCCAGCGCGTGGGCATCGCGCGCGCCCTGGCCGTGAATCCCAAGCTCATCGTCTGCGACGAGCCCGTGAGCGCCCTCGACGTGTCCATCCAGGCGCAGGTGCTCAACCTTCTCGACGACCTCAAGGAGGACCTGGGGCTCACCTACCTCTTCATCGCGCACGGCCTCAATGTGGTGAAGCACGTGTCCGACCGCGTGGGCGTCATGTACCTGGGCAAGCTCATGGAGGTCGCCCAGAAGAACGACCTCTACCACGAGCCGCTCTGCCCCTACACGCAGGCGCTTCTCTCGGCCATTCCGTCGCCCGACCCGCACCTCTCGCGCAAGCGCATCATCCTGCAGGGAGACGTGCCCAGCCCCATCGACCCGCCGGCTGGCTGCCGCTTCGCGAGCCGCTGCTTCGCAAAGGTGGGTGCCTGCGACGTGGCCGCGCCGGAGCTTCGCGAGGTCGTTGCGGGGCACCGCTGCGCCTGCCACCGCTACGACAACATGCCCGAGGCCGACGTGCGCGGCACCGCGCGCAAGATCCAGTACGAGGCGGCGCGCCCCACCTACGGCATGGGCGGCGCGGATGCCAACGCCGACCCGGTCTCGTTCGACCCGGACACTCCGGAGGAGGCGGCCGCCAAGGGAGAGAAGCTCCCGGAGAGGTGGCTGTAGGTCGCTGCCGGGGCGTCCTTGGCCGGAGTGTGGCTGGGTGACGAGGTGATTAGTGCGGGCGGGCTGGTGATGTGCCGGCCCGCCCGTTTTGTGCGTGGGCGCGTGCGGCTGGTGGCGACGTCGGGCGCGTGCGTGCGGCTGCCGACAGCGCCCGGCGCGTCTCTCTCGCCCGCGACAACGTCCAATACGCGCGTTGTTTCGCCGAAAGCGTCCAACGCGCCTAATGGTCTGACGTTTTCCCAGTTGGCGTGCCACGTCCAGACGCGTTTGGCGTTCTCACGTGTCACCCAGACGCGTGCGATGTGCTGGCGTGTCGTTCAGACGTATTGGACGTTCTTGCTTGTCATTCAGACGCGTTGGACGCACTCGTGTCGACCAGTTACTCCGGTGTGTTCTTTACTCGGGCGAATCGAAGCATCGTGGCTTTGATGCGGGCGATAAAGAACACGCCGCCGCAGCTCATGTGGGCAAATGCAGCGGTCGGCGTTCTTTTCTCGCCTTGGATGGCGAGATTTCGTCGCTGAGAGCCAGTAGGGAACACGACGCCCGCAAGCAAAGCCAGCAAAGAACGCGCCACCCGCAGGCCGCCGCACCATGCGATGTGCCGCGTTCTTTACTGCTAAGGTTTTCTCTCGTTGGGGAAACTCCCACCAGTAAAGAACGGCCCGACGGCACGCCACCCCGCAACGGCCCGACGGCACGCCCATCCCGCGCGCCCAGGCGAGAGGAGCCGCATGACCACGCTGTACATCGATGCGGACGCGTGTCCCGTGACGGCCGACGCTCTTGCCGTGGCGCGCAGGCGCGGCGTGCCCGTGGTAATCGCCGGCAACAGCACGCAGAACCTGGAGCGACATGTCAGGCGAGACGACCCCCGCGACGTCGCTCACGCCCGTCGCGGCTTCTGGGTGGACGTGCTCGCGGTCTCCGTCGGGGCGGACAGTGCGGACTTCGCCATTACGGAGCGCTTGGAGCCGGGGGACGTTGTGGTGACCCAGGACATCGGCCTGGCGGCGATGGTCCTGGGCAGGGGCGCCGCCGCCATCGGGGTGCGCGGTCGCGTGTTCGACAGGGCGACCATAGACATGGAGCTCTTCATCCGGTACGAGGAGAAGAAGGTCCGCCGTGCGGGTGGCCGCACCAAGGGACCGGCGGCCTTCGCTTCGGAGGACCGTGCGCGCTTCCGCCACAACCTGGAGGGTCTGCTGGAGTAGGAAACCACATCCACGTTATCGTTGCGCGAAGCTCTCCAATGTCGCCTTCCTGGGAAGCATGTCTGCGATCAGATTCTCGGCGTCGTAGGAGAGCGCTTCGAACCCTGTTCGGGCCTGCCTTTCTCCCTCTTCGTCAATGCTTCGAGGAAGTGCATCGCACAGTTCCCTGGCAGTGCGGCGTAGGAGCTCTTCGCTGATGCCAAGCTCGTTCGCCAATTCCACGAAGTCCTCGGGTATGACCTCGTCGATTATGCCGTGGCGTCCGATTCGCATCCCCATCTGCCTGCTGAAGCGATCGAAGAGCGTGGTCGGAACGATGTCATAGGCCGGAGCGAGCCTTGTCCATGCCCCCTCGTGCATGAGCGAGAGGTTTTTGAGGTGGTTGTCGCAGTTTCCTACCAGATAGTTGAGCAGCATGATGCGGGCAAGGCCCTGTATGTCCCTAAGCGGCTGAGAGGAGTGATTCCGCAGCAGGTGCGCTATGGCGCTCGCACTGCTTGGGTCAAGCTCCGCATACTTTGACCCGGGATAGATTCCCAGCGACTGGGCAAGGTCTTCTTGGTGGAGCCTTCGCACCGCCAGCCTTCCGTCCTCGAGGACCGTTGTCTGTCGATCAAACCGCTCGACGCAGATGGCGAGTCGGCCTCTTCCCAAGGCGATGAGCTCGACCTTGGGTACGATCGGCGAGGTATGGGCGTGAGTATTCGAGTTGTCGCGTGCTGAGGTCGATTTCTCCAACTACCAGGGTGCTCGATCCGCCATGGCGCAGAATCCAGAGCTTATTTCCATGTGTTGGCATGACTTACCCCCTCGTCCGGGCGAACAGGTCGATGCCGAGCATGCGGGCGACTTGGGTCACCTTGTCGAACTCCGAGCTGCCCTTGCCGCGCTCGAGCTTCGAGACGAAGGTGATTCCCACGCCCGAGCCCTCGGCGAGCTCGGCCTGGGTGAAGCCCTGCTCCTTGCGCGTGGACCTTATGAGGGCGCCGAGGTCCCTTGCGTTGGTGACACGCGTCTCTGGCATCGTCGCTCCTCTCGAATGCGCTCGCATCAATTATAAGGAAAGCTAATCGATTTTGTGCGTTCGCATCAATTCAGGCGAGAAGAGCTGAATTTAGTGCGTACGCATTGATTCTCGTCTGCCCAGACGACGATGTTCCCAGGAGTTCCAGGACGCCGCAACGCCTTTTCGTGCCACTTACGCATTCGTGCCATTCACGCCCTCGTGCGACTTGCGTTCCCGCTTGACTTCGGGCCGCGTCACGCGCATACTCTCGTCCAGTAATTAGTCATTTGGATAAATATCAAAACGAGGAGGTAAGAGCCAATGGCGGGGGAGGCATTCAAGGCGCTCTCGGACCCGACGCGGCGGCGCATCCTAGAGCTCCTGCGTGCGGGTGACCTCAGCGCGGGGCAGATTGCCGAGCAGTTCGACATCTCGAAGCCCTCGATCAGCAACCACCTGGGCATCCTGCGCTCGGCGGGCTTGGTGAGCTCGGAGCGCCAGGGACAGAGCATCGTCTATCATCTCAACATGACCGTGCTGCAAGAGGTCATGGAGTGGTTCTACTCGTTTGGAGAGAGGTAGGTCGCAATGGCGGTCAAGAGGCATTCGCGGCGCTTCATCTATGTGCTGGCTGCGGTCGCGCTCGTCAACTTCGTGGCGCACCTGCTGGTGTATCCCAGCCTTCCGGAGCAGGTCCCCACGCACTGGGGCGCATCCGGCGCGGCCGACGGCTATGGGCCCAGGTACATGGCGCTCGTACTGGCGGTGCTGCCGTTCCTGTTCCTGCTGCTGTTCCGCGTGATTCCGTCCATCGACCCGCGCCGGGAGGGCTATGAGCGTTCCTGGGGCGTGTGGCGTGGCTTCGTCTGCGGGTTCAGCCTGTACATGATGGCGTTCAGCTGGGTCACCGAGGCGACGGTCTTCGGACTCATCCCCGAGGGGAGCGGCCTGGTCGGGAGCCTGACCTTCGCGGGGCTGGGCGTCCTGTTCGTGGCCCTGGGCAACTACATGCCGCGCGTGCGCCAGAACTACACCTTCGGTGTGAAGACCCCCTGGGCGCTGGCGGACGGGCACAACTGGGACCGCACCCAGCGCATGGGCGGCATCGTCAGCGTGGTGTGGGGCGCGGCGATGCTCGCGTTGGCTCTGTTCGCGGGAGCGCTTGGCGGCGAGCTGCTCGTTGGTCTCCTCGTCGCGCTGATCCTGGGAGGCACGGCCTGGCTGTACCTGTACTCGTACCTGGTGTTCGTGGGGAGGCTGCGGTAGGGGAGGCGGGCAGGGGAGAGGGTCCTGGTCGCGTTGACTGGCAACCACGTCGGAACCGAATCGTTCAGAACTCGCCTGAGAGCGCACGATCTTGAAATCTCGGGCGAGTTCTGAACGACGCCCTTGCCTGCGACCCCGCCCGGAGGAGTGGCGGGGCCAGCCCCACCTACTCCTCGGGCAGGCTCCTGATTACTCCCATGAAGTAGACGACGTGCCCCAACCAGACGACGCCCAGGACCATGCGGGCCCAGAGCGAGTGCATCATGACGAAGCCGATGCCCATGAGCAGCGTGACCATCGCCATGACGCGCAGCTTGGCGGCCCGCTTCATGCCCCTCTCCTGCACGTAGCTCCGGAGGTTCTTCTGATAGAAGCCCGTGCCCACGAACCAGTCGTGCAGCCTCTGCGAGCTGCGCGAGAAGCAGTAGAGGGTCACGAGGAAGAACGGGACGCTCGGCAGGATGGGTAGGACGACCCCCAGCGTCCCCAGGGCGAGCGTGACGCATCCGACGGCGATGTAGACGTACCTCATGGGTTCCCCTCTGCGTGTATGCCTTGGCTAACAAAACAGAAGCCTAGTGCATGCGCGTGAGTTCTCCAAATTTGCCTATGCGGGCGACGATGCCGGGCGCCCTGGGTCTGTCCGGGCGTCGCTCGGGCACGGACCGGCGGTTCTCCGGCCTGTTGACATCGCGGGATGCGGTAACTTCGAGGGCAACCAGATAGAGATCACGGTGTAGTCGCGCCGCGATGGGTGAAGTTCGAATCGCCTGCGCATGCACGTTCGTCGTGGTCACATCCGCGCGGGCATGTCCGGCGCGCGACCTTGCGGACCCTGTTTCTCAGATGTTCCTGACTCCTCGACCAGAGCGCCTGCGCTATACATATGCTATCTTTGCTATACGAGCATTTGTCACAGTGCGAGGTGAGGTGGGAAGGTGGATGTCATGGTGGTCCAGATGAACACTCGCATTGACGCCTTGCTGAAGGAGCGAGGGGACAAGGTCCTCATGAAGGCTGGTCTCACGCCAACCAAGGCGGTCCGAGGCCTGTGGGAGCTCGCCGTGAGACATGAGGAGGAACCGGAGCTGCTGGCAGAGGTTCTTTCTGGTGCGAGCCTCCTGCCTCCCAAGACGGAGGGAAGTGCTTCTTCCGGTGTGGCTGACCGGCTTGCGGCGCTCCACGAAGGATGGGACATCGTTCGCAATTCGGGCCTCTCTGCCAGGGCGGTTGAGTTCTGCCTCTCTGATGCGACCCCGCTTGAGGAGCTACGCGAACGAGCGGCGCGGGAGCGACTAGGCCATGCTGCCGGCCCGGATGCGGATGCGCCAAAGGTGTCGGAATAATGCAGCGACCCAGCAGGCTCCTCCTTGACATCAACGTTTGGATTAACAACTACCTGGGCAGTCGTCCTGGTCATGACGCGGCGCGAGACCTCATTACCTTTGCCCTCGAGCGCGAGCTGGAGCTGTACTTCTCCATCTCGTCAGCAGCAGACATCTTCTACCTGCTGAAGACCGAGTTCAAGATTTGCTCTCGCAGGGCGGACGGCGAGCTCACGGAATCTGCGGCGCTCGCGGCAACGAATGCGGCATGGGCGTGCGTCAGGAACATGCGTCAGCTCGCGATGCCGGTGGGGCTCGACGCATCTGACTGCTGGTATGCAGACAAGCTGCAGGTGGTGCACCCTGATTTCGAGGATGACCTCATCATGGCCGCAGCTCAGCGCATTCACGCGAGCTACCTCGTCACAGAGGACAAGGCGCTGATCCAGAACGCGGTGGTGCCCTGCGCCAGCCCGGACCGACTGCTTTCCCTGCTTCAGGCGCTGGAGGCATAGCCTCGGCAAAGCCTGCATGACGGCGGAGCAGTCCAATCCGTCCAAGCGCTCGGGCTTTGACGTGAACTTGCCGGATGGCATTTGTTGACACGAGGCTTTGGGCGAGAATGGATGCCCGCAGGCAAGCGAGAGGACTGGCCCCAAGGAGGACGCGCATGAACATGCCGCAGAAGATGTTCCACGACTTTGCGATGGGCATGGTCAAGGACGAGAGGCGCGACGATGCCGAGCGCCTGATGGAGGAGGGCTTCGCCCGCCAGGACGCGGGAACCTTCGACGCGGCCTACCTCGCCTCCGTGACGCCGACCTACCTGGACGTCGTGAAGGAGGACCAGGTGGAGAAGGTCAGGGCGGCAATCGCGAGCTACGCCGCGCGCCTCTAGGGGACCCCGCCAGGCAGACGAGGTCCCCTTGTCCAAGCCAGTGAATAAATCCGGGGCATATAGTTGCCGAACGCGGCAAGTCGCCCGCAATTGTTGCCCTAACATGTATTGCTGCCGGCCGCCGGACGGCGTCGGCGACATCATCCGCCATGACTGAATCGAGGATTGTCATGAAGCGTCTGCGTGCGATGCGTGAGCCTCTGAAGTACGTCCAGGGCAAGGGTGCCCTCCTGAAGTTCCAGGAGGAGATGGGCTACATGGGCAAGCGCTGGCTGTTCGTGTGCTCCAACAGCGGCTACAAGGCCTGCCACGACAAGATCGAGCAGAGCTTCGGCGACGCCGACGACTACCGTCGCTACGAGGTCTTCGGCGGCATCTCCAGCAAGGTCGAGATCGCCAAGATGCAGGCGATCGTCGAGGCAGACAACATCGACGCCGTGGTTGCCGTCGGCGGCGGCTCCGCAGTCGACACCGCCAAGGCGACCGCCTACTACTCCGGCAAGAAGGTCGTCATCATCCCGACCGTCGCCGCGACCGACGCGCCCTGCACCGGCCTCTCCGTCATCTACAACGACGACGGCAGCTTCGACAAGTACCTCTTCTATCCCGAGAACCCCGCCGCTGTCATGGTCGACACCCAGGTCATCGCCGACGCACCCGTGCGCTTCCTCGTGGCGGGCATGGGCGACGCCCTGGGCACCTACTTCGAGGGCCGCGCGTCCATCCGCACCGAGTCCCCGAGCCTCGAGGGCACCGGCATCACCCGCGCGGGCATGGCGCTGGCCAAGCTCTGCTACGAGACCCTGCGCGACTACAGCTCCCAGGCCATCGTCGCCTGCCAGAACCACGTGGTCACCCCTGCCTTCGAGAACGTCGTCGAGGCCTGCGTGTACCTCTCCGGCGTGGGCGCCGACAACGTTAACTGCGCCGCGGCCCACTCCTTCTACAACGGCCTGACCTCGCTGGGCGGCCACAGCGCGCCCCACGGCAACTGCGTCGCCTTCGGCACGCTGGTCCAGCTGGTGCTCGAGGGCGTTCCCGAGGAGGAGTTCGTGGACGTCCAGGACTACTGTCTCGAGGTCGGCCTGCCCACGACCCTGGCCGAGCTGGGCGTGACCACCGACGAGCAGATCTGGAAGATCGCCGAGGCGGCCTGCGTGCCGGGCGAGACCATCCACAACCTCGCCGGCGACGTCACCCCCGACGAGCTGCACGACGCCATTGTCGCGACCGACGCGATGGGCAAGGCCCTCAGGGGAGAGTAGCCCCCTGGTCTGGCGGACGCCAGCCTGACGCTCGTGATGCGGGCCCGGACACCCTTGGGTGCCCGGGCCCGTTGCTGAACGGACGCATGCGCGCAGGTCGTCAGACCAGCTTCCATCGGGCGCTTAGGATGCGCTTGTTCCAGAAGTCCGCATAGGCACCGTCTCGTTCGAGAAGCTCGTCATGAGTCCCCGACTCCTCCACGGTTCCCCGAGCGTTCAGCACGACGATTCGGTCGGCCATCTTGATGGTCTCGAGCTTGTGGGCGACGGCGATCACCGTGGAGGACCTGCGGAGCACCTCGATCGACCGGACGATGTTCGCCTCGTTTTCGGCATCGAGCGCCGACGTCGCCTCGTCAAAGAGGACGATGGGAGCCTGCTTCAGCAGCGCGCGGGCAATCGACACGCGCTGGCGCTCGCCTCCCGAGAGCGCGCGGCCGCCCTCGCCGCAGAGGGTGTCCCATCCCTCGGGCAGGCGCTTGACGATCTCGGTCACGCCCGCCAGGTCGGCGACCCTCTCGAGCTCGTCATCGCTCGCGTCCGGCCGCGCCAGAAGGACGTTGTTGCGCAGCGTGTCATTGAACAGGTACACGTCCTGGAAGACGAAGGAGACGTTCTTGAACAGCTCCTCCGTGGTGAGGTCTCGCACGTCGACGCCGCCGACGCGCATGGCGCCGGCTGCCGTGTCGTAGAAGCGGGCGATGAGCTTTATGACCGTGGTCTTGCCGCAGCCCGAGGGTCCCACGATGGCGAGCATGCCCGATGGTGGAACCGAGAAGCATACGTCGCGGAGCACCGGCTTGCCCGGCACGTACGAGAACGTGACGTGATCGGCGCTGACGCTCGCGTCGTGGGGGAAGGTGCCGGGGACGGCAGGCGTCGGCATCTCGGGAGCGTCCATGACCTCGTCGATGCCGTCCAAGGTCTGGCGTCGCTCCTCCAAGCCGAAGAGCGCCGCCGAGACGTCCGACACCATGGTAGAGAAGCGCAGGGCAACCCCTATGATGACGACTGCCTCGAGTGGGGTGGCGATGCCGCTCACGCACAGGGAGCTTCCCAGCAGGATCATGGCGAACACCAGCGTCTGCTGTCCCATTCCCGAGACCAGGTTGCCCAGCACGCCCCACCAGAGCCCACGTACGGACTTGCGTTGCGCCTCGACAAAGCTGTCGGCGAGCTCCTTGTAGCCTGGCCCCGCATGGCAGGCGCGCAGCGCACCCTGGCACTGGGCGAACTCGACGATTCGGGAGGCGAGGGCCTCCTCTGCGGGAGTCTCGTCCGCGTAGCAGTTCTCTATGCACTTCTGTCCGAGCTTGAGCAGGATGAAGAGCACGGGAATCGCGATGCTCGCCATGAGGCCGAGCCGCCAGTTCCATGCCCAGGTGCCCAGGCCGAACACCACGCAGGCGCACAGGTTGCGGACGAGCTGGCCGATGAAGTAGGCGACCGCCTGTCCGCTCGACATCATCTCCTGCGTGACGATGCGGCTCAGCCTGCCGGCGCTCGACGCCGAGAACCAGCCCAGGGGCAGGGAGGCGACCTTTGTGCCGATGTGCCTCTGCAGCATGCGCATGTACCCCAGGCCGGCGGTGTATCCGAGCTTGCAGCCCTGGTAGTCGAGGACGCAGGAGAGGGCCGCCAGCGCCGCTAGGACGATCATCCATGCCGCGAAGCCGAGGCCCCACTGCGCCTTCGCCGTCTGGAGGGCTATCGCCGCCGGCATCATCGTGCACAATGCCAGTCCCGTGAAGACGCCTGCCGCAGCGTAGGCCACCGTGCCACGCCTGTTCATGGCGGCATCGGCGTCGGTCATGTACCGGCGGAATCGGCGCAGAAGGCTCCGGTTTCTACTCATGGCAATCCCCCTGCCCCTCTTTCGCGCTGGAAGTCGGGGCGAACCCGCCCTGAGCCAGCAGCGCCCGGTAGTGGTCGTTGTCGAGCAGGGTCTCGTGCGTGCCCAAGGCCGCGATCCTGCCCTCCTCCATGACGGCTATCTGATGGGCTCCCACCACGGAGTTCAGGCGATGGGCAATCACCAGGACCGTGCGCCCCCCGACCAGGCCGCCGAGGGCCCGCTGTATCTCGACCTCCGAGTCGGGGTCGGCGAAGGCCGTGGCCTCGTCCATGACCAGGACCGGCGCATCTGCGAGGATCGCGCGTGCGATGGACAGGCGCTGCGCCTCTCCGCCCGAAAGCTCGCAGTCGGTGCCGATGACGCTGTCATAGCCCTTGGGAAGCGACATGACGAAGTCGTCTATCTGGGCGGCCCTGGCAGCGTCCCGTATCTGCTCCAGGCTCGCCTCTGGCCTTGGGAGGGAGACGTTGCGCGCGATGCTCGCATTGAGCAGCATCGCATCCTGCAGCACGAACGATACGTTGCGATACAGCATGTCTGGCGAAAGGGATCGCAGGTCAACGCCGCCGAGCTCTATGGAGCCCTGGGAGGGGTCGTCGAATCGGGCGATCAGCGTCGCCAGCGTCGACTTCCCCGACCCGGAGGGGCCGATGAGCGCGGTCACCGTTCCTGGCTCGAGCGTGAGGTCGACGCCCCTGAGCGCCTGGGTCTCGCCATAGGAGTACGAGACGTCCCTGATGACGACCCGGGGCCTTCCGTCGGGCTCATGGGGATGCTCCGGCTCCTCGAGCGGCGGCGTGTCCATCAGCTCGACCAGCCTGACGGCCGCAGAGCCGGCCAGCTGGTACGACCAGGTGATGTTCGCGACGCTCATCATGGCATTCGGAAGGACCAGGGCGATCAGGGTGCATGCGATGATCTGGGGCAGCGTCGCGAGCCCCATTGCATGGAGCAGCGCCCCTCCTCCCAGGTTCACCAGCAGCAGTACCGGGATGGAGACGAACTCGGCGGCGACGGCACAGCGACCGATCATCGGGGCGCACCATTCCCAGTACGAGTCCGCGAACGCCCGCGCGGCTTCGGCGTAGTTGCGGTAGGACTCACCGCTCTTGCCGAACGCCTTGATGACCTTGATTCCCGAGACGAGCTCCACCATGGTTGCCGAGACGTTTGCGAGGTTGTTGTTCATCTCGGCCGTCTTGGGCCCCATGTCCTTCATGGAGGAGCCGTACAGCACGAAGTAGAACGGGAGGGTTGCAATCCCGACAAGGGCCAGGCGCCAGTTCATGACGAACATGAACGCCAGGAGCACCAGGGGAGTCAGGATGCCGTTGAGCATGTCCACCGGCGCGTGGGCGATCACGGTATGGACGGTCTTGGTGTCGTCCTGGACGGCGTTGCGTATCCTGCCCGATCCCGTCCTGCCAAACCAGGCGAGAGGGACGCGGCTGAGACGCTCGACGATCTTGCGGCGGATGACGAAGCGCAGCCTCATGTCCGCGAAGTGCGTGATGGTGAGGGACAGCAGGTAGAACGTCAGCCTGAGCACGAAGGCCGTCACCAGCAGCATGACGATGTCGCTCACCTGGTCGGCATCGAGCGGACGCACGCCCTGCTGGGCGGCGATGAACGTCTCGCCCAACCGCACCAGGGCGAGGTAGGGGACGAATGCCAGCAGGGCGGACAGGATCGTGAAGAGCTGGGCGAGGACGGTGCGACCCTTGATGTGCGCCGCCAGCAGCTTGATCGCCGCCCGCCCCGCCCTGTCCTGGTCCCGATGCTCCTGCGAGATGTCGGTCATGGCTACCTCACTCCCAGCTGCCTGAAGTGCTTGGCGAACACCTTGGTGCCGATGAAACCGCCGAGCGTCGCGCAGACGACCGTGGCGATGCACGTGACGACCATTCCGGGGCCGTACATGAAGTCGACCATGTTCCGGGAGAATTCCTCCGCCATGCCCGCCTGGACGCATTGGGCGACATACGCGTCGCCACCGATCATGTAGACCAGGGAGATGTGGCCCAGCCAGAACAGGAGGACGAACGCAGAGAAGGACGCCAGGATCCTGCCCCTGCCACGCGTCTTGGGATTGCCCAGGATGAGCTCCGCGGCAAGGCAGCCAACGAGGATCCCCGCCGGCCCCGTCCAGAACATCCCCATCACGAAGCCGAACGCGGCCATGATCGCGCCCATGGCAATCATGGCGCCGCGCTTGGGCACGCGCTGGACGATGTACATCCATGCCATGCCGGTGATCAGGGACGAGGCCGCATGGGCGCTCCAACAAGTGCGGTAGTCGAAGCTGCACACCATGGCGAAGCCCATCGTTATGAAGAACACCAGAACGCCGAACGCCGCGCAGAACACGAGGTCCTTCGCGGTGAGCCGACCCGTGTCCCTTGCCTGTGTACCAATCGTCCTTTCAGCCATGAGCCATTTCCTTTCTGATAGAAGCCTCAGTGGACCGATGAAAAACCGAGCAGCCTTCTTATGCGCCCGAGTGTTTCCGGATTGAGCGGAATCGGCGTCGACGGACGTCCGCCGTCCAGCGAGACGACGGCGTCGCAGACCGAGCAGAGGAACTCGTAGTCGTGAGTGATCACGCAGATCGGAAGGCCATGGCGCTTGAGCCGGCCGATCTGCTTGGCGATGACGGCCATGTTGCGATGGTCGAGCCCGCTGGTCGGCTCGTCCATGACCAGGGCCCGTGCGCCGTACAGCAGTCCTGCGGAGATCGACACGCGCTGTCCCTGCCCGCCGGACAGGGACAGGGGATGCCGCTGGACGAGCTCGGCGAGGCCAAAATCCTCCATCAGCGATTCCATGGAGAACGCCTTGGGGGCATCTCGGTCGAAGCCGCGCCTCTGGGCCTCCTCGAGCTCGCGGGCAACCGTGTGCTCGAAGAGCTGGTAGCCCGGCTCCTGCATGACAAGGTAGATCGATCCAGCGCGCCGAGAGGGTCTGAGCGCCGTTCCAGCGAGCTCGACGGTGCCGGCCGCCTCCCTCTGGATGCCGCACAGGCATCGGGCGAGCGTCGTCTTTCCCGTGCCGTTCGCCCCGACGAGGCCGATGGCCGTTCCGGCGGGGATGGTCAGGTCGCAGTCGTCTATCACCCTTCTGCGGTGGCGATACGACACGCACAGGCCCCTCGTCTCCAGCGCGACGCGACCTTCTCCCCGTCTGTCGCCGACCGATGTCGCGGAGACCTTCTCGCAAGAAGTGGGGCTCGATGCCCGTGCGTCCATCTCCTCGACTCGCCATGCCCTCAGGCCCCACCCCGACCGGGTCTCCCATGGGAGGGCGCCAAAGTCGGCGGCCGACCATGAGCCGGCAATGGCTCCGTCCTGCATGACCACGACGCGGTCGGCAAGGTCGGAGAGCCACCACAGACGGTGCTCGGACACGATGACGGTCTTGCCCATCGCTTTGAGCCTTGCGAGCGCCTGGCCCAGGAGCTCCATGGAAGGCACGTCGAGCGCCGCGGTCGGCTCGTCCAACACGAAGACGTCGGGATGTGTGGCGTACACGGATGCCAGGACCACCATCTGGCGCTGTCCGCCCGAAAGCTCCTCGACCCGGGAATGCAGCAGGTGCCCTATCCCAAACGTCCTCACGCTCTCGTGCACCCGCTCGGCGATCGTCGCGCGCGGAAGACCCTGGTTCTCGCAGCCAAACGCAAGCTCCGCCTCGACGTCGGAGTTCACGAACTGGCTGCGTGGGTTCTGGAACACCGAGCCCACCGTTGCCGCAAGATCGCTCGTGGTCCATTCGGTGACGGGCTTGTCGTCGATGGCGACGCGCCCCCTCATGGTTCCCTGGTAGACCAGCGGGATTAGTCCGTTCATGGCACGGGTCAACGTCGTCTTTCCACAACCGGATTCGCCCGTGAGCACCACGAGCTCGCCTTCGTGGACCTGCAGGTCGATGTCGCGGAGTGCGTCCGACTCGGCACCGTCGTAGCGGAAGGAGAACCGCTCGAACGAGACGGCGACGCTCATGGGGCAACCACCCCCAGCCTTGCGAGCACCATGGCCGCGAACAGGGCGTACTCGACCACCAGGAGCAGGACGTCGGCCGCCTGTACGCGCAGGACGTAATACGAGCTGCGCCTCCTCGCGGTGTCCGCACCTCGTGCCACCACCGCGTTTCCCAGCTCGTCGGCGATGATTCCCACCCGTCCGATGACGGGAACCATAAGGCGCTCGACGGTTCTTGCGGGGTGTGCCGCCACGGCCAGTGGGGAAGAGGCCATCCCGCGGACTCTCATTGCCTCGCCCACCGCCCTGAACTCGCGCGCCAGAGTGGGGACGAAGCGCAGCGCAACGCAGAGCGAGACCACGAGCCTGGAGGGGAAGCCCATCTTCTGGAGGGCGCAGGCGAGCTCGCCCGAATGCGTGGTCGCGAGGCAGAGCGCCGCGAACGCGGCGACGGGAAACACGCGCTGGAACATGAGAAACATGCTGGCGGGCGAACTGAGCCATCCCCATCCCGTCATGCCGGGAAGGTGTGCGAGGACGAAGGCCGACGCGTAGGCGACCGCCCACTTCAACGCGGAGGCGGGCTGCCGACATGCCAGCATGAGGAGAAGGACGACGCCCATCGATGCCACCTGGTACCCAAGATGGGGATACAGGGTGACCTCCACGTTCAGTGGAAGCAGGACGAGCAATGCGACGCGTGGGTCAATGCGATGGTGGCGGACGTTCTCCTCCCGCACGTGCCTTTCCTTTCTCGTTCTGACATGTTAGCCTCATCTAACCGAATATAGACAAGGAAGACACGACGGAGAGACCCCTGGGAAGAGTGGATAACTGCACCGAAAACATCCTGCATCTCACCGAAACGAGATTCGCGACCAAGTGGTACCAGAACCTGTCTCCATCGGGAGATGGTGGCTTCGACATGGACCTCGGGGCCGGGCGGGACGACGAGGCAAACCTGGCCAGGATACATGCGGTGTTCGACCCCATGATCGAGACCATCCACGGCATCCACCAGACGCAGGCCATCCGACGGGGGCTAGTGTCTCCCGGACAGGTCCGTCCCTATGGGAACACCTGGATCATCGACCCCGGGCGTGGCTCGGGGGAGTACTGGTACCACGTCATAGACTCCGACATCATCGTGGTCTCGATGAGCGTCTCGCTCCGCGAGCGGGCGGTCATGGACGGGCACTCCACCGATATGGTCGGGCTCGGCTGCTACATGGAGGACATGCCGATGTTCTTCGTCGAGGGGCTCGAACGGCAGAGTCCGTCACTCGTCGGCTATGTCTGGAAGGGGCATCGCTTCCGGCAGGTCGTCGAGGACGGCGCTCGGTTCAGCTCCTGCTCCATCTCGCTTCTGCCGAGCGCGATTCCCCGGCTCGCCCGCATTCTTCGGGTCACGCCCGCGCAGCTCCTGCATTCCGTGACGCTGCTTGATGGCCGGCGTGACATACCCGCCCTCACCGTGGCGCTCGGCGAGCTGGGAAGCGCACGCCTGTGCAGGCTCATGGAGCCCGCGTACTATCGCGCCAAGGTGATCGAGTGCTTCGCACTGCTCGTGAGCGAGACCTCATGCTGCCCGCGTGGGCCTCAGGCCTCGTCGGCTCCGTCAGAGCAGCTTTGTGCGGCCATCCTGGCCTATGCCAAGTCGAACGTGGCGAAGGACCTGTCGACCCGGTCGCTGAGCCAGGCGTTCCACGTCAGCGAGCCCAGCTTGATTTCGACGCTCAAGAAGGTGACTGGCAGGACGCCACAGGAATGCGTGCGAGAGGTGCGCATGGAACATGCCCGAGGGCTGCTGGCCAACACCAGCCTCAGCGTGCGTCAGGTCGCCCGGTTCGTCGGCTACTCCAACCAGGGAGCCTTCTCGGAGGCGTTCAAGGCGGCCACCGGCTGCACGCCCACCTGCTACCGCAGGGACCGGCGATAGGCTCCGGACCTTGGACGGGCTCCAGGTTCTGGGGAAGTCGTAGCAATGGGGAGCTGGACGCCTGGGGCGCGTCATATGATGTAGTGGTCCATGGAATGCTGGCCGGGACGGACGAGGGGATTCCCATGGAGACGAACAGGCTCGTGCTGCGGCGCTGGGAAGACGGGGATGCCGCGGATCTCTACGAGTGCGCCAGGGACCCCGACGTCGGTCCCATCGCGGGCTGGCCCGCGCATGCGAGCGTCGAGGAGAGCCTGCGGGTGATACGTGGCGTTCTCAGGGTGCCGGAGACCTACGCGACCTGTCTCAAGGACACGGGCCGCGCGATAGGCTCCATCTCGCTGAAGTTTAAGGGCAGCACCGACTTAACGGAACGAGACGACGAGTGCGAGCTGGGCTACTGGATCGGCAAGCCGTACTGGGGGCGGGGCCTCATGCCGGAGGCCGTCCGCGAGGTCCTGCGGCGCGCCTTCGAGGACCTTGGCATGCGATGCGTATGGGCTAGCTACTACGATGGGAACGACAGGTCGCGACGCGTACAGGAGAAGTGCGGCTTCCGGTACCAGCGGACGACCGACGAGGTCGACGTCCCGCTCATGCACGAGGTTCGCAAGGGCCATGTGAGCAGGCTCACGAGTGATGAGTGGGCGTCCGACCTCGAGGATGGCTCGGCGCCAGCTTAGGGCCGCCCTTCTCCCGCCGCGGCTTTGTCATTCAAAAATCTGCGGATACGTCGAATTAGCTCGGTTCAAAATTTGCGGAGATCGGGAAGTCAGCCCAAGAGGTCGCGTGCCGGCTGCGGCAGCTGCTCCGGCTGGACCTCCTCCCACGAGACCACCTCGCGTACGGGCAGGTAGCCGACCTTGAGGTACGCGCCGTCCCTGAGCCGCTTGCCTGCGGTGAAGCTGAGCAGGCGGTGCGAGCCCGTGGCGTCATAGGCGTCGAGCGCGTATTCCCAGAGCTCTCCGCCCTCGTCGCTCTTGTCCTGCGCCACCGCGTCGTCCACCCGGACGTACCAGGTGGAGGCGTTGTCGGTGTTCGCCAGGTAGAAGCTTGCGGCCAAGGCTCCCACCACGAGCAGGCTCGCCACGATGGCCACGATTCTCTTTGTCATTGGTCCGGTCCTTTCTCTGCGTGATTTGCATTTTTTGGATGCCCTCGTCGATCTCCTGTGCCTATTCCGACACAGCTGCGGCGCGCGAGACCACCCAGGCGCAGCCAGCGGTTGCCGCGACGGAGAAGAGGACGCTCGCCGCCACGAAGCTCGCGAGCTCGGCGGGCGAGAGGGCGCCGCTCCCGTTGCTGTTCGACGCCAGCTGCATGAGCGCCCAGGGCCACCACAGGCCCCAGCCCTTGGCCGTGAGCAGGAGGCCCATGACGGCGCCGCCGAGCGCCACTCCCACGGGGGCCGCGAAGCTGCGCACGAGCGATGACACGAGCAGCTGCACCGCCACGACCGCCACGCCACCCATCCATGAGAGCAGCAGGTAAACGACGTAGTTGGCAGACGGGAGACCCGCGATTCCCACCGCCTTGCCGCAGGCCACGAACAACGCCCCCGTCACGGCGAGCGCGACGCCCAGCATGCCCGCGCCCACCACGAGCTTCGCGACGACGACGCGCCACGTGGCGACGGGGCTCGCGAGCACCTGATTCCAGTTGCTCCCCGCATGCTCGAGCCCCATGAGCCACGAGCAGCCCGCGCCCACGAGCGCGGGCAGGAAGAAGCAGAGCTCGAAGAGGGTGTGCTGCGCCCAGAGGTTCTCCCAGCCGGGTGTGAGCACCCCCAGGTTCTGCTGGTAGTTGAAGGTGCCTATCGCTGCCGCGACGAGGGGGAGAACCGCGTAGGCGATCCAGATGGGCGCGCGACGCAGCTTGTCGGCCTCCGCGCGCAGGGGTTGCGTCCTCATGCTAGAGCTCCTTTCTCGAGAACCAGGTGGCGGAGACGGCGATCACCGCTGCGCAGATCGCGGCAAGCAGGGCCGCATCCCCCCAGGCGAAGGGCACGGTGTAGAAGGACGTGGCGCGTGTGGCGACGTCCCAGTCCATGCGCACGCACGAGAGCAGGCCAAAGTAGCCGCTGGGGATGAGGCGCTGGACGACGGGCGAGAAGAAGAGGCTGAATAGGCCCGCGAGCGAGAGGGCGAGGCCCAGCGCGAGCGAGGCGAACTGGTTCTCCCAGCGCAGGGCGACGGCCTGCACGACGGCGGCCACCGTGAAGGTGGGGCCGATCTGGCAGGCGGCGAAGGCTGCGAGCCCTGCGATTCCCACCTGGTCGGCGAAGCCCTTGTACGATGCCAGCGCGGCGATCCCCGCAGTCTCCAGCGCGACCGTGGCCGTGATGAGCACGAGGCTGCAGGCGAGCTTCGCGGCGAAGAGCGAGCCGGGACGCTGCAGGCACAGGAGCTCCTTCAGTGCCTGAGCCTCGTGGTCGGTCTCGCACAGGCGCGACGAGACGACGGCGGCGAACAGGGTCAGGACGATGGCGTTCACGAGAGGAGTCATGTAGAGCAGGGACGCCGTCCCGTCCGGCGCTCCCTGGGCGGCGCGTGCGGCGTCGGTCGCCACCCACATGAGGCAGAGCGCGGCGACGCCCAGGCAGATGAGCCACACGTTCTTGCGCCTGAGCTTCGCGAACTCGAGCGAGAGAGCCCTCATCACAGCCCCCGTCCCTCGGTGAGCGCGAGGAAGAGGTCCTCGATGCTCTCGCTGCGCTCCTCGATCCGCACGACGCCGATGCCGGCGCGCGCGAGCGCGAGGGAGGAGTGTGCCACCGCCTCGTCCCCGGCGAAGGGCGCGAGCAGCCAGCCGTCCTGTGCGCTGGCCCCCAACAGTGCGGCAGCGCGTGCGTCGTCGGTCGTGCGGAAGGCAAGCTGTCGCCGGGCGCGTGCGCGCAGCCTCTCGAGGGGGCCCTGCCACACCATCTGGCCCCGGCTGATGATGCCCAGATGGTCGGCCATCTGCTCGACCTCCGCGAGCAGATGGCTCGAGACCAGGACCGTGGTGCCGTGCGTCTGGGGCAGCGCTCGCACGAGCGCGCGCATCTCGTGGATGCCCTCGGGGTCGAGGCCGTTGGTGGGCTCGTCGAGCAGCACGAGCCGGGGGTTGCCGAGCAATGCGGCCGCGAGCCCCAGACGCTGCTTCATGCCCAGCGAGAACTGGCCCGCGAGCTTCTTCCCCGTGTTGGCCAGGCCCACCGTCTCGAGGGCCTCGTCGATCGCGGAGGCGGGGAGCCCCTTGAGCCTGCGGACGACGTCGAGGTTCTCGCGGGCCGTGAGGTGCCTGTAGCAGCTCGGGCTCTCGATGAGCGAGCCCACGTGCGCGAGGACCTCCAGGCGGTTCTTTCTCTCCATGCGCTCGCCCAGCACGTCCACCCTGCCGTCCGTGGGGCGCACGAGGCCCAGGATCATCTTCATGGTGGTGGACTTCCCGGCCCCGTTGGGCCCGAGGAACCCGTACACCGACCCCTCCGGCACCCTGAGCTTGACGTTGTCCACGACGCGCACGCCGCCATACGACTTGGTGAGCCCGCTCGTGGCTATTGCCAGTTCGGCCATCTTCTCTCCCTTCTTGGCTGTGCTCCGCGCGATGCGAGAGCCGCGTCTTTACGTGGGATGGGCCCTCTCGTGGGCCCGATTTCCTCCCGCGTCGCAAGACAAAGGCTAGGCGGCGCCGCTTTCGCGCCGCTGTCCCCAAGCTTTCGCGGGCCTTTCGTTTTTGGGCGGGACGGCGGGCATGGCGCGGAGGGGCCCCTCCGCTGGGATAGAATGCGAGAAAACGGGAGGTAGAGACATGCGTGACATCCATGAGGCACGGGTGCTTGTGGTGGAGGACGACCCCACCCTGCGCGAGCAGCTGCTCGCGATGCTCGCGCACGAGGGCTATCGCGACGCGCGCGGCGCGGGAACGGTCGCCGAGGCCCTGCCGACCGCCAGCACCTGGGCGCCCCAGCTGTTCCTGCTCGACGTGATGCTGCCCGACGGCAACGGCTTCGACCTGCTGCGCCGGCTCCGCGAGACGAGCGACGCGCCGGCGTTGTTCCTCTCCGCGCGCGACGAGGACGCCAGCCGCCTGCGGGGCCTGGGGCTGGGGGCCGACGACTACGTGACCAAGCCCTTCCTGCCGGCCGAGCTGCTGCTGCGCCTGGCGGCCGTCCTGCGGCGCAGCTATCGTCTGCAGGACGTGCTGCCCTCGGTCGCGCTGGGGGAGGCGGAGGTGGACCTTGCCACGGGAGAGGTGCGACGCGCCGGCGTCGTGACGGCGACCCTCACGTCCAAGGAGCACGCGCTGGCCAAGCGCCTCTTCGAGAGTCGCGGCGCCATCGTGACGACCGACGAGCTGTGCCGCAGCGTCTACGGCGACGAGTTCGGCTATGCCAACGCCCTCGCGATCCTCGTGCGCCGCCTGCGAGAGAAGGTGGAGGACGACCCCTCCCATCCGCGTTGGGTCGTCACGGTGCGTGGCCTGGGCTATCGCCTCTTGGGTGGGGGCTCGAGGTGAGGGGGCTGGCACACGCACGCGTGCGGGGCGGCCTGGGCATCGTCGCGTCCTGCGTCGTCGGTGCCGCGGCCATCCTGGCGGTCAACGTCCTGATCATGGGCCTCTCCCTCGTCGCGTCCGACTTCGCGGACGCCAAGGGCGTAGGTCCGGAGGCGGAGGAGGTGTCCCGGGCGCTCACGGGGCAGGACGGGAGCTACGCGCTCTCGGCGGACGTCACGCAGGCGCTGCGCGACCACGGCTGCTGGGCCCTGCTCATCGACGCGGGCGGCCAGGTGGCCTGGGGCCTCGACGTCCCGGCGGACGTGCCCGCCTCGTACGCGCTGGCGGACGTCGCGTCCTTCTCGCGCTGGTACCTGAGCGACTACCCCGTGTCCTGCTGGCGGTACGGAGCTGGGCTCGTGGTGGTGGGCGCGCCGAGGGACTCAGTCTGGAAGTACTCCGTGAGCTCGAGCATCAAGTCGCTCGGCGCCACCGCCCTGCTCCTGCCGGTGGTCTTCCTTGCCGACCTCGTCGTGCTCGTCGTGCTCGCGCGCCTGTTTGCCCGCCGGTCGTGGAGGCAGCGCGACAACGCCCGCAACGAGTGGGTGGCGGCGGTCTCGCACGACGTGCGGACGCCCCTCGCGGTGGTCGTCGCGGACGCGAGCGAGCTGGCGGGGAGCCAGCGGCTCGACGGGCCCGACCGGGCACGGGCCGAGCGCATCGTGGCAAAGTCCCGCGAGACGGCGGAGCTGCTCTCTGACCTCAACACGGTGAACCGCCTGCGCTACGCCATGGAGCCGGTCGACGCCCGCGAGGTGCACCTTGCGGCGGTCCTGCGCCTGGTGGTGGCAGGCTTCCTGGACGGGGGAGCGGGTGGCTGCGAGCTGGAGCTTGATGTGTCCCCGGCGGCCGAGGACGCCTGCCTGCGGGGCAGCGAGGCTCTGCTGAGGCGTATGGTGACGAACCTCGTGGGCAACAGCATCCGCCACAACCCGCAGGGCTGCCACGTGAGGGTGTCGCTCGACGTGCGCGGCGGGCTGCTCGGGACGGCGCTTGGGCGACGCTGCGTGCTCACCGTGAGCGACGACGGACGCGGCTTTGGCGCAGAGACGCTCTCCACGCTCAGGCACCGCCCGGGAGACGAGCTGCCCGAGCACGGGCTGGGGCTCGTCATCGTGCGGCGCATCGCCGCGGCCCATGGCGGGCGGGCGGGCTTCGCGAACGACGAGCGGGGCGGGTGCAGCTGCACCGTGGAGCTTCCGATTGTCGCACGACACGCGTGACGAGCGCGGCCGGGGGTGGCATCGCCATCTCTCCCGTGAGGTTGCCACCGGTAGCCGCCTGGCGATGATCAGGTCTCACCTGAGAAATTTGGGAATACCATTCCCAAATTTGACAGCAAATTGAGCACATAAGAAAATGGACCCCAACGAAGGGGGCCATATCATGTACATATCCAGGGAAGTCGAGAAGACCATCGATGCCATGCTCACACAGGGCAAGGTCGTGCTGGTCACGGGCGCCCGGCAGGTGGGCAAGACCACGGTCCTCAAGCATCATCTGGGCAGCGCCTTCGACTACGTCACCATGGAGGACCCTGCCGCATACGCACAGGCAAAGACCGATGCGGTGCTGTTCTTCGAAACGCGCTCCCTGCCTCTCATCATCGATGAGGTGCAGCGCGCGCCAGAGCTGTTCTCCACGGTCAAATGGATAGTCGACCAGTCGGACCAGAGGGGCCGAATCGTTCTTACCGGCTCCCAGACATACCACCTCATGAGGGGCGTGAGCGAGTCACTGGCCGGTCGCATCAGGATCATCGAGATGCCACCGCTCTCGCTGCGCGAGCTTGTGGGTGCTGCCGACACCCCGCACAAGTACGTTCCCTCCATGCGCAAGATAGAGGACGTCACGGTGCCCGAGGGCTTCGACCTGTGGTATCACATCCATCGCGGCAGCATGCCGGAGCTGCAGGATCCCTCGATCGACTGGGACGCCTTCTACACCGACTACGTGAGGGCATATCTGGAGCGCGACGTGCGGGACCTCATTAAGGTCAAGGACGAGGCAAAGTTCTATGGCTTCATGGTCGCCTGTGCGGCGCGCTCCGCACAGCTCCTGAGCACGACCGACATAGGGAATGCCATCGACGTGGATCACAAGACGGTCAAGGCGTGGCTCTCCGTGTTGCAGGCGTCCGGCATCGTGCGTGTCGTCGAGCCATTCTTCCCCAACATAGAGAAGAGGCTCACGAAGGCGCCGAAGATCTTCTTCATGGACACAGGGCTCGTGTGCCACCTCACTCGTTGGACAACACCCGACCAGCTACGCTACGGAGCTGTGGCGGGTCACGTCTTCGAGACCTTCGTGGTGTCCGAGATTCTGAAGAGTCACATGAATGCAGGCGCTAACATGCACGACATTTGGTTCTATCGAGACTCCAGAAAGAGAGAGATCGACCTGGTCATCCAGGACGGCCGCACGTTGCACCCCGTCGAGGTAAAGACAGGCGCACTCGTCAAGAGGGACGCAGCGAAGAACTTCTCCTGTCTTGAGGGGCTGCCCGACTACGAGGTGGGATTCGGCCACGTTGTCTGCCAGGCACGGGAGCCCTACCTCTTGACCGAGCGCGTCGAGGCGGTGCCCGTGTGGGCGATATAAGGAAGTGGCTGTAGGGGAATAATGGCTGCGCAGCTTCGGGGGAGAGGGACCCATGCCACCAAGGAAGACATACGGACGAACGCTCCTGGCATGCTACCTGGGCTTCGTAACCCAGGCCATCTGCGCCAACTTCGCACCCCTCCTCTACGTGACCTTCCATAGGACGTACGGGATCGGGCTTTCGCAGCTCGCGCTGATCTCGACCGCCTTCTTCCTCCTGCAGCTGGTGACGGACCTCCTGTGCGCCAAGGTGGTGGACCGGGTGGGGTACCGTCCCTGCGTCATCGCTGCCGAGCTGCTGAGCGGATTGGGGCTCCTGGGACTTGCCGTCGTTCCGGACCTGATGCCGTCTCACCTTATCGGGATCCTGCTCTGCGTCGCGGTCTACGCCGTCGGGTCAGGCCTCACCGAGGTGCTGGCGAGCCCCATCATCGAGACCTGCCCCTTCGAGAACAAGGACATGGTGATGAGCACCCTCCACTCCTTCTACTGCTGGGGGTCCGCCGCGGTCATTCTGGGTTCCACGGCCTTCTTCGCCCTCTTTGGCATCGAGTGTTGGAGAATCCTGGCGGCGATCCTGGCGGTCGTCCCGTTGGCTAACGTCTACAACTTCGCGACCTGCCCCATGGAGACCCTGGTCGAGGACGGGGAGGGCATGGGAGTGAGGCAGCTCCTGGGCAACAGGGCCTTCTGGCTCTTCGTCGTGCTCATGGTCTGCGCCGGGGCGTCCGAGATATCGATGGCCCAGTGGGCGTCCGCGTTCGCCGAGTCCGCCCTGGGCGTGACCAAGACGGTGGGTGACCTCGCGGGTCCCTGCGGCTTTGCCCTCCTGATGGGTCTCTCGCGGGCCCTCTACGGCAGGTTTGGCGAGAAGGTCGACCTGACCGTGTTCATGGTTGGCTCCGGGGTCCTGTGCCTTGCCTGCTACCTGCTGGCGGGGCTGTCCAGCGTTCCTCTCCTCGGCCTGGTCGGCTGTGCGCTGTGCGGCTTCTCGGTCGGCATCATGTGGCCGGGGTCCATCAGCATCTCGTCGAGGGCCATGCCCAGGGGAGGGACGGCCATGTTCGCCCTGCTCGCCCTGGCGGGAGACCTGGGCGGCTCCGTGGGACCGTCGCTCGTCGGCAATGTGTCCCAGCACTTCGGCAACGACCTGCGGACGGGGGTGCTCGCGGGGGTCGTCTTCCCGGCCGTGCTGGTCGCCTGCGCGCTTGCCGTCCGGAAGGGTTCGTCCCCGCTCGGGCAGGGAGGTGAATGCGCGTGACGAGTCGGTATCTGCAGGAGACGGCGATGCTGGACTACTCGAACCCGTCCATCCAGGGACTGATAGAGGTCAGGGGCTGGAGGGAGCTCGGCGAGTTCGACCGCCTCAAGGCCATCTATGACTTCGTGAGGGACGACGTCGCGTTTGGATACAACGTGGACGATGGCATCCCGGCGTCCAGGGTCCTCGAGGACGGATACGGCCAGTGCAACACGAAGGGCACCCTCCTCATGGCCCTGCTGCGCGCCTGTGGCATTCCCTGTCGGATACATGGCTTTGCCATCGACAAGAAGCTGCAGAAGGGGGCGATGAGTGGCTTCGTCTACAGGAGGGCGCCCCAGCACATACTGCACAGCTGGGTCGAGGTGCACTTCGAGGGCAGATGGTACGAGCTCGAGGGCTTCATCCTGGACCGGGAGTACCTGTCCGGGTTGCAGGAGCGATTCGCGGGCTGCACCGGCCCCTTCTGCGGCTACGGCGTTGCGGTGAGGGACTTCCGGCACCCGACCGTCGACTTCGACAGGAACGACACGTACATACAGAGCGAGGGCATCGTCCAGGACTTCGGGGTGTTTGACTCTCCGGACGAGCTGCTGCAGGACCATCGGCAGGAGATCTCGGGAATCAAGGCCTTCGCGTACAGGCACCTCGGGAGGCATCTGATGAACCGCAACATAAGGAAGATACGGGATTCCTGAGCTTCCTGGGCGCCCTTGGTGGCAAGCTCCTGGTAACGCCTGCCGATCAAGGGGACAAGTGGGCGGGAGGTGCGCATTCTAAAGCTGGAATGTACGCCTCTCTCCTCTGAGCTGCGATTTTGCCATAGAGTGCGCATTCCAGATCTAGAATGTGCATGTGGTCGCAGCGCACGGCCAAGACGGTGGGGAAGAGAGGTGCCGGGAACATGGCAGACAGGCAGCTCGGCGTGGTGGAGGACACCCTCTACGTTCCCATGCTCGGCAGAATCTACGCAAGCGAGAACCACAGGTCGATTCTCTACGACAGGAAGGCGCTGGAGCTGAAGGCGCATCTTCCTAGGGAGGTCGTGGAGAACGACTCCCAGACGCAGTACACATACCTGGCCTCTGCGGTGCGCTCGGCGAACATGGACCGCTTCATCGCCGACTTCCTTGCGGACAGGCCCGAGGGCGTAATCGTGCAGCTCGGTTGCGGTCTCGAGACGACCTACAATCGCGACGACGACGGTCATGCCCCGTGGTATGGGGTTGACCTGCCTCACGTCATCGACTACCGCAGGACGATTCTGCCCGAGCCCGGCCGCGAGCACTACATAGCCGGTAGTGCGTTCGAGGAGGACTGGCTCGAGCGGGTCAGGAGGGAGCATTCCGGCGCGCCGCTCTTGGTCACGGCGAGCGGGCTGTTCTACTACTTCGAGGAGGAGCAGGTTCTGGGCCTGATTCGCATGCTTCAGGGCAAAGGCGACATTCAGCTTCTTTTCGACGCCGTGAGCAAGTCCGGCATGTTCATGATGCGAAAGAAGCACATGAAGACGGTCGGGCACGAGGATGCCCGAATGTTCTTCTACGTCGACTCGGCTCGCGAGCTGGCTTCCAAGGTGGGCGGCAACGTGACCGTCCTGGCGGAGGAGAACTTCTACTGCCACGTCAGCAAGGTGGGTCTCAGGCTCTCGACCAAGCTGAGCATGCGCGTCTCGGATCTGCTAGGCATGGTGAAGATGGTCCACCTGGGGCTTTCCTGATCCCTTTGGGTAGCGTGAGACACGGTCCTCTCAGTGGCTAACGTCCTTAAAAGTGTTGCATCAATCGATTTTACGTCCTAGTTTTTGCGTTTTACAGCAAATTTCAGGACGTAACGTTGCGAGAAGGCCAGGCAACTTTCCTTGTCGCGTGCACCTTGCCTACTCCCAGCGTCCGTCGAGGCGCTTCACGAACGAGAACATGAGACTCCCCTTTCCGCTGGCATCCGCTGGCCCCGTCTCTGGGTCTTTGACCAGGCCGATGATGTGGAAGCCGCACTTGCTCAGGTAGAAGTGGATGTTTCGCACCTCGAAGTAGGGTGTGCACAGCGTCCAGGCAACTGCGTCCGGGTAGCGCTTCTCGATTGCCTTCCAGAGTGCGGCTCCGATTCCCCTTCCGTGCGCGTCCGCCCTGACGTAGAGGAGGGCGCACTCGTGCTCATGAGTCTCCTCGTCGAGGAACAGCACCGTGCCACCGACGCGCCTTCCCTCGCAGGTGGCGACCAGGGCGACTGCGCCTGGGTTTGCGAGGGACTCGTCGATGTCCTGCCTGGGCAGCACGGGGAGGGGCTCGTCGTCGCTCGCCGCATCCACGGCAAGCTGGAATGCCTCCTGCATCTCTGCGGCGAACGCATCGGTGTCTTGTGGTTGCAGCGGCTCGAGCGTGACGTCCATGGTCTTCTCCCTTATGTGAGAAGCCCGGGCGCCGCACACGTCAATGCGCGACACCCGGGCTCACCCGGCATCTTCTCTGACAGGCGGCCTGCGGGCCAGCCGGGCCCACGATCCCCTACGCTACGGCGTACTGTCCTCCGATGTGTTGTCTGCCAGATTGTAGCTGACGCGCCCGTTCGTGACGGTTTCCGCAGCAGGGCCGGCCAATCGGCGCAGCCCGTGCATCATTGGCGTGCAGGCCATTCCCCAAGTGCGCACGACTTCCTATTGACCTGCGAGTTTGTCGGCAGGCGCGCATTCTGCGTCTGGATTGCGCATCGCCGTTGCCCGTCCTGTCCGCGTCTCGGTCGATTGGGCGACGCAGCGCATATCGTCTAGGTGGAAGTCCAGGTCGCGAAGGCTGCCTCGCCGTGCGGAGGGCCTCGCGGACTGAGCAGGGGTCGCCCGTTCTCAACTGGAGTACATCCTTAGGTTGCCCTCGAAGAACGCAACTAGTCGCTGGCGCAACGAGTCGGGGCTTAGGACCTTGGCCTCGCCAGGGTCGAACTTCTTGAAATAGAGGAACAGCTGGTTTGCCGAACAGTTGAAGTGGTAGATGAGCCCCTCCGGGCGCTCTTCGATTCTCGTGTACGGAGGTCGTCCGAAGTAGATGCTCTGGTACGCATGGACGCCTTGGCTGTTCATCAAGACGCGTGTCTCCTCATCGTCGTTGATGGCGTATTGCGCGCCGTTCTGGCTCATGAGCTTCAAGCGTCTGAGCACGCTGGCGGGTATCGTCGTTCCAGGCTCCCCACAGCACGGGCTCACGATTCGGTTCAGCCGGTATGTCCATGCCTCCTGCATGTCACCATGCTTATAGCAGAGCAGGTAGTTGAACTGCTCTCCTTGCCCCACTGCAATCTTGAACGGGATGACCTTCTGGACGGACTCTCTGTCGGTCGACATCGTGAACGTGACGGCTCTGCGAGTGCTGCATGCCTCTTGCAGCACCTTATAGGTCTCGCTGAATATGATGCGCTCACGTTCGTAGGAGGGTCTCGTGCAGTAGCTTGTGAGCATCCGTAGGAAGTAACTCGAGATGGAATCACCCTTTCCGATGTCGTGCAGAATCAGCCTGATGCGACTCTCCGAGTTTGCCACCGGTCTTAGGGAAAGCCTTTTGGACGAACGAGATGCCTGAGACGTGAGCGCGGGATAGAACTCCTGGTGCAGGATGTTGTCGGCTGCCTGCTCCTGCTTCGCGGCAGTGAGTCCCGAATCTGCCAGGGCCTTGCTTATTCCGGCTCGAATGCGGGCGTTTTCGGCGGTGTAGGAATCGTAGTAGCCCTGTACGAGCGCGTTGAGAAACTTGTTACGGTTGATTTGATGCCCGTCCTTCTTGAATACCTCGAAAGACTGTGCATCTCCATCGAGCTTGCGCTGTATGTCTTCAGGCACATAAATATTGATTTTATCCATGCTCTCTCAGCTTTCGCTTATGTAGTACTCCTAAAAAGGGGTCACATTAGGCTGCGTATATGGCTACGAAAACCATGCTAACTCGAAACAAGCAAAGTAAAAATGGGGTCGTAAAAAAATAAATCTTACTCATATACAGCCTCAATTTGGCCACGTATGATGAGGGCGTCCGGTAACGGTGGCCTGATGAACTCACTGCGGGGGGTCCTATGAGAGAAGCACAACACCTTTCGAGCTTGACGCTTGCGCTTTCGTTGCCAGAGAAGGCGCACGTGACGTCGGCGTGGGCCAACTCGCTTGCCCCCTTTCTGCAGGGCGTCCTCATGGAAAGCATAGACCAGGGGTACGCATCTTGGCTCCATGCGCAGCCGTTCAACCCCTACAGCCAGTACTGTCTCGTCGGAGCCGAGTCCAAGACCCTTAGCTGGCATGTCAACACCCTGACCGACGAGGCGTTCCGGCAGATCATCCTGCCACTGCAACGTCTGGACTCGTTCAGGCTCAGGGGCGTGGATATGGAAGTCGACGTCGAGGGGCGCACGGTGACGACCGCAAGCGTCAAGGAGCTCACCGACATGATCTACCATGCAGACGCGAAGAGGCAGAAGGTCGAGTTCGTGACCCCGACTGCGTTCAAACAATCGGGGAGCTACGTGTTCCTTCCAAGTGTCAAGCTCATATTTCAGAACCTGCTCATGCGGTACTTCCAGGTATACGAGGGCAGCAACGAGGTCGATGTGGAGACGGTCGACTACTTGGAGAAGTACGTCCATGTCAGCTCTTATCAGCTGAGGTCCCAGTATTTCGACCATGTGGCATTTGAGAAGCGGAAGATTCCTGGTTACACGGGTTCCGTCGGGCTATCGTTCAAGGGCCCGCAGCCAGTTGTGGGGCTTGCGCAGATGCTTCTCAGATTCGGGGAGTACGCAGGTGTTGGGATAAAGACATCGATGGGGATGGGAGGAATAAGGTGCAGCTAAAAGATGCGGAAGGCGCGAGCTTGGCCAAGGCCGACAGGACGGCCCTCATGTTCGGGGCGCTTCTGCATGACATCGGGAAGGTTCTCTACCGAGGCAGCTCGGGCAGGGGGACCCATTCGAAGCTCGGCGCCGACTTCCTGTCGGAGGAGATTGCGCCGCGGAAGGACAGCGAGAGCCAAGGGGCCATTAAGCGCATAGTCGAACAGGTGCGCTACCACCACGCGAGGGAGATGGCCCCCGCCAACCTTGCCGAGGACTCGCTCGCGTACATCACCTACTTTGCGGATAACATCTCCGCCGGGATGGACCGCAAGAACGAGGGCGCGGAGGAGCAGGGATATCTGTTCAAGAGGGACGCCAAGCTTCGCAAGATATTCAACATACTCAATGGCCATCATGATGACAACGTGATAGAGCACGAGCCCTATGACGCCATCCGCGAGCATATCAGGAAGAACCTCCTCGCCATCGACGTGCGCTGGGATCAGGTGAATTCCCTAGTTAACTTGCTCGAGGCGACGGTGAGCACGGTTCCCTCGTCAACCGATATGAGCGAGCTGGTCGACGTATCGCTTTTCGATCATTCGAAGACGGCGGCGGGCATCGCCGCATGCATCTACGACTACCTACGCGAGCAGGGGGTTTCAAATTACCGAGAGGCGCTTTTCGATGTCAAAACCTCCGCCGAGTTCTACGCGCGCCCCATGTTCCTGCTCTACTCGTGCGACATGAGCGGGATTCAGAGCTTCATCTACAACATAAGCGGCGACGGAGCTCTCAAGCAGCTCCGCGCCCGTAGCATGTACCTGGAGCTGCTTGTCGAGCACATCGTCGACGAGCTGCTCGACCACCTCGAGCTGTCGAGGACGAACCTGCTCTACACAGGTGGCGGGCATGCCTACCTCCTCCTGCCCAACACGCAGGCCGTGAAGGAGAGAATCACCGCGTTCAACGGGGAGCTCGAGACATGGTTCGTGGACAGGTACCGAAATGACCTGTATCTGGCGAGCGCGTGGGTGGAGTGTAGCTCCGACGACCTCGCCAATAAGCAGGATGTGGCACATCCCGGAGCGCAGAGGTACCGCAACTTGTACCGACGCCTGTCACGAAAGCTCTCGGACGCCAAGGCGAATCGCTATGGCTCGGCCGTGCTCCGGAAGCTCAACTTTGGGGACAGTGCATCAATCGACCATTCGCGAGAGTGCAGCGAGTGCCATCGCTCCGACTTGGATATTGACGACCGGGGAAGATGCACGCTCTGCGCCGAGCTTGGGAACGTCTCCAACAAACTCGTGAGGGATGAGGTCTTCGTGATCTCTGAGCACGAGCGCGGGCTCGAGCTGCCCTTTGGCAAGCAGCTCGTTATGTACTCCAAGCAGGCGTACCTCCGGCAAAAGCCCGAGGTTGCGAGGGTTTACACCAAGAACGAGTGGGACACGGGGCTCAAGCTCGCGACTCATATCTGGATGGGTGATTACGAGGCAGAGGTTGCTGACAGAGAAAAGCGCTTCTCGAGCTATGCGGCAAGGGGGGCCACTTCCCGTGAGAATCCCAAGACGGGCGCGCCCCTCGGTGTGAAGAGGCTGGGCGTGCTCCGGGCGGACGTCGATAACCTTGGTGCGACATTCGTTAACGGACTGCCGGACGACAAGGCGTCCATCAGCCGCAGCACCGTGCTCAGCAGATCGCTCAACCATTTCTTCAAGGCCAAGATTAACAAGGTGCTCGAGGTCGGTGGCTATCAGTTGCAGATCATCTACTCAGGTGGCGACGACCTCTTCATCGTCGGCAACTGGAGCGATGTCATCCATGCGGCCATGGACATACACGACGCATTCGCTGAATTCGTCGGCAACGGCGCCATCACCATCAGTGCCGGAATCGGCATCTTCGACGAGAAGTTCCCCATTGCGCGCATGGCTGCGGAGGCGGGCGAGCTCGAGGACGAGGCAAAGCTCCACGTCTCAAAAGAGGGCAAGTCCAAGGATGCCATCGCGCTATGGACAAACGGGGCAGTGTTCTCATGGGAGGACTTCGTCGAGAAGGTCGCCGGGCGTGAGGCCGAGCTGCAGGACGTTTTCGAGAGCATCGCAGGGAGTGCCGACGATAAAAAGGGCAATGCGTTCATCTATCAGCTCGTCGGGCTCCTCAGGAGCGAGGAGCAGGTTTCCACTCCAAGGCTCGCCTACCTGCTTGCTCGGAGCTTCGAAGGCACGGAGAAACAGGATGAGGGCATGGCAAAGAGGGAAGGCATGCGGCTTTACGACTGGGCACAGGACCCGGGAGAGAGGCAATGCCTGGTCGCCGCGCTCGAATGGTATGTGTATGGCAATCGGGAAGGAGCATAGGCATGGGGACGAACGAACCCACGGCGCAGTTGAAATTGAAGAACGGCGCGACCTTGAGCAGCCAGAACTACGCGGACTTCGCAAAGGGGAGAGTCGCCAATGAAAGGGGGGAGTTGAGGTTCCCCTCTCTTACCACGACGAAGCTCCGCCGCATCTACGGCAACATCATGAACGTCTACACGAAGATCAACGTGCCGGAGGACTTCGAGAAATACAAATCTGATCTTCAGTACCTCAAGGTGAAGATGGCGTATGAGAGTGGCAGGGACGGAGAGGTACGTGCATTCATTGATGGCACCTTTCTTTTGGAGATGCTTGACGGCATCAAATCCCACGACCAATTCATGCTCTATTGCCGCTATGCCGAGAGCCTGGTTGCCTATTTCAAATTCTATGGGGGAAGGGACTAGCCATGAGCCTCACGAAAATCAAGATTACCGGCACGATAAAGGTCAAGACGGGCCTGCATATCGGTAGCGATGGCTCGTTCAGCGCCATCGGCGCCATCGATTCTCCCGTAGTGCGCGACCCGCTGACGCGCAAGCCCGTCATTCCGGGATCGACATTGAAGGGCAAGCTGCGCTCGCTGCTAGCCCGCGACAAAGGATCGCTTCCGGCCAAGGGGCTTGACGGGTTCAAGAACGACTGCGACGAGATCAAACGCCTCTTCGGTTCGACGGTGGGGGAAGGCGACGCCAAGGGCGCGGGCATCCAGATGTCACGCCTCCAGTTCTCTGACTGCTTCCTCACCGATAAGGAGCTCGGTCAGATATTCGAGACGAAGTTCGAGAACACCATCGACCGACTCACGTCCGTCGCCAATCCGCGCCAGATCGAGCGTGTGGTGCGCGGAGCGGAGTTTGGCATGGAAGTCATCTACAACGTGGAGGATGATAGTCAGGTTCAAGAGGACTTCGAGAATCTGCAACTCGCCTTCCACCTGCTCGAGAACGACTATCTTGGCGGTGGTGGCACGCGTGGCAATGGCCGCGTCGCGATCTGTGGGCTCAAGGCTGTGCCCGTGACGGGCGACTTGGGCTTCGCCGTTCCGGAACTGGGATAGCGCCATGGTGGGCCAACTCGTAAAGATTGCCTTCAAGTCTCCCGTCCACTTCGGAAGGGGACGGCTCGTGGACAGTGCCTTTGCCTGTGACGCAGCCACGCTGTTCAGCGCCCTGTTTATCGAGGCCCTTCACATGGGTGTCGCAGATGGCCTGCTCAATGCCGTCAGAACGGGCGATTTGACGATAAGCGACACATTTCCCTACATCGGAGAGACGCTTTATCTCCCCAAGCCGATGGCCGTCTTCGAGTACGATGAAGAGGGGCAAGACACGCTCGACTCACGTGCCAAGAAGGCGAGTAGGAAGCTCGATTACATCCCCGCAGACTCGTATTCGGGCTATCTCGACGGCTCGTTCGATGTCATCGGGGCATATGAGGATTTCAACGGTGGCCTTGGGACGGCCTTCGTCCAGACGAAAGCGAATCTCATGCGGAGCGATGGACCGGATGCCAAACCATATCAGGTTGGTGGGTTCGAGTTCGCTTCAGGTGCGGGAATCTACTTCCTCGCGGAGGGATCGTATGATATTCGCCCCATCCTCGACCAGCTCTCTTACTCTGGCCTCGGTGGCAAGCGCTCGAGCGGGTACGGCCGATTCGAATACACCGCTTCCGATGAGGGGATGCGCATACGGGGAATCTCCGCGAAACGGGTGTCGGGTGCCCATATCCTTCTTTCCACGGCTACCCCTGGAGAGGGGGAGCTCGATGATGGCCTGCTGGAAGGGGCTCGATACAAACTCGTGAGGAAGGGCGGCTTCGTGCAATCCGCCACGTACGGCACGACGCCCCAGAAAAAGCGGGACATGTACCTGTTCACTGCAGGTTCGATGTTCAAGAGGCTGTTCGACGGGGCAGTTTTCGACGTGAACACGACGCCGGGCGCGCATCCAGTTTATCGATATGCACGTGCGATGTGGCTGGAGGTCTGAGCTATGGCAATGCACAACTATCGAGTGACGCTCACGACGATTGGGCCCGTTCATATCGGTGCCGGCAACACGTATAGCAAGAAAGACTATTTCACAGATGGAAAGCATGTTGCGGTCCTGGACGTCAAGAAGTTCATCAGCAAGCTTTCACCAGGGCAGGTGGGGGAATACTGCACGTTTCTCAAAACTGGAGAGGAAGGCTTAAGCGACTTCCTGAAAAAGCATAAGCTGGAGAACGTCGCCCATACCTCGATGCTCTACAAGAACGAGATGAGACTCCCCAGGGCGGGCTTCGAGGTCCATGAATGCCTCAAGGACTCTGAGAATAAGCCCTATATCCCAGGGTCGAGCCTCAAAGGCATGCTGCGGACCGCTATTCTTGAGACGCTTATATTGCAGCACAGGGATGACTATGCCGAGCTCCTCAACAGGCAAGACATGCGCAGCCGTGATAAGAGGAGGCAGACTCATGCGGCTGAGGGCGTGGAACGCCACGCTTTTCGAAAGGGGCCGCAGAGCCCGGATGCCACGAGTGACATCATGCGTTACATCTCTGTCTCTGATTCCGAACCGGTCGATGCCGGGAATCTCGTCTTTGTCCAGAAGTACGACAAGTTTGCGAAGAGCGATCGAGCTGAGCACAAGAACAGAGGGCATGCACGAGGTCCGCTAGGCAATGTTGCTGAGGGCAACAGGCTGAACATCTACCGCGAGTCCATTAAGCCCGGGGTCGACATCGTGTTCATACTGGGTATTGATGACCGCATCGACGAGCATCTCGGCGGCATTTCCCTCAGCGACGGCGGCCTCGAGAAGGTTCTCCAAGGCTCTGCGAAGCTCTATGAAAGCTGCTTTGCGTGTAAATTCGATCTTGGGGATGGTGACGAAGAAGGCCAGGGCGAGCAAGCGCGTGACGGCAGGTGTCGGTATGTCACGAGCGGCGGGCTGCGTTGCCGTAATCATGCGGTAGATGGTACGGGTTACTGCAACATGCATCAGGGCAAGGCCGGGGGTGGTGGCTCTTCGTCTAGTAGCACCTGCTATCTAGGTGGTGGCGTTGGGTTCGCGAACAAGACCGTTGGGGACGCGCTGTTTGACGATGCCAATGACTTCGTGAGAGAGGTCGCGCATATCCTCTATGTCCAGTTCCCTTCGAAATTCGATAGGTCAAAGCAATATTTGGCATTCGATGTGGAGAATGCTGGCTTTGTGCCCAGACAGCTGTCATTCAAGAATAGAAGGCAGCACAAAGACGACCATCGGCATTGGAAAGACATCGAGCTCGGGGTGTCACCGCATACTTTCAAGCTCGGGCTCATCGGCAAGAAAGAATACCAGATGGGTAAGTGCGCGATTAGAATCGAGCGGCTATGAATATCCTGTTTTCGCCGGTGGGCACGGCTGACCCCATTACCCAGCTGGGGGATGGCCCCATGCTTCATATAGTGCGCCATTACAAGCCCGAGAGGATATTCCTGTTCCTCTCGCCAAAGATGTGCAAGCTCGAAAGGGAGGACCGTCGCTACGAAAGGGCTATCGAGCTCCTCGCCCAGGACGTCGGGCAGTACCGGCCTCAAGTCGAGCTTATCGAGTCGAACGTCGAAGAGATGCACCGATTCGATAGCTTCATCGGTGTGTTCGAGGAGGAGCTGAACCGAATACGCAAGGAGTGCCTTGGCAAGAGCTCTACTGGGAGCCTGCTGGTCAACGCCTCTTCTGGGACTCCGGCAATGGAGCAGGCGCTCGTAGCGCTTGGGGCCTTTGGCTGGACTCCGCTCAAGGTCATCCAGGTTGCTACGCCTCGTCACGATTCAAGTGAGAAAGAGGACCGCGAGAATCCAAGCACCTACGACTTGGATACCCTTTGGGAGCTCAATCCCGATAACGAGTCTGGACGTCCACGTCGGACCGAGGAGGTCGAGCTCCCGAACTTCAGGGAGAGGCTCCTGAGGGAGAGCGTCATCAGCCTCGTAGAGTCGTACGACTACGAGGCAGCGCTCAAGCTCATCTCCAAGTCCGACACCTTCCCGGTCCAAGCCCGCAATCGTATAAAGGCCATGCGTGACAGGCTGAATCTCAGCAGGGGCACGTCAGAAGCTGAGATGCTTTCCAATGGCCTGCTGCTGCTCGTGGCGCGAATGAGACAAGGGCACTGGGCTGACTTCGTTCGTTTTCTCACTCCCGTTCTGACAGCGACCATAGAACGTCAGCTGGAGCGTCAAGAAGGGGAGCCTCTTCCGCGTGCGAGGTATCTCATCAAAGAGGGAGACAGGTATACCGACAAGCTCAATGTCCATTCAATTGGAGAGGACGGGAAGCTGAGCCGCATACTCCAAAAGAACATTCAGGGCAAGGAGCCGCACTTCATTACGAATCGTTCCCTGTCAGACCTAGTCGATGAATACTGCAGCGCGGGGAAGGAGAAGAGCCTGATGCGCGGGCTCGTCAGATTCGAGAAGAAGGCATCGCGCAACGAATTTGCCCACCGGCTCACACCTGCGGATAAGGAACGGATCGAGTCGAGTGGTGGCATGTCTTTCGAGGAGGTCATCGAGGCGCTTTTCAAGCTGAACGACGAGGAGCTCGGCAAAATCGACAATTTCAATCATGGGATACTCTCCCTTATCAAGAAAGGGCAATGAGAATTGTCGCAGATCTACCTAGTGGACAGCAGGCTCAAGCTCGGTATACGCGACGGGCAGATAGCGGTCACGAATCTCGAGGACGGATCCGAACGGTGCGTCCCTCTTGCGCAAGTGGACGGCATATCCGTTTTTGGCTGCGCACAACTCTCAACCCAGCTCATAAGAGCCTGCATTTCCGAAAACATCCAAATTGGCTATTACTCGGAAGATGGACATTATTTTGGGAGCATCAGCTCGAACCAGCACATTGATCCAGGGAGGCAGAAGCGTCAGATCATGCTGACGGATGACGCTGGGTTCTGTCTTGAATGGTCACGCAGGATCATAGAAGCGAAGATCAGGAACAGCATCTCGTTGCTTGTGGCGATGGGTGATGTCTATGATTTCACGGCAGACGACCTTGCCGGCCTCTATCATTCTCTCGGTTCCCTTAAGAGCGCGGAGACCGTGGACATGGTGCTCGGCTTCGAGGGAAACGCCGCGAAAGCATACTTTACCTGTCTGCCCAAAGTGCTGCGAAACGAGGATTTCGCATTCCGGGGCAGGAGCTCTCGACCTCCTCGAGATCCTTTTAACTCGCTGCTGTCATATGGCTACAGCCTTCTCTATCGAGACATTATCGGCGCGATTGACCGGCATGGTGTCCATCCGTATTTTGCGTTCATGCACAGGCTCAGGTTTGGGCATGCGGCGTTGGCCTCAGATTTGATTGAGGAGTTCAGGGCTCCGCTTGTTGATAGGACCGTCGTGGACCTTGTCAACGAGGGCGTGGTCGAGCTGTCGGATTTCCAGAAAAACGAGAGTGGCGCATTCTATTTGAGAAAGGATGCAGCTCGACGGGTCATCAATCGCTTTTCGGAGGCAATCGTTAAGGACTGCCGGTACTTCTTGAGCTCGGGTGACAGGAAGTCGTACGGTTTTCAGGCGATGCTTGATAAGAAGATTGTGATGCTGCTGCGGGCTATCGAACTGCGGGACGCCTCCGCATATCAACCGTTCGTGTGGGAGCCAGGGCAATGAGCGAGGCGGTGGGCTTGAACAAAACATACCGCGCGCCAGGTAAGGTGCGCGGAACGTCACCCTCCGAGGACACCTACTATGTGCTGGTCCTGTTTGATATTTCAGAGGCCAAGAAATATCGTTTTCTCGTTAGGGCGCTGAAGAAGTATGGTCTGAGAGTACAGAAGTCGGTCTTCGAGGCGCAGATAACTCAGTCCAAACTTAAGAGGCTGTTAGTGCAGATAGAACGGCTCATGTCATCTGAGCGCTTCTTCAATCCAGATGACAACGTGCGAGTCTATAAGATTGCTGGTGAATGTGAGCTGTCTGTGTTTGGTGAGTGTGTTGATACGACATTTGAGGAGAACATTTTCTTCTAAGATGGCTGCTGATATATAATAAACCATATGTTTCCAAAGTTTCGATACGGGTTTCGAACGGTGGCCTTACGCATATTTGTTGCTGGATGTCAATACGGTTGAAATCCCTTTAACCCCGAGAGGGGACGGAAACGCTCATGTTGCTAGCGGTTGCGTATGTGCTCTATGAGTGCCGTGTTGAAATCCCTTTAACCCCGAGAGGGGACGGAAACCTTGACTGCCTCTTGAGCGTCCTCGGTGCTCTTCGGTATGACGGTTGAAATCCCTTTAACCCCGAGAGGGGACGGAAACCAGCTGCCTCGGGCATCGCCTCGACGACCGGCTCGACCATGTTGAAATCCCTTTAACCCCGAGAGGGGACGGAAACGTGACGTTGCGAACGTTGCGTGCCATTTCGAATCCTTTGTTGAAATCCCTTTAACCCCGAGAGGGGACGGAAACTGGACGACGCCGCGCGAGGCGTCCACGTCTATCCGCATGTTGAAATCCCTTTAACCCCGAGAGGGGACGGAAACACAGAGCCTCGAGATGGTGTAGCGGAGCCTGTCCGACAGGTGTTGAAATCCCTTTAACCCCGAGAGGGGACGGAAACCCGCGGGGCGACCCTGCGCATCATCCCGCGGCCCTACTTCGTTGAAATCCCTTTAACCCCGAGAGGGGACGGAAACCAGGCGGCTGCTATCGCCCAATTGGCGGATACTGCCGAGAAGGTTGAAATCCCTTTAACCCCGAGAGGGGACGGAAACTTGACCTCATTGAGCTTCTTCATGATCTTCTCCTTTTCTTCGTTGAAATCCCTTTAACCCCGAGAGGGGACGGAAACGATGGATGTGTTCTTACCCGTGCCCATCTGCTCTTGGTTGAAATCCCTTTAACCCCGAGAGGGGACGGAAACGCGTGTTGGTGACGCACGGCTCCCACAGCTCTCCGCGCACGTTGAAATCCCTTTAACCCCGAGAGGGGACGGAAACTGATAACCATCGAGCCGGGCATCTACCTGCCCGGTCGCTTCGTTGAAATCCCTTTAACCCCGAGAGGGGACGGAAACCGTCATAGCTAGCGTCCTCAGCGACCACCCAGCCACCGCAGCGCGTTGAAATCCCTTTAACCCCGAGAGGGGACGGAAACTAGGTTGCGTAGGTGTAAGTGCTCATTTTGGCTCCATGTTGAAATCCCTTTAACCCCGAGAGGGGACGGAAACTTGGTCTCGTCGGCGAAGATGTCGTACCTCATGTCCTTCTCGTTGAAATCCCTTTAACCCCGAGAGGGGACGGAAACTATCGATAGCCGCGTTGATATCGTCAATGGTATAGGTAGGTTGAAATCCCTTTAACCCCGAGAGGGGACGGAAACTGTGCTCAGCGGCGTGCCCACCAGCGCGACAATGAGCGACAGTTGAAATCCCTTTAACCCCGAGAGGGGACGGAAACGGCTCCCACTGCTCCTCGTCCGCCTCCCAGCGCCTGAGGTTGAAATCCCTTTAACCCCGAGAGGGGACGGAAACTGCCCACGGCGCGGGGGCCATACCGCGCCACCATCAAAGACGTTGAAATCCCTTTAACCCCGAGAGGGGACGGAAACCGGGAGAGCCGCCCATCTCCTCGCGGATCGAGAGCGCGTTGAAATCCCTTTAACCCCGAGAGGGGACGGAAACAGCATGTAGGCGTTGAGAAACGCGACCATCGCTACGCCTCGTTGAAATCCCTTTAACCCCGAGAGGGGACGGAAACCCGATGGTCTGCTGCTGAGCCTCGACAGTGTAATGCAACGTTGAAATCCCTTTAACCCCGAGAGGGGACGGAAACAATCTGCGTGTGATGATATTCATGCCTCCTCGGCACGTTGAAATCCCTTTAACCCCGAGAGGGGACGGAAACGTAAGAGTGCGCATTGTAAATCCTTTCGAAGTCGTCTTGTTGAAATCCCTTTAACCCCGAGAGGGGACGGAAACTTGGAAGGTAGCTGCAGTGGCAATGGAGACTCTTCACGCGTTGAAATCCCTTTAACCCCGAGAGGGGACGGAAACAGCATGTAGGCGTTGAGAAACGCGACCATCGCTACGCCTCGTTGAAATCCCTTTAACCCCGAGAGGGGACGGAAACAGCATGTAGGCGTTGAGA
>NZ_CAUGRZ010000013.1:0-47104 GCF_959602185.1 uncultured Olsenella sp.
GCGCTGACGCCATCGCGTCCGGCCCGCCAGCCGTCTCCGTACCCTGCGCTGACGCCATCGCGTCCGGCCCGCCAGCCGTCTCCGTACCCTGCGCTGACGCTGAGCCCATCTGCGTCCGCCACGCCACGTCCCGTGCTGCTTCTCGTTTCGTTCTCTATGCATTTCTCTGAAGTCAGGTCGACAAAAGGCCAGTTGAGAGACTTGCGATTTCAGAGATTGGCATAGAGAACGCCCCGACGGTTCAGGAGATGGCATAGAGAACGAGGTTGGGGGAGTTGCCGCGTCGTGCGCATGATGTGGCGCGCGCATGATGTGGCGTGCGTACGATGCGGCATGTACACCGCATGCGTGCGGCATGCATGTGGCATGTACGTGGCGCGCACGCGACGCAGGCGTGGACTGTGGCGTGCACGAATCGGACGCATGGTTGAAATCTAAGCGTCGATGCATGAGATTTTCTGACTTCTACGGTTTATGAGCCGCGCGTGGGGGTAGATTCTCTCCTGTATGAAAAAGCGATGCGCCACGTCGCCCGCCGCCAACGGCCTGACCCACCGGCTCGGTCCATCGGTCCGCCGTCGGCCCGGTTTGCCACCGGTTCACAGGCTCGCCGCCATGCCCTGCCGCATGGGGCGGCCCCACGGCCGTTGCCGCAGCGGCGTCGCCATCGTCCGCCCACGACACGAAGGGAAGCCGTCCCCAATGAAGCAGTTCAAGACCGAGAGCAAGAAGCTCCTGGACCTCATGATCAATTCGATCTACACCAACCGCGAGATCTTCCTGCGCGAGCTCATCTCGAACGCCTCCGACGCCATCGACAAGCTCAGCTTCAAGAGCCTGACCGACCCCAGCGTGAAGCTGGACGCGGACTCCCTGGCGATTCGCCTCTCCTTCGACAAGGACGCGCGTACCATCACCGTGAGCGACAACGGCATCGGCATGACCCAGGAGGAGCTCGACCGCAACCTGGGCACCATCGCGCACTCCGGCTCCGAGCAGTTCAAGGAGGAGAACGCCGCCCACCAGGGAGACGAGATCGACATCATCGGCCAGTTTGGCGTGGGCTTCTACAGCGCCTTCATGGTGGCCGACCGCGTGCGCGTGGTGAGCCGCGCCTTCGGCTCCGACCAGGCCTACGCCTGGGAGTCCGACGGCGTCAAGGGCTACAGCATCGAGCCTGCGGCGGAAGGGGAGCGCTCGGGCGAGGACGACCACGGCACCGACGTCACGCTGTACCTGCGCGAGGCGGACTCCGACGACCCCGAGGCCGGGGAGTCCCCGGACCGCTTCCTGAGCGAGTGGGGCCTGCGCGACCTGGTGAGCCGCTACTCCAACTACGTGCGGCATCCGGTCCAGATGATGGTGAGCAAGAGTCGCGAGCTGCCGCGTCCGGAGGACGCCGGCGACGACTACAAGCCCCAGTACGAGGAGTACCAGGAGCTCGAGACGATCAACTCCATCACGCCCATCTGGAAGAAGCGCTCGAGCGAGGTCGAGCAGAAGGACTACGACGAGTTCTACCGCTCCGCCTTCCATGACTGGGTGGACCCCGCGCGCACCATCAGCTTCCACGCGGAGGGCTCGCTGAGCTACGACGCCCTGCTCTTCATCCCGGGACAGGCGCCCTTCGACCTCTACAGCAAGGACTACGAGAAGGGCCTGGCGCTCTACTCCTCCAACGTGCTCATCCAGGAGAAGTGCGCCGACCTCCTGCCCGACCACTACAACTTCGTGCGCGGCGTGGTGGACAGCCCCGATGTCACGCTGAACATCAGCCGCGAGACGCTGCAGCAGAACTCCCAGCTGCGCGCCATCGCCCGTCGCGTGGAGAAGAAGGTCACCTCGGAGCTCAAGGGCATGCTGCGTGACGACCGAGAGGCGTACGAGAAGTTCTTCGACAACTTTGGTCGCGGCCTCAAGTTTGGGATCTACAACTCCTACGGCTCGAAGGCCTCGGAGCTGGCCGACCTCCTGCTCTTCTGGTCGGCCCGCGAGGGGAAGATGCTGACCTTCGCCGAGTACGCCGAGGGCATGGCCGAGGGGCAGGACAAGGTCTACTACGCGGCGGGGGACTCCCGAGAGCGGCTCCAGAAGTCGCCCGTGGTGAAGAGTGCCGTGGACCACGGCTTTGACGTGCTGCTCTGCACCCAGGACGTGGACGAGTTCATGTTCCAGGCCATGCGCAGCTGGCACCAGGACGCGGTCGCGGGGGACTCCGAGCACAAGGGCACGGATGCGCGCGACCTCGAGCTGGTCAACGTGTCCACCGCCGACCTCGACCTCGCGACGGAGGACGAGAAGAAGGCCGCCGAGGAGGCGACCAGCGAGCACAAGGGCCTCTTCGACGAGCTCAAGGACGCCCTGGGCGAGAAGGTCACGGGCGTTCGCGCCGCAGCGGGCCTGGGCGAGGCGCCGGCGACCATCGCCGCGGAGGGTCCCGTCTCGCTCGAGATGGAGCGCGTCATCGCGCGGGGTCCCGAGGGCGAGATGGCTCCCAAGGCCCAGCGCGTGCTGCAGCTCAACGCCGCGCACCCCGTGTTCGGGAAGCTCGTGGCCGCCGAGGAGGCAGGCGACAAGGACCGCCTCAAGCTCTACGGCGACATCCTCTACGACCAGGCCCTGCTGGTGGAGGGGCTTCCCATCGACGACCCCGTGCAGTTCGCGAAGAACGTCACCGAGCTGATGTAGGTCCCTTGATGTAGGTCCCTCTCGCCTCAGGGCATGTCCTCGCCCTGATTGGGCCCGGTAGCCACCTCGCGTGGTGCCGGGCCCTCTTCGTGGGGAGGCGCCCGTCGGCGCCGGGCCCAGCACCGTTCGCAGAATCTTGCCAGAATGCGAGCGTGGCCGACGTTTGGCCTGTTGAGGGAGCGATCCTCTCGCACGAACGGCGAATCATGCGAGAACGGCAGGGCATGCCACGAGGGGCCGCGCGGGCAGGCGCAGGGGCATCGTGGTGGGCCAAAACACGCAGCTTGACCTGTAATCCGGGTACATTTAACGACACTTATGAATAGCTTATTACGCGTCGAACCCATGACCTGCGCTTTTGTTCTATCCTATAAACGCAAGGCGTACGCGCGCCAGAAATGGTTGCATCGACGATTGGATTCACATGCGCAAGGTCAAGACGTTCGGCGGCAAGAGGCACACCTACGACACCGAGAAGGCCGAGCAGCTCGGTACCCGCAGCTTTGGCGAGTTCGGCGACCCCGCCGGCTATGAGGAGACCCTCTACAAGACCAAGCAGGGCCTCTACTTCGTGGTCGGCAAGGGCGGCGACCAGTCTCCCTACGCCAAGGGCGAGGACATCAAGCCCGTCTCTGCCGACGAGGCCAAGGCCTGGTAAACGGCCTGGGGATTCTGTCCTAGCACTACGCATTCTCGACCCCGTCACCTGCTGTGACCCTGCAGGCGGCGGGGTCTTGCCTTGTTTCGCGCAGGTGGACGTCGCCGGCGAACGCCTGACTACTCGCCAGTGACCGCCCGGCTACTCGGCGAACATGTTCCTCTCGGCGAACTCCGCCTGGACGGTGCGGAACATGAGGTCGACGTCCTCGAGCCCCAGGTGCTTCTCCTTCTCCGACGCCTTGAGCGTGCCGCGCCGCCGGGCCCAGCTCTCCAGCGCCGCCGGACGGGAGTCGTGAGGGAGCATCTTGTACTCGGGGTCGACCCTGCGGCAGATGTCACGCGTGTCTATGGGCACAATACGTCCCGCCTTGCGCGCCTCCGCATAGCCATCCAGCTGCAGCATGAACCAGGAGTCCTCGAATGCGGCGTTGTGCGCCATGTAGGGGAAGGCCTCCATGGCGGCGAGCAGCGCCTCCTGCATCTTGCGGTCCTGGCGGAAGGGCTTCCTGCCCTCGAGCTGCGCCCAGCCGATGTGGTGCACGAAGCTCAGGGGCACGCCCTTCTCGCGATACAGGTCGGGCAGGCCGCAGTAGCCCATGAAGGGCCTCTGGGGCTTCGCCTTGGGTGTGAGCTCCATGAACTCGAGGCCCACGTTGATGATGTAGCCACGGCTTGGGTCGCGGTCGGTGGTCTCGATGTCGATGCCCAGGATCGTGCCCGAGACGGGCGCCTCCACGTAGGCGGTGGCGAGGTCCCGCGCGTCCGGGCCGGCGCTGCGCGCGACCTCGTCGAAGCTGCGGTGCTGGAGCGCCGCAACGGAACGAATCAGGTCCTCGTCGCTGAGCTTGCGCGAAAGCGAGGTGGGCGGAAGGTCGCGTAGGAGCTCGGTGCCATAGCTGTCGCAGGTCGTGCGGTTGCGGTCTGCCAGGTTCCTCACGAGGTCGAAGGAGAAGGGCTCCGCCCCCGGCGCGCTCGTCCTCCATGCGTCCATGAGGAGCTGGATGGCCTCCTCGTTCTTCTGGCGCTCGGCGTTGAGCGCCTCAGCATCGGTGAGGAAGCCGGGGAAGACGAAGGCGTTTGCGTGCTCTAGGGCCTGGCTGAGGTTCATGTGCCACCACTTCGCTCGCGATTGGGACTGACCCCCCAGTGTACACTGTGGCGGGCGCACCAAGGTCGCCACCATCGAACAGGAGGAGGACGCATGACAGACGCTGAGGTATCCGGCGAGCTCGTCGACTTCGTCGCGAGCAGCCCGAGCATGTTCCACAGCGCTCGCACCATCGCGAGGTACCTGGACGAGGCGGGGTTCGCCTTCCTGCCCGAGGGTTCGCGCTGGGAGCTCGAGCCGGGAGGGAGCTATTACACGACGCGAAACAACTCCAGCGTCGTGGCGTTTCGCGTGGGGGAGGAGCTCGACGGCTACCACTTTCAGCTGGCCGCGTCGCACTCCGACTCTCCCAGCTTCAAGGTGAAGAGCGTGCCCGAGCTCGAGGGTCCCGGCCCCTACCTCCGCCTCAACGTCGAAGGCTACGGTGGGATGATCGACTACAGCTGGCTCGACCGCCCCCTCTCGCTCGCCGGCCGCGTCATGGTGCAGGAGGGAGACTCCGTGCGCAGCGAGCTCTTCGCGCCGGACCGCGACCTGCTGCTCATCCCCAGCGTCCCCGTGCACATGAACCGCGACGTGAATGACGGCTACGCCTTCAACCACCAGGTCGACCTCTGCCCGCTGGCCTCCGCGGGCGAGCTTGGGGCGGGGTGGCTCGACCAGCTGGTCGCGGACGAGCTTGGCGTTGACGTCGGACAGGTCCTCGCGCGCGACCTCTTCCTCACGAACCGCGTGGAGGGGCGCGTGTGGGGTGCGACGGGGGAGTTCGTCTCGGCCGGGCACCTCGACGACCTCCAGTGCGCCTTCGCCTCGCTCAAGGGCTTCCTCGCCAGCGCCAACCCCCACGACGTGAGCGTCTACGCCTGCCTTGACAACGAGGAGGTGGGCTCCAACACCAAGCAGGGCGCGCTCTCCACCCTCCTGCGCGACGTGCTCGTGCGGGTGAACGCCGGCCTGGGCAGGGACGGGGAGGAGCTCGCGCGTGCGCTGGCGCGCTCCTTCATGGTGAGCTGCGACAACGCGCACGCCGTGCACCCCAACCACCCGGAGAAGTGCGACGAGGCAAACCGCAGCTGGCTCAACGGGGGCATCGTGGTGAAGGAGGCGGCGAACCAGAGCTACACCACGGATGCCTTCTCGCGCGCGGCCTTCCTCGCCATCTGTCGCCGTGCCGGCGTGCCAGTGCAGTGCTTCGCCAACCGCAGCGACAGCAGGGGTGGGTCAACCCTGGGCAACCTCTCCAACATGCAGGTCAGCATGCATGCCGTGGACGTGGGGCTGCCCCAGCTGGCCATGCACTCGGCCTACGAGACCGCGGGCGTCCGCGACACCGTCCACGCTATCCGCGCGCTCGAGGCCTTCTACTCCTGCGACCTCAGGATCGACGGGGCGGACGGCTTCACCCTGTCCTAGGCACGATGGGGGCGAGAGGGACGCCGCATTCTACGCCGAACGCGGCAGGGGCGGCTGCGGCCTGGTCATAACCGAGATCTGCTCCGTCAACGCGAGGCACGGCAGGGGAGACGCGCGCAACCTCCTGCTCGACTCCGACGACAAGATCCCCAGCTTCAGGAGGATGGTGGACGCCGTCCACGAGACCGGCGCCAAGTTCGCGCTCGAGATCTACCACCCGGGTTGTCAGGGCGTGCCCGCGCTCTGCGAGGACGGCATGCTGGTGAGCCCCTCGGGACAGGAGTCGAAGCTCCTGCACGCGCCGACCCGCGCCCTCTCGGCCGAGGACGTGGAGGGCGTCGTCGAGGACTTCGTGAGCGCGGGCGTCCGCAGCTGGGAGGCCGGCTTCGACGCCGTCGAGCTGCACTGCGCCCACGGCTACCTGCTCTGTCAGTTCCTCTCGCCCTACACCAATCATCGCGACGACGAGTTTGGCGGCACGCCCGAGAGGAACGCCGAGGTCGTGCGCCGCATCATCAGGGGCATCCGCGAGCGCACGGCGCCCGACTTCCCCATCCTGGTGCGCCTGACGGCCGACGAGTACCTGCGCGAGGTGGGCATCGACGACGGCATCACGCTGCCGCTCGCCATCGAGTACTGCCGGATGTTCGAGTCCTGGGGCGCCGACGCGATCGACGTCTCGGCCGGCAACTACGAGACCATGAACTGGGCCTGGGAGCCCGTGGGCTTCGACGAGGGCTGGAAGTCCGCCAACGGCAAGGCCATCGCGCGCGAGCTGGGCATCCCCGTGATCGCCTGCTCCGTCGTGCGCCATCCCGAGACGGCCATGGACCTGGTGGAGGGCGGCGTCTCCATGGTGGGCTCCGCCCGCCAGTTCTTCGCCGACCCGGACTGGGGCAACAAGGTGCGTGATGGCCACGCCGACAGGGTTCGCCCCTGCATCAGCTGCATGCGCTGCATCGAGAGCCTGATGGCCGCCCACGAGGACCCCTACACGCCCATGGTCTGCTCGGTGAACCCCGAGGCCGGGCGCGAGTGCGAGCTCGCCGCAATCGGGCGCGACGGGGAGGGGCGGCGCGCCGTGGTGGTTGGCGCCGGCCCGGCCGGGCTCGAGGCCGCCCGGGTGCTCGCCCTGCGCGGGTTCGAGACGACGCTGGTGGAGCGGGAGGGGCGCCTGGGCGGCCAGCTGGTCCTCGCGGAGCGCCCGCCTAAGAAGTGGCGCCTGGGCTGGCTCGTCGACTACTACCGCAACGTCCTGGGCGACCTGGGCGTCGGGCTGAGGCTCGGCTGCGAGGCGGCGCCCGAACTCATGGACGAGCTCTCTCCCTCTGCCGTGGTGTGGGCGGCCGGGTCGGTGCCCGTGCTGCCCGCGAGCATCCCGGGCCTCGACCTTCCCTGCGTGCTCACGGCGCCGGACGCCATCATGGCTGACCCGGCCCTGCGCGACCAGCGCGTGTGCGTGGTGGGCTCGGGCATGACGGGCATCGAGTGCGCCGAGATGCTCGCCGAACAGGGCAACGAGGTGGGGCTGTACGAGATGGTCGACCAGATCGGTCCCGGCATCTTCTTCCAGAACATGATCGACATCATGGGCAGGCTGGACAAGACCAGCACGAAGCTCTTCCCCGGCCATAGGCTCGTCTCGGTCGAGGACGGTCGGGCGCGCTTCCAGAAGGTCGACGGGAGCGAGGTCGTGGCCGAGTTCGACTGCCTGGTCCTCTCGCTTGGGATCAAGGGCGTGCCAGTGCCGGAGTGGCTCGAGGGCCGCGGCTGCGAGCTGAGGGTGGCGGGTGACGCCCTGGGCATCGGGCGCATACAGGAGGCGGTGCGCACGGGCTACGACGCAGCCCGCTCCATCGCATAGCGTCCAGGGGAGAGTCGCGCCACGATCCCGGGCGGCTGGCCCGGGCCTGTCGGGGAAGGGGTTCGCAAAAGGTGCCCGTCCGAGCCTCGCGCTCGCGGCGGGCCCCTTGCATGTGGCGCCGCCATGCCCGATTGTTGGTCTCACACGTTGCGGATCGGAGGCGCGATGGGTCAGGCTGCGAGGGTGCGGAAGGTGGCGAGCGGGCGGAGGGCCGCCCTCGCGCTCTTCCTGTTCGTGATGGCCTTCTTCGTCGAGGCGGCGCTTGGGGAGTCGCTCTCCGACGCGCTGGGCATCGACTACGACCTTGCCTACGTCGCGGCGGGCTCCATTGCCGCGACGGGCTTCGTCGCGCTCCTCGGGGGCTGGGAGATGCTCAGGCCCGACGTGGCGAGCATCAGGCGCATGCTGAGGCTGGGCTGGTGGCTCCTCCTGGTCGGCGCGGCGATGGGCGTCCTGGACCTCCACGACTTCGTCTCCTCGGGGATGGCGCCCGAGCCCGGGTGGGTGGGGCGCCTCGCGGGCGTGGCCCTGCTCTGCCTCCTCATCGGCATAGAGGAGGAGGCGATGTTCCGCGGCCTGCTGCTGCACGGCCTCCTCGCGCGAAGCGGACGCACGCGCACGGGCGTCGTCCTCGCCTGCGTCGTCTCCTCGCTGCTCTTCGGCCTGGCTCACGTGTCCGAACTCGACGCGTCGGACCCCGTCCAGCTGCTCCAGGCGGCCCTCAAGGTCACGCAGACGGGGACCTATGGCTTCGTGCTCGCGGCCGCCACGCTCTCGGGCCGTCCTGACGAGTCGGACAGCCTCTTCGGCCCCGCGCTCTTCCATGGGCTTGACGACTTTCTGGCCATGTTCGTCTCCATCGGCCTGATGGGGGAGTCGAGTGAGGTCAGCTACGTGGCAACGGGGGCGGACGCCTGGCCCACGGTGACCCTCTATGCCGTCCTGACCATCCTCTACCTGCCGTCCGTCGTGAGGGCGGCGCTCTGGCTGCGTGCGTTGGACGTCCCCCAGCTTGGCGGGGTCGCCCGCGCGGAGGGCGGGCAGGCGCCGCCGCCGGTGCCGGACGGGGTGTGCCGGACGCAGCCCACGACATTGCCCGCGGCGTCACCTGTCGAGGGTGTGCCCGTCTTGCCCCAGGACAGCGACACGAACGGGGCGGGAGGGAACGGTCTGGAGGGCCGGCCGTCAAGGCCGTGGTAGAGCGCCTCGCCGACGTGCGATCGTGACGTCTGTGAGCAGCCTTGCACTTCACGCCTTGCTTTTTCTATATTAATAGCGTACAACTTAATTGTGCTCAATTTAACTACGTCAGGAGGGATCCATCATGGGCTTCTACGACTACAGCGTCACCGACCCGCAGGGCAACGAGGTCAAGATGTCCGACTTCAAGGGAAAGGTCGTGATGGTGGTCAACACCGCCACCGGCTGCGGCTTCACGCCCCACTACGAGCCGATCGAGAAGATGTACGAGGACTATCGCGACCAGGGCTTCGAGGTGCTTGACATCCCCTGCAACCAGTTCAAGGGCCAGACTCCCGGCACCGACGAGGAGATCCATGAGTTCTGCACCCTCAACTACGGCACGCAGTTCCCCCAGATGCACAAGTCCGACGTCAACGGCGAGAACGAGCTGCCCCTCTACACCTGGCTCAAGGGCCAGAGGGGCTTCGAGGGCTTTGGGCACGGCCCCAAGGCGCTGACCATGTCCGCCCTGCTCAAGACCATCGACCCCGACTACAAGAACAACTCCGACATCAAGTGGAACTTCACCAAGTTCATCATCGACCGCGCGGGTAACGTCGTCGCCCGCTTCGAGCCCACGGCAGATATGAGAGCCGTCGAGGAGTGCGTCAAGTCCCAGCTCTAGGGCTTGTTGGCGCGTTACGACGCCCCGCCTCGCGTGGTGCGCACACAAGGAGAGAGAGGCCCCCGGCTTCGTGGCTGGGGGCCTCTCTCCTTGTTGGACATGTCTTGCGCTGTCATGAGGCTAGGGTGCCGGCGGGGCACCAAAGACGCGGGCGGCGGCGTCTGGGAGTTGCCCTGTCCTAGTCCACGGATCTGGAGAGGAAGTGCCTCGTGCGCTCGTCGCGGGGGTTGCTCATGACCTGCTCGGGAGTGCCCTCCTCCACGATCTGCCCGTCGATGAGGAAGGCCACGCGGTCAGAGACCTCGCGGGCGAAGCCCATCTCGTGCGTCACGATGCCCACGGCCATGCCATCTCCCGCAAGCTCGCGGATGAGCGCGTGCATGTCCTCGGTGAGCCGGGGGTCGAGCGCGGAGGTCGCCTCGTCGAAGTAGATGATCTGGGGGTTCATGCAGAGCGCGCGGGCGATGGCGACGCGCTGCTGCTGGCCGCCCGAGAGCTGGCAGGGGACCTTGTCCGCCTGCTCTGCGATGTCGAGCCTGCCCAGGAGCCTGCGGGCCTGCGCCTCCACCTCGTCGCGTGGCCTGCCCTGCACCACGACGGGCGCGTCGACGACGTTCTGGAGCACCGTGCGGTGGGGGAAGAGGTTGAAGTTCTGGAAGACGATGCCGAAGCGCATGCGTGCCTGGCGCATCGCCTGGCGGTCGTAGGAGCTGCCGGAGCCGCCCTCATCCCCGTCCTTCGCCACGAGCACGTTGCCGTAGGCGAGCTCACCTTGGTCGAAGGTGTCCAGCAGCGTGAGGCACCTGAGGAGCGTGGACTTGCCCGCGCCGGAGGGCCCGATGACCGAGACCACCTCGCCCTTGTTGATGAGCAGGCTGATGCCCCTCAGGACCTCCCTGTCGCCAAAGGACTTCCTTCCTCCGCGCAGGTAGACCGCCGGCAGTCCCATGAAGGTGGCGAAGCTCTGGTCCGGGGTGGGGATTTCCTTGGGGTTGCTCGGGCTAATCATGATAGTAGGCCAGCTTCTTCTCGACGCGGCGGAGCACGAACTCGATGACCAGGCAGGTCAGCCAGTAGACGAGGGCGGCGATGGCGAAGGGCAGCATGGTGCGCTGCGATGCCACCAGGGCGCGGCCGGTGGTGAACATCTCCGCCACGCCGATGGAGAAGGCGAGGGAGGTGTCCTTCACCAGGGTCACCACCTCGTTGCCCATGGCGGGGAGGATGCGCTTCACGACCTGGGGCAGGATGATGCGCGCGAATGCCTGCGAGCGGGAGTAGCCCAGGACCTCGGCGGCCTCATACTGCCCGCGGGGCATGCTCTGTATGCCCGAGCGGTAGATCTCCGCGAAGTAGGCGGCGTAGTTGACCACGAAGGCGAGCATGACCGCCACGAACATGTAGCCAGGGCCGGTCTGCCGGCCAAAGACGTAGTAGGGGGCAAAGAAGACCGCGAACATCTGCAGCATGAGCGGGGTGCCGCGCATGACGGAGATGAAGAGCTGGCAGAGGAGAGAGAGGGGCTTGAAGCGCGAGAGCCTGCCCAGGGCAACGGGGATGCCCAGGGGTATGGCCCCGACGAGCGTCAGGGCGAAGATCTGCAGCGAGGTCACATAGCCCTGCAGCAGCATTCCTGTCATGGTCGAGACGTCCAACTGCTCCCCATCTCTCTTGGTCGGTCCTACGCGGTCGGTGGCTCGTCCCGCCTAGGCCTTGGGGAGGACCCACAGGTCGTACGATACCCCCTGGTCGGCATACTTCTCGCAGAGCTCCTTGACCTTGCCCTCGGCGTCGAGCGCCTGGAGGTCCCTCTGGACCTGGTCCGCAAGTGCCTGGCCGGCGTCGGTCTTTGCGAATCCCACGCCGAAGTGCTCGGAGTTGAGCGCCTCGTCCAGGATCTTGAAGCTGTCCTGCCTGCCCGCGATGTTGAAGCTCGCGACGGGGTAGTCCACCGCGATGGCGTCCACGGCGCCGCTCTCGAGCATCATGAAGGCGGTGTTGTAGTCGCCGATGGTCTGGAGCTGGGCGAAGCTCGCCGCGAGCTCCGCCTGCGCGCCGTCGGCGTTCAGCAGGTCGTAGGCTGCGGAGTCGGACTGGGTGACCACGTTCTTACCGGCGAGGTCGGCGAGGGTGGCAATCTGGGAGTCGGCGCGCGTCACCACGACCTGGCGATTCTCCATGTAGGGGTCGGTGAAGGCATAGTCGCCCTCGCGACCCTCGATCGTGAAGCCGTTCCAGATGCAGCTGATCTGTCCGCTGTTGAGGAGGCCGTCCTTGGCGTCCCAGGCGATGGGGCTGGGCTTGAAGGTCCAGCCCTCCCTCTGGCAGACGGCCTGGGCGAGGTCGAGGTCGAAGCCCGTGTAGGCGCCGTCGTTGCCAACGTATCCGTAGGGCGGGAACTCCTGGTCGAAGCCCACGACGAGGGTGCCGTCGAAACCTTCGACGCCGCTTCCGGACGCCGGGGCCGCCGCAGGGGAGCCGGCGGAGTCCGCGTTGGAGCATGCTGCGAGCGAGGCCGCCGCCGGCGCTGCCAGAGCCGCCGTCGCCATCTTGAGGAACTGCCTGCGACCCATCGTCACGTCGTGTGCCTTCATGTTCTCCTCCGCCCCGCCTGCCCTATGGTCAGGCATCAAATTGGCTAAGCACTTTAGTAGGGTGGAGTAAGTCTAGGACGCGAGGCGGACGCGTTCAAGCTCGGAAACCAGCTGTACTCATTCTCCCTCCGCTCCACAGACGGGCGAGAGGCGCGCTCGGCCTGGCTCGCAATAGACGACCAGGGTTCGCCAGGGTTGCCCAGACCAGAGGGAGCTGCAGGTGACGAGCGTCACGGCCCGCGTCGGCGCCTGGCAGAGGACTGCGGCGTCAGGGCTCTTGGCGGAGGAGGAGCGGCAGATCCCGCGCAGGAAGTCGGGGAGTGACGAGTCATCGCCGAAGTCGAAGCGTTGGACGTCCGGCCAGTCGCTGGGCACGCGCAGGGCGCAGAGGGCCCTGAGCCTTGACTCGCCCCGCCCGTCGGTCCAGATGAGGTCACGGCCCGCCAGCTCCTCGAAGTTTCGTGGGACGTGGGCGTCATGAAGGCAAGAGAACATGAGCGTCGTCCCGGCGAAGTGGTGGCCGTAGACGACGAGATGCTCCGACGTCGGCCCACAGCGCGCATCGACGAAGGGGCAGCCCAGCCGGGCGGGGTGCCCCCAGGGGTCATGGTCGAGGTAGAAGAGCGGGTCCCTCACGTCTGCCTGGGCAACGGGATAGTCGATAGGCGTCCCCTCGATGCGGAGCCATGCGCGCACGCCGTTCGGGAGGTGGCCCTGCGAGCGGCCCTGCGAGCCGCTTTCCGGGTTGCCTTGGTTGGCGGGCGGGCGCAGTCCCTGGGCCAGGACCTGGTAGCGTGCCTGTTCGATCAGGCCGAGGGCCGCTGGGATAAGAAAGGCAAGGAGCAGGGAGCCGCCCACGAGGAGGAGGGACGTGGCGGCGAGCCGGCGTGGCGTGCCACGATGCCCGCGACGCCGGGCCGGGATTCGCACGCAGGCCCTTCCGCCTGCGGCTTTGGGCGGTCTGACCCTTGCCATGTGAAGCCCCCGACACATTCGAGAGAAGTTTTTCAAATTAACCCTTGCATCCTGCAGCGAGTTTGGGCATGATAATCAAGCGCGTTACGAGGTGGGGCAAATGGTGGGTGTAGCTCAGTTGGCAGAGCGACGGACCGTGGCTCCGTAGGTCGAGGGTTCGAGCCCCTCTACCCACCCCATTCATAAACGCATGCGGGTCGTTAGCTCAGTTGGTAGAGCAGGGGACTCTTAATCCCAAGGTCGAGGGTTCGACCCCCTCACGACCCACCACGAGAAGTCGCGGGCCATCAGCTCCAGCAGCTGGTGGCCCGCTTTCTTGTCTCTAGGGCAGCTTCCTCCCAAAGTCATCCGTACGGATGCGTGGGGGGATGCGTGGGGGACGCCCGCCTGACTTGCTCATTGCACGCTGCCGTCCTCCCTTGAGGAGGGCGTGTCCTCCGGCCGCGAGAAGCGCGCCTCCCACCAACAGGCCGAGGGCCTCGACGCCCACTCCGGTCTGGGGCATCGACCTGGACCCACCTCCGCCGGAAGACGAGTCCTGCCCTTGCGGTGCCTGGCCTTGCTTGGGCTCTTGCAGGGTCACATAGAGCCCGGTCCTCCCCCTCGAGAAGATTCCCTCCTGCGCCCAGGCGGCTCGCGCCACGAGCCCCAGGGGCGCCAGGGCGAGCGCGGTCGCCAAGACGATCCTTGCCAGCCGGAATGTGCCCGCCGTCCTGGTGCGGCCACGGTCATCATCTCTCATCTCGAACTCACCCCCCTGGTCCTGAGGTCACCCGGGGCGACGGTCCAGTTGATGCCGCCCACCTGCCTCTCCCTCACGAGGAGGGTGGCGTCGCTCACGCGCCCCCGAAGCCCGTTGAGCGCGAGGCTCCGCTCCCTCTCGACGTTCCACTCCAAGGGGTTCTTCGGCGCCGAGGGACGCGCGTAGTCTCCGAGCCTGACGGCGCTTCCCCCCTCGGGGGTCATCTCGAGCTCCACCTCACCATCGCGTGGGTCAGAGGAGACGATCCTCACGCCGCCTCCCGAGTGGACGGAGATCTGGCTCACGTGCACTCCCATGTCGCTCTGGTTCGCGATCGCGACGACGCCGTCTGCGGGCCCATGGACGCTTCCGTCCTGCTTGGCCTCGTAATGGATCGCGACGGGGATCCTGACCTTGACGCGCTTGGGCTTCCACTGGGCGTAGAGCGTGACCTTCTCGCCTTCCTTGGACGATAGGTTGCGCACGCTTTGGCCGAGCTCGTACGACTTGCCCCTCCCGTCGGGTGCGGCGTTCCAGCCGACGAGGTCGAACACCTCGCGCTCGAAGCCGCCGTCGGGGATGCGGACGTCCTCGTCGAATGTCGCCGCGAGGTCCCTCACCGACCCGTCGGCATCCTCGGCGTTGGGGTCGAAATGGATGGAGTAGCGAATCGCCTTCCACTGCGCCCGTACCGTCGCGTCTCCCTCGCCAAAGCGATAGCTCTCCCCGTCGACCCTGCCATCGCCTTCGAGCTTCCACCCCTGGAACTGGTAGCCTTGCCTCTGCGGTCGCTCGAGCGTGGTGCTGCTGCCGTATTCCTGCGTCAGGGTGGTGGGAGAGCCGCTCTTGCGCCAGGTCCCGCCCATGGGGTCCACGGTCAGGCGCTGGGACGACTTCTGCCAGACGGCATGGAGGCGCACCGTGCCCCCGTCCTTCTCGGACAGGTTCTTGACCTGCTGCCCCTCACCGTAGTCTGGCTTGGATGCCTTTGGGTCGCGGGCCCACCCCTTGAACACGTGGCCCGCGCGCTTGAACCCGCTCCTTGGCAGCGTGCTGGGCTCGTCGTAGCTTGCCTGCACGTTGGGCGTCCCACCCGAGGTGGCGCCGTTTCCCTCGAATGCGATGGTGTAGCGGTTCTTCCTGTAGCGGGCAGTCACGGTCACGTCAGCGGTGACGGGCTTGTAGTCGCCGTCCCACCTGAGGAAGGTCCTGCCACGCACCGTGGGCGGCTCGGGCGTGCTCGCGTTGGAGTGGTAGATGACCTTCTTCTTCTGGATGACCTTGCCGTCCTCGCCATTCACGAAGGTCACGGTATTTTCTTGGACGTCCAGGTAGATTACTATGCCGTCTGCGTATATGCCCTTATGCGAGACGTCTCCCTCGCTCACGGTCTTGCTCTGCTCCGCGCTCTCCAGCGGATGCATGCGGTACTTTACGCTGTAGTGCTTCAGCGCCTCCCCCTCGAGCCTTACGGCGAAGCCTATCGCGGAGCGCCCGCCCACGTTGTCCTGACCCGCCGTCTGGCCGTTCTTCGCCCAGGCGGAGTGGGACCCGTCCGAGTAGAGCAGCCTGTAGCTCACGGAACCGGCGGAGTCCGTGCCTCCGACCCATCTGACCTGCAGGCCGCTGAGGACTCCGTGGTCGATCCTCCCTCCCAGGACCCTTCCCGCGTCTGCCGGGACGTCGGTGTGGGAGTTGTCCGTCTTCGCGGTTGACCAGCCCGTCCAGCCGCCCTTGCGGTCGTTGGGGTTGCAGAAGTAGCCCCTGAAGCTGAGCTTGGGGTACACGTACTTGCTGTCTGTGGGCGCATACGCCGAGCTGACCCTCGCCATGCCCGCGACGAGTTCCTGGTAGCTGACGCCGATGGGTGCCAGCCCGTCATCCGAGGGCATCCCAGTCGCCTCGTCTTGGGCGGGGGCGGGGTCCTCCCGGCCGGCTGTGCCCTCAGTGGCTTCTTCCGGCTTTCCCATCCTCGGCTCGCCTTCCTGGCATACCTCCTTGTCACTGTCCAGCCCGTGATCGTTCCCTGCCGTCGTTCCCTCGCCAGCAGGCGCGACGGGCCTGTCGGACGGGCCTGCGCCGTGCCCGACCGACTCCCCGGTCCCGCCGTCGGATTCGTCCGGCACCGCTGGGGCGGGCCCCTCGCCTTCGGAGGCGGAGGGATTCGATGTCGTGTCGGTGTCGGGGGGTGTCTCTGGCTCCGCGCCGTCCCTCGCGGGCGATGGGGGCTCGGCCGCCGCTGCGGATGTCTCCCCGTCGCACGTGTCCGCCCCGTCCGCGGGAGGGTCCACGTCCTTCTCTCCGTCCCCTTCCCTCTCCGAGGCCTCGTCGCACCCGTCGGCGCCGCGCCCAAGACCGTCGCGCTCTGGCTCTCTGCCATCTGGCTGTCCCTGCCCTGGCGCCTCCCTTTCCTCGGTGTCGTCGAGCTCCGCCAGCGCCTCCTCGGGCCATTGGGCAAAGAGCGTCACCACGCCGTCCCTGGCATGGGGGAGCAGGTCCTCCAACTCTCCCTCGTCCACCTCGCCGTTGCCGTTCGCATCGTCCCAGAGGCTGGTCCCACGTAGCGGCGTCCCTCGTCTGACGAGCCTCCCCGTGCCCTCCTTGTCCAGGGCCCAGCCCAGCGGCTCATGGGGGCCAAGGCTGATGCCCGACGGGTCGAGCAGGGAGGTCCTCCCCGCGGCAAGGGGCTGGTCGGGGCTGCTTCCCCGTGCGAGCTCGGAGTTCTTGTCAAAGCTGAGCGTCAGTTCGTCCGTCGACTGTCGTCCCAGCGCCCCCGCCGCTGCCGGGATGCTCGCGAGGCCCATCGACGCCGAGATGACGCACGATATGGCGAGCCTCGCCGGACGTCTGCATGACCCGTAGGCCCAATAGGCCCTCGTGCACGGTGGTCTTCTCATCTGCCTCTCCTCTCCCTCCATTGGCCCTCCCGCGTCACGCGCCTCACGCCTGCGCCTCGGATGGCTCGGCGTTGGTTCCCGGCCTCACGGTCCAGTGGATCTCTCCGACCTGGGTGTCCTTCGCGGGGTCGATTCCCCCGAAGCCCGAGATGCGGCCGGTCAGGCCGTTGAGGTAGAGCTTGTTGGCGTCGTCTGCGATGCGCTCCTCGCCCGAGGGCTTGGTTGACCTCGCGATGTTCCACTTGCCCGCCCGAAGGTCGCGCTCCCCTTTGTAGTCGCCCAGGTCGATGGAGTCGCCGTTCGAGTTGGTGAGGCTGAGCCAGATCGAGTCGGCCTTGCCCTCGCGCTCCGCCTGCTCCTCCTGCCCCTTCGTGACGATGGCCGCGCCGTTGCCGTCGCTCACGGACGCGCTCGCGACGTGGACGGGCATCGTGGAGTTGTTGGAGAACTTGATGACGTTGTCCTTGGGGCCGCTCAGCGTCCCCGCGGAGTCGGCCACGTAATGGATGGCGACCGGGATGGTCACGCGGATCTGGTCCAACAGCCCGTCGGGGTCGTCCGGGTCCTTGCCCTCGGGGGTCGTCAGGGCGCTGGCGTCTGCCACGACGTAGAGCCTCGTCTCTCCCCTGGAGCTAGGCAGCGGCGAGCCCGCCGTCTCCTTGCCAGGCGCGGTTTCGGAGTCGGCGGGGGGCTGGGCCGTCCTCTCGCCCCCGTCCCCCTCGCCGTTCCTCTGGTCCGCACCCTCCGCCAGAGGCGCGGCGGCCGCGTCCGTCACGCTCGCAGGCGCGGCGTCCGCCCGCGCCTCCTCGGCCAGTGCCGCCAGGGGGGAGGAGAGCGCCAGCGCCACCCCCAGCCCGGCCATGACGGCCATCCGCGCGCAGCTCCTGCAAGTGTTGCCCATGTCCCGCATATTCCCGCCTTCCTCCGTGGTCCCTGTTGCCGCATCCGGGCGGACGCCCGCCCTGGTCGCCTATTCCTGGGGACGGCAGATGATGTCCACCTCCGCCGCGCACGACGCCCCGAAGCTGTTGTGTCCGAGCAGCCTGCCCTCGTTCGAGAGGAGCGACACGCCTCGCTCGTAGCCCTGGAACTCGACCACGGCATGATGTGTGCCCGCCTCGAGGGGGTGGCTCAGGTCGACGGTCTGCAGCTGCTCGCCAGGCGAGAGAGCGCCGGACTCGAAGAGCAGGTCGTCGGGCCTCTCCCTCTCGAAGATCCGTATGCGCTGGTCGCAGTGGTTGGTCGAGGGGTTCTCGAGGCGTGCCTCCACCGAGGTCTGTCCCTCCTCGAGCTCCATCGCCGCGGCACAGCTTATGTCCATGGAATAGGCGTCCGCCTCCGCCTGCCGGTCGAGATCCCGCGCCTCGTCGCCCTCCCTTGCCAGGGCGTCGTAGGAGCCCAGGCTGACCCGTGGGTCCTTCCAGCCGGCCTCGAGCAACCGTGGGGCCTGGAGCGCCGCCGCCGCGAACGCCAGGCCGAGGACGACGAGCGCCAGCACCCTCGTCCCTCGTGGGTTCCGGGCCGACATGCCCCTGCGTCCCCGTGCCTTCCGCCTCTTCACCTAATCCCTCCTCGTCCGTCGCCGAGGGAAGTGCTTCCCTGGCATGGCGGCCGCCCCGAGGGGCGCGTGAGACAATCGTCCGACGGGAGGGCGTCGGTGGGCCCGGGCTTTTAGATTGAGCTGGCAGCAAGCTGGCGCATAGCTCGCGCCAGTCTGCGGCGCCGCAGGTGGGAGGACGTGCATGGACGCACGCAGGCGGCCATGCCCCTCCATCCGCCGCCGTTGGCGGGCAAAGGGCGCCCGCAGGGGGCGGTGAGGCGAGCGGTGACGGAACTTTTATGCAGGGGGATGCCATGACGATGCGCCGCGTCGCCGCTTCGCGCACGCTCGCGCCGTGGGGACCGGCACCCTCGCGCGGCATGGCGGTCGTCGAGCCGGTCGAGCGGTTCCACGACCTCCGGTGGGGACCGGCTCGCCCGCGCGGCATGGCGGAGGGGCAGGCCGAAAACCAGTCCGGCCTGCCCCTCCGTCGTAACTTCCGTGTCGTGTCGCGATGTCTGGCTAGCGGGTTCCGCCCCTGTCTCCGGGATGCCTCCTGCCGCGCCTGGCGCCCGCCTCGCCACGGTCGGGCGAGAGGTTGAAGCCACTCTCCGCCGCCTTCGCCCTTCGACGGGACTGGGGGCGCGGCCTCTGGGTCGTGGCCGGCTTGGCTCCGCCGTCCTTCCGTGACGGGCGGCCAGACCCCTTGGCGCGGACCTGCCGGGAAGTGGCCTGCCCCGCCTTGTTGGTGCCTGGCCTGGGATGTTCGGTGGCCATGCCTGCCGCGGCCGGGCCTTCCGCCGCGGCCTTCCGCGCCCTGCGGGCGTCCGCCATCTTCTTGCGCGCCTTCTTTCCGGGGAGCTTCTCGTGCGGGTCGCGGCCGGGGTCCATCCTAACCGGGTCCCTGCCTAGGTCGAGTCCCTCGGCGCGCGGGAACGGGGGGATCACCCTGCCCATGAGCCCCTCAGTGTCGCGCAGGTCGAGGTAGTCGTCCTCGGTCACGAAGCTCAGCGCCCAGCCGCTCTCTCCCGCGCGGCCCGTGCGGCCGATGCGGTGGATGTAGTCCTCGGCGTCGCCCGGCACGTCGAAGTTGACCACGTACGAGACGTCGGGAATGTCGATGCCTCGGGCCAGCACGTCGGTCGCGACCAGGACGTCAACCTGCCCGTCACGGAAGTTTGCCAGCGCCCGCTCCCTCTGGTTCTGCGAGCGGTTGCCGTGGATGGGTGCACAGAGCACGCCCGCCTTCCTGAGCTTGCGGCAGATGCCGTCGGCGCGGTGCTTGCCGCGACAGAACACGATCACCCGCCGCGAGCCCTCGCGCCGGAGCAGCTCGGCGAGGACGGCGTTCTTCGCCTCGGGGGACACGGGGAGCACGTACTGGTCGACGGTTTCGGCCGCGGTGCCCTTGCGGGCGACCTCCACGCGGACGGGGTGCCTTACCAGCGACTTGGTGTTGGAGAGGACGTCGTCGTCCAGGGTGGCGGAGAAGAGGAGCGTCTGGCGCTGGCTCGGGGTCGCGGCGACGATGCGGCGCATGTCGGGGAGGAAGCCCATGTCGAGCATGCGGTCGGCCTCGTCCAGGACGAGGACGCGCACGGACGAGAGGTCCGCCTCGTGTTGGTTCATGAGGTCCTGGAGGCGGCCCGGCGTCGCGACGAGCAGGTCGCAGCCCCTCCTCAGGGCCTGCCTCTGGGGCTCGTAGCCGACCCCTCCCACCAGCACGACGGTCCTGTGCCCGGTGTGGCGGCAGATGAGCTCCGCCGCGTCCTCGATCTGCTGTGCCAGCTCCCTGGTTGGGGTCACCACCAGCATGAGGGGTCCCTCCCCCTTGCCCGCGTGCCCCAGCCCGTCGAGGGTCGGCAGCAGGAACGCCGCCGTCTTGCCCGTTCCCGTCTGGGCGGCCGCCATCACGTCCTTGCCGGCGATGACCTGGGGTATCGCCAGGCTCTGCACCGGCGTCGGCTCGTCGTAGCCCAGCTCCTCCACGGCCGCGAGGGCCCTCTTCGAGAGCCCAAGCCCCCCGAAGCCGTCCGAGTCCTCCCGGACGGCCGCCATGCCACGGCCGGACCGGCCGCCGTTCTGATTGCTCATGCGCTTCCCATCTGCTTGCTTCCGCGACCCTGCGCGGCGATCTTCCAAGGCGAGGGGGCCAGGCTGCAGGCACGGCACCTACTCGCAACTACATGGTACGCATGGGCGCCGACCTGCGCGTCGCCGACCGCCCCGCTCTTCCAAATAAGCGCAACTCGGTATCATCGGGGTCGAACGGTCGTCTGCGTCGCCCGTCGGCGGGCGCGTCCCAGGGAAGGTGGTGCGCATGGATAAGCCGGAGGCGGCTGGCTTGGCGGGGGCTGGCGCAGGGGCCCGGGCCCGTCCGGACGAGGGTCCCCTCGCCCGCATCCGCAGGCTCCTGGAGCCCGACCCCCGCCTGTGCGAGCGCGTCTGCTCGACGAGCGCGGAGTGGGAGGGGAGGGTCTTCTCCGTGGAGCTGCTCGACGTGGCCCTGCCGGACGGCAGTCACGGCAGGCGCGAGCTGGTGCGTCACCACGGCGGCGCCGGCGTCGGGGCCATCCGCGAGGACGGCTGCATCTGCCTGGTGAGGCAGTTCCGGGTGGCCCTGGGCAGGGTCTCGCTCGAGATACCGGCGGGAAGGCTCGAACCGGGCGAAGACGGCCCCCGCTGCGCCGCGCGCGAGCTCGGCGAGGAGACGGGCCTCGTGGCCGGGAGGCTCGAGCCCGTGGCCCGCTCGCTGGGCTCGCCCGGCTTCACGGACGAGGCGACGCAGGTCTTCCTGGCGTACGAGCTGAGCGCCGGCAGCTCCCATCCCGACGAGGGGGAGCTCGTGGACGTCGCCTGGGTCCCCTTGGACGAGGTCCTCGCGGGGATACGGGCGGGCCTCATCGACGACGGGAAGACCATCGTCGCCGCCCAGGCGGCGGCCCTGCGGGCGCACGGGCTCGCCTGATACCATCGAGGAAACGCCGCACCATCGAAAGGAAGGCCCATGAGCACAGCCAAGGACCCGTCTTGCTCCCCCGAGCGCGACCTCATCTTCGTCGAGCCCGTCTTCCACGGGAAGATCTGGGGGGGCAGGAGGCTCCAGGAGGAGTTTGGCTACCAGATCCCCGACGGCCCGGTGGGGGAGTGCTGGGCGATCTCGGCGCATCCGGCGGGAGACTGTCGCGTCGCGTCGGGCGCCTTCGAGGGCAAGAGGCTCTCGGAACTCTGGGACGGACATCGCGAGCTCTTCGGCGGCGCCACAGGTGACCGCTTCCCCCTCCTGGTCAAGATCCTTGACGCGGAGGGCGACCTCTCCATCCAGGTCCATCCGGACGACGCCTACGCTGCGGAGCACGAGGGCGGCTCCCTGGGCAAGTGCGAGTGCTGGTACGTGCTGCACGCGGACCCCGGTGCGACCATCGTGGTGGGGCAGCGGGCGAGGAGCCGCGAGGAGTTCGCCCGCAAGGTGGAGGAGGGCGACTGGGACGGGCTCCTCAACGAGGTCCCCGTCCACACGGGGGACTTCTTCCAGATCGACCCGGGCACCGTGCATGCCATCAAGGCGGGGACCATGGTGCTCGAGACCCAGCAGTCGAGCGACGTCACCTACCGCGTGTGGGACTACGACCGCCTGCAGGCGGACGGCAGCAAGAGGGAGCTGCACCTCGCCCAGAGCCTGGACGTCATCGACTACGATGCCGAGCCCATCTCATCCGGCCACGTTGACGCGAGGGAGGCCGACGGGGTGACGGAGCTCGTGAGCTGCGAGCGCTATGCCGTGGAGCGGGTCAGGGTCGCGGGTGAGAGGACCCTCCCTCCCTTCCGGGACTTCGCCTGCGCGAGCGTGGTGGACGGAACGGGCAGCGCAGGCGGGCACGCGGTGGGGAAGGGCGACCACTTCGTCGTTCCGAGCGGTCACGGCGGGCTCGCCCTTGCGGGGAGGATGGAGCTGGTCGTCTCGTACGTGCCCAGGTAGGCCGCCTCGGGTCCTCGCCTCCGGCTCGCGGGACCGAGCCGCCCCTCCGTGGTACCATGGTCGCGCCCTTTGCGTGCGCCCTTAGCTCAGCTGGACAGAGCATCGGTCTTCTAAACCGCGGGTCAGGCGTTCGAATCGCCTAGGGCGCACCACGATCCAGACGCGCGGGCCCACCTGGCAAGTTCCGGGTGGGCCCGCGACCTTTCCCAAGACGTGTCGCACGCCGCGAGCCCGACCCCGAATTGGAGCACGTTGGACGGTATTTCTCCTCCAGACACGGCAAATTAAGGCATAATGACCTTACATGATTAGTGGCCGAGAGGAGCACACGTTGATTTATACCGTCACGCTGAATCCGGCGATTGATTACGTAATGTACCCCCTTACGCTCGACATGGGCTTCACCAACCGCTCGTCGAGCGAGGAGCTCTACTGCGGGGGAAACGGAATCAACGTCTCCACCATGCTCAACGAGCTCAAGGTCCCCAACGTCGCGTTGGGAATCGCTGCGGGCTTCACGGGCGACTACCTCATCAAGGAGCTGCAGAAGGGTGGCATCTCGTCCAACTTCGTAAGGCTCGAGCACGGCTTCACCCGTATCAACGTGAAGCTCAAGGGCATCGTCATGACCATCGTCAACGGCATGGGCCCCAAGATCTCGGAGAAGAAGGTGGACGAGCTCCTCGAGCGCATCGACTACATCGGCTCGGGGGACACGGTCGTGCTGACGGGCTCCATCCCCAAGTCGCTCCCCGAGGACATGTACGACGTCATCATGAAGCGCCTCGAGGGCCGTGGCATCCGCTTCGTCGTCGACGCGCCCGGGACCCTGCTGCTCGAGGCCCTCAACGCCAAGCCCTTCCTCATCAAGCCCAACAACCACGAGGTGGGTCGCATCTTCGACGCCCGCCCCGAGACCCCGGAGGAGTGCATCCCCTTCGCCAAGGAGCTCCACGAGCGCGGCGCCCAGAACGTCATCGTCTCGTGCGGCGGCCACGGTTCCCTGCTCTATGACGAGAACGACGAGGTCCACACGGTTCCCACCGCCAAGATCCGCCTGGTCAACGCCACTGGTGCCGGCGACTCGATGGTGGCGGGCTTCGTTGCGCAGGTCCAGGGCGGCGCCGACTATGAGACTGCCCTGCGCTTCGCATCCGCCTGCGGCACGGCCACCGCGGCGAGCAAGGCCATCGCGAAGCGTGCCACCGTCGACCGCGTCTACGAGCAGCTGAACAAGATCATCGCCGCACAGGCCTAGGGCCGGTACCGTTCCATAGAACCACCTTCCTGGCAGCCAACGCGAAACCACATTATTGGGATCGAATCGTTTGGAGGACCCTATGTTCGAAGGCGTCAACGCATCAGACGGCTATGGAATCGGCGTGGCACAGGTCGCGGTTGTCCCAGACCTCAGCTTCACACCCAAGGTGCCCGAGGACGCGGGCGAGGAGAAGGCGCGCTACGACGCCGCGCTCGAGAAGTTCGTCGCGCAGACCAACGCCCAGATCGAGCGCATGAGGAAGAGCGTCGGCGACGAGGCGGCCCTCATCATGGGTGCCCACATCGAGTTCGCCGAGGACGAGGGCATCAAGGAGAAGGTCAACGGCTCCATCGACTCCGGCATGTGCGCGGAGCAGGCCGTGAGCGAGGCTTACGACATGTACTACAACATGTTCTCGAACATGGAGGACGAGCTCTTCCGCGAGCGTGCGGCTGACGTCGCCGACGTCAAGACCGGCCTCTTGGCCGACCTCCTGGGCAAGGAGGTCGTCGACCTCTCCACCCTGCCCGAGCATTCCATCGTCGTCGTCCACGAGCTCACCCCCTCGATGACGGCCGACATCGACAAGGAGAACGTCGCCGGCATCGTGACCGAGACCGGAGGTCGTACTTCTCACTCCGCCATCATCGCCCGCGCGCTCGAGATCCCCGCGGTGCTCTCCGTCGTAGGCGCCACCACCAACATCAAGACGGGTGACATGGTCGTCGTGGACGGCAGCAAGGGCAGGGTCGTCGCCCAGCCCACGGCAGGCGAGCTCGAGAAGTACCGCGCCAAGGCCAAGGCGTATGCGGACGAGAAGGCCGCGCTCGAGGCCTATCGCGGCAAGGACACCGTGACCGGCGACGGTGACAAGGTCCTGCTCGTCGCCAACATCGGCAATCCCGAGGACGCCAACAACGCCGCCGAGCACGACTGCGAGGGCATCGGCCTCTTCCGCTCGGAGTTCCTCTTCATGGACGCCTCCGAGCTGCCCAGCGAGGACGAGCAGTTCGCTGCCTACCAGAAGGTCGCCCTGCGCATGAAGGACCAACCGGTCATCATCCGCACCCTCGACGTGGGCGGCGACAAGGAGATCCCCTACCTGAACCTCCAGAAGGAGGAGAACCCCTTCATGGGCTTCAGGGCCATCCGCTACTGCCTCAACAACCCCGAGCAGTACAAGGTCCAGCTCCTCGCCCTCCTGCGCGCCTCCGCCTTCGGCGACATCAAGATCATGCTGCCGCTGGTGACCTCCCTCGAGGAGATTCGCCAGGCCAAGGCCCTCATCGAGGAGTGCAAGAGGGAGCTCGACGCCCGCGGCGTCGCCTACAACAAGGACATCGAGGTCGGCACGATGATCGAGACCCCCGCGGCCTCCCTCGTCGCCGACGACCTCGCCGCCGAGTGCGACTTCTTCTCCATCGGCACCAACGACCTCATCGGCTACACCATGTGCGCCGACCGCGGCAACGACTGCGTCGCCTACCTCTATGAGGTCTACCAGCCCGCGGTGCTTCGCTCGCTCAAGCGCATCATCACCGAGGGCAACAAGGCGGGCATCATGGTGGGCATGTGCGGCGAGGCCGCGGCAGACCCGCTGCTCATCCCCGTGCTCATCTCCTTCGGCCTGGGCGAGTACTCCGTCTCTGCCCCCTCGATCCTGCGCACCCGCCGCATCATCAGCGAGTGGACCAAGAAGGAGGCGGACGCCCTCACGGAGAAGGTCCTGAGCCTCAAGACCGCGGCCGAGGTCAAGGCCGTCCTGCAGGCGGCCGCCAAGTAGCTCTTGGCGCGTCATAGACTCCGTCGGGGGAGGGCCGCCGCCTTGGCGCCCTCCCCCTCCCTTTTGTGAAGCCTCGCCCGTCTTGGCAGGGCCGACCGGCGCCAGGCCTGCTGGAACCCGGGCCATGGCGCCCTCGTGCTGGCTTCCACCTACAGGAGCGTGAACTGGTTCCTCTCGCTTTGCAGGACGCCCTCGTCGCGAAGGCGCGAGATCTCGCTCGAGAGGGCGCTCCGGTTGACCGAGAGGTAGTCCGCGAGCTGCTGGCGGGTGTAGGGGATGGCGAAGCTGGGACTGCCCTGGCGTGCCGACTCGTCGGAGAGGAAGGCAAGGAGCTTGTCGCGCGTGCTGCGCTGGCTGAGGTAGCGGAGCTTGCTTCCCAGCATGAGGTTCTTGGAGGCCATCTGCCCTACCAGGTTGGAGAGGAGGCGCAGATGGAAGGGGCAGGCGGACGAGCAGGTCCGCAGCATGCGGCGGACGTCCAGCCTGAGGAGCCGGACGTCCCTCACCACCACGACGGATACCGGGAGCTTGGCGTCTGGGGAGCAGGCATAGGCCTCGCCGAAGGACTCTCCCGGTCCGAAGCTGCCCTGGATGTTGCGATTGCCGAGCCAGTCCTCGCGGATCACGTGCACCTCGCCCGACTCGACCACCCACACGTGGGCGTCCCGCTCTCCCACGCGCAGGACGTACTCGCCCTCCTCGAACGAGACCGTCCTCGCCCCGAGGCAGGGGAGCATGCGGGCGACCTCGAGCGCGTCCATGCCGGAGAAGAGCTGGGTCCTGCGTGCGGCCTCGACCTGGGGGAGAAGCTCCTTGGGCACGAGCGAGAGGCCCGTCGGGACCTTGGCCGTCTCCTTCTCTCTCGATTTTGTCATATTTCTTCCCTTTATGTTGTAAAAGCAACGGAAACGTTTGAATCATAGCAATACCCTTCTTCTCGAAGGACGGGGACGGCAGCCAAAGGGCCGTCAGGCAAGGAGGAGAAGAATGGTTCAAACCACGCTTACGCCCGAGAAGGTACAGGAGATGTTTTGCTTCCAGTGCGAGCAGACCGCGCGTGGGGTCGCCTGCAGCTCCGGGCAGGGCGTCTGCGGCAAGTCGGCGGAGGTCGCCCGACTCGAGGACGAGCTCACGGGCGCCATGGTGGCCCTCTCCCAGGCGGTGATGTCTGGCGCCACGCCCAACGCGCTCACGGACGATGTCGTCGTGCAGGGGCTCTTCACGACCATCACCAACGTCAACTTCGATGCTGACTCCGTTCGTGCCATGATCGCGCGCGTCCATGCCGCGAAGGACGGCATCGCGCCCGGCGATGACACGCCTGACTACGACCTGAACCTCGTGTGGCACGCCGAGGACGTCGACCTGCGCTCCCTGAAGTCGCTCGTGCTCTTTGGCATCCGTGGCATCGCGGCGTATGCCTACCATGCCGCCGCTCTCGGCCGCCGCAGCCAGGCGGTGAGCGCCTTCTTCTACAAGGCCCTGGCGGGAATCGCCGAGCTGGATGACGCGGACGCCCTGCTGGCGCTGGTCGACGAGGCCGGCGCCGTCAACCTGGAGTGCATGGCGCTCCTGGACGAGGCCAACACCTCGAGCTACGGGACCCCAGTTCCCACCGAGGTTCCGCTGACCGTCGAGCCCGGCCCCTTCGTCGTCGTGACGGGCCACGACCTCTGCGACCTCAAGGAGCTCCTCGAACAGACCGAGGGCACGGGCGTCAACGTGTACACCCACGGCGAGATGCTCCCCGCCCACGCATATCCCGAGCTCAAGCGCTACCCCCAGCTCAAGGGCAACTTTGGCACCGCCTGGCAGAACCAGCAGAGGGAGTTCGACGCCATTCCCGCTCCCGTGCTCTGGACCACGAACTGCCTGATGCCCCCTCGCGGCTCCTATGGCGACCGGGTGTGGACCACGGGGGTCGTGGAGTATCCCGGCTGCGCCCACGTGGAGGCTGACGAGAGGGGCCACAAGGACTTCTCGGCACTCATCGCACAGGCAAAGGAGCTGGGCGGCTATGCCGAACCCCAGGAGCTCACGGGCATCAACGGCGGCCATCGCGTGACCGTGGGCTTTGGCCACGCCAGCGTGCTGGGCGTCGCCGACAAGGTGGTCGACGCCGTCAAGGCTGGTCGGATCAGCCACTTCTTCCTGGTGGGCGGTTGCGACGGCGCCAAGCCCGGCCGCAACTACTACACCGACTTCGTCAAGGCGACGCCCGAGGACTCCGTGGTCCTGACCCTGGCCTGTGGCAAGTTCCGCTTCAACGACCTCGACCTGGGCACCGTGGCCGGCCTTCCGCGCATCCTGGACATGGGCCAGTGCAACGACGCGTACTCAGCGATCCAGGTCGCGGTGGCGCTCGCGAAGGCCTTCGACTGCGGGGTCAACGAGCTGCCCCTCTCCTTCGTGCTCTCCTGGTATGAGCAGAAGGCGGTCTGCATCCTCCTGACTCTGCTGCACCTGGGCATCAAGGACATCCTGCTGGGGCCCTCCCTGCCCGCCTTCATCTCGCCCAACGTACTGGACGTCCTGGTGAGGAACTACGGGATCGCCCCCACCACCAACGTCGAGGACGACCTGGCGAAGTGCCTGGCCTAGGGCTCGGGACGGAGCCATGCCAAAGGGACGCCCGCACCCCCCCGAGGGGATGCGGGCGTCATTCTGCCGGGAAGGTCGAGCCGTCCGGAGCCGGCTGTCGCGACAACGCCAGGGGGTGCGCTCCCTGGCTCAGGGTGACTAGTCGCAGCTCACGCGTCCCTGACTCTGTTGTGGTCCTCGGCTCTCGCGCGGGTTCCAGTCAGTGAGGCCTGCGATCTCCTGCCTGTCGCGGACGATGTCCGCCAGGGTCTTGCTGTCCAGGTACTCGGCGGTGACCTTCCCGAGGTCCCGCCACACGGTGACGGTGGGACAGGTGTCGATGATGGGGCAGATCTCGCCGTTCGTGCAGTCGAGGCAGGCCACAGGCGCGAGCGAGCCCTCTGCCGCACGAAGGATCTGGCCGAGGGTGTACTCCTCGGGTCGCTTGCTCAGGCGGTATCCACCGCCCTTGCCGCGAAGGCTCTGCACGTAGCCCACCTTGTGCATGCGTGACACCACCTGCTCGAGGTACTTGCGCGAGATGTTCTGCCTGCGGGAGACGTCGCCCAGCGACACCCACCCGTCGTGCATGGCAAGGTCCGCCATGGCTCGCAGGGCGTACTTGCCCCTGGTGGAGAACATGCCAGCCATCCGTGCCTACCCCCTCTCGCCCCTGCCGCCTACCGTGGTCGTCCTACGTGCATGTGGGTGCGCGGGATGGGGACGTGGTGGTCCTCTCCCCAGGCGCCTGCCCTCGTCTAGTCGTTCGCCCCGTCGTGCTCGTGCGTGTGGAAGGGAACGGCCACGCTGGCCTCCTCGCTCCCGGCCTCGAGCATCTCCTCGAGCGTGCGCCAGGCGAGCTCGGCGCACTTGACGCGTGCGGGCATGTGCGAGATGTCCCTGAGCGAGGCGGCCTCGTCCAGCTGCGCGAGCGTGTCGGCGTCGGTCTCCTCGCCGCGCACCATGCGACCGAACAGCTTGCAGAGCCCGATGGCCTCCTGGGGGGTCTTGTCCACCACGAGGTCGCTCATCATGTCCGCGGAGGCCTGGCTGATGGCGCAGCCGTGGCCCTGGTAGGCCGCCTCCTCTATCGTGCCGTCGTCCCCCAGGCGGACGTAGAAGGTGAGCTCGTCGCCGCAGGAGGGGTTCACGCCCTCGTGGGTGAGGGTGGCGTCCTCCAGCGGGTACTTGTAGTCGGGATGGGACACGTGGTCCATGAACTGCGCGTTGTAGAGGGACGCGACGTTCGCGTTAGCCATTGAAGACCTGCCAAACCGTCTTGAGGCCGTCGACCAGGCGGTCGATGTCCTGCTTGTCGTTATAGAACGCCACGCTCGCGCGGCAGGTGCTGCCCATGGCCACGTCGAGGTAGGAGAGGAGGGGCTGGGCGCAGTGGTGCCCGGCCCTGATGCAGACGCCCGACCCGTCCAGGATGGAGGCCACGTCGTGTGGGTGGACGCCACGTACGTTGAATGCGACGGCACCGACGTGGCGGAAGCCGTCCTCGGGGCCTATGACGTCGACGAAGTCGAGGGCTGCCAGGCTCTCGGTCAGGTAGGCGGAGAGGAGCCTCTCTCGCGCCTCCAGGGCGGCGAAGCCCTTGGACTCGAGGTAGCCCAGGCCCGCGTCGAAGGCGTAGCTGCCCGCCGCGTCCTGCGTGCCCGCCTCGAACTTCTGTGGGACGGGCGCCCAGACCGCGTCCGTCTCGCTCACGGAGTCGATCATCTCGCCTCCCGTGAGGAAGGGGGGCATCTGGTCGAGGAGGGCGGCCTTGCCCCAGAGGACCCCGATGCCCATGGGGCCACCCATCTTGTGGGCGCTGAAGGCCAGGAGGTCGCAACCCAGCTCGCGGACGTCCACCTTGAGGTGCGGGACGCTCTGCGCCCCGTCGACCACCATGTGGGCGCCCATCTGGTGGGCGCGCGCGGAGATGGCGGGAATGTCGTTCTGCACGCCCAGTACGTTGGAGACCTGCGTCACCGAGACGATCTTCGCCTTGGGGCCGACCTTCGCCTCGAGCTCCTCCTGAGTGATGCGGAAGTCGTCGTCGAGCCTCAGGTAGACGAGGCGGGCGCCCGTCTGGGCGCAGACCTGCTGCCAGGGGATGATGTTGGAGTGGTGCTCCATGATCGAGACGACGACCTCGTCGCCCTCGTGCAGGACGCTCCTGCCCAGGGTCTGGGCGACGAGGTTGAGCGACTCCGAGGCGTTGCGGGTGAAGACCACCTCGCTGCCCTGGGGCCTTCCCTCGTCGTCCACCGCGCCGATGAAGCGGGCTATGTGGTCGCGCGCGCCCTCGATGGCCTGGGTCGCCTCGACCGACAGGCCGTAGAGCCCGCGCAGCGGGTTGGCGTTCATCTCCTCGTAGAAGCGCCTCTGTGCGTCGAGCACGGCTGCCGGCCGCTGGGAGGTGGCGGCGCTGTCGAGGAAGCAGATCTCGGGATGCTTGGCGAGCAGGGGGAAGTCATCCTTGTAGGGGTTCTCCGCGATGCTCGCGAGCTGGGATGCGTCGAGGCTCATGCGGACACCTCCCTGGCGTCGGTGGTGGCAGGCGAGAGGCCCAGGCCCTCGGCCACGTCGCGGGCGGCCTCGGGCCCGAGCAGCTGTTCCGCACGGGCGAGTGCGGCCTCGCGGGAGCTCGCCTCGGGCGCGTGGATGGCGGCGTCGTCGAAGATGGCGCGCACGAAGAGGTCGTTGACCTCCTCCTCGCTGAGGCCGCGGTCGGTGAGGTAGCCGAGCTGCTCGGCGCTGACGGAGCCGATGGAGGCGCCGTGGTTGCCCTGGACGTCGTCCTCGTCGCAGAGGATGACGGGAAGGGTCTTGTTCACGACCTCGTCGCCGCCCATGAGGACGGTCTCGGTCTCGTTGCCGCGGGCGCCCTTGGCGCCGTGCGTGAGGTCGATGGTCTCGCGCATGGCCTTGTGGGCCCTCTCGCCCAGGAAGCCCGAGGTGACGATGTCACTGCGGCTGTTGCGGCCGAGCTGGCGCACGACGTGGTTCACGTCGAGCTCGTCGGCGTCGCGCACGACGTAGCGGCAGTCGAGCTGCAGGCGCGACGACGTGCCCCCGAGCTTGGTGGCAAAGCCCATGGCCAGGCTCTTGCCCCCCAGCGCGTACTGGCGCGCCTCGATGCGGGCGCCCTCGGCGGCCTCGATGCCCACCCCCTCGAGGTGGGTGCTCCCACTGCCGGGAGCGACGACCTCAACGAGGTGGAGCCTGGAGCCCGCCTCGGCGATGACGCGGAGGAGGGAGGCGGAGTGGCCGCCCTGGCCGCGGACCGAGACCACGACGGTGGCCTCGGAGCCCTCGCGCAGCATCACGCCGGTGTCCTCGACGGCAAAACCGCTGGCGTCGACGTCCACGACGATAGGTTCCGCGCGACGCGTCCCCTGGGGGACCTCCACGTAGCGGGCGTCTCCCGCCACGGACTCGACCCAACTCACGGCCTCGTCGCCGATGCCGCACTCGAGCTGGGAGAAGATTCTAGGCAGGCGCGCGAGCACCTCTCCCTTGCGGGCGGGGGAGGGGAGCCTGAGGCTGCACCCGTTGATCCTGAGGTGGTTCCAGGTCTGCGCGGGCGGTTGGTTCACGTGCTCGACGGCCGCGTACGACGGCGCCTCGGCAATCGTCTCTGCCATTAGCCGATCGCCCCTTCCATCTCGAGCTTGATCAGGTTGTTCATCTCGACGGCGTACTCCAGCGGGAGCTCCTTCGAGACGGGGTTGGCGAACCCGTTGACCACCATGGTGCGGGCCTCGGACTCCGAGCAGCCGCGGCTCATGAGGTAGAGCACGGTGTCGTCCGAGATGCGGCCGATGGTCGCCTCGTGCCCCACCTGGGCCGTGCGGTTGCGCACGTCCATGGCGGGGATGGTGTCAGAGCGGCTGATGTCGTCCAGCATGAGCGAGGAGCAGGACACCGACGCGTTGGCCCTGTCGGCGTGGCGGCCGATCACCAGGGAGCTCCTGAAGGTGTTGATGCCGCCGTCCTTGGAAATGGACTTGGTGTCGACGGACGTCGTGCAGTCGGCGCCGTTGATGATCACCTTGCAGCCCGTGTCGAGGTCCTGCGTGGCACCGGCGAAGGTGATGCCGGTGAACTCGCAGCTCGAGCGGTCGCCCTGCAGGATGGTGGTGGGGTAGAGGTAGCTCACGTGGCTGCCGAAGGAGCCCGAGACCCACTCCATGCGCGCGTCGGAGCCGATGGTGGCGCGCTTGGTGTTGAGGTTGTACATGTTCTTGGACCAGTTCTCTATGGTGGAGTAGCGCAGGCGCGCGCCGTCCTTCACGTAGAGCTCCACGGCACCGGCGTGGAGGTTGGCCTCGTAGTACTTGGGCGCGGAGCATCCCTCGATGAAGTGCAGGTCTGCTCCGGGCTCGACCACGATGAGCGTGTGCTCGAACTGGCCGGCGCCGGAGGCGTTCAGGCGGAAGTAGCTCTGCAGGGGGTAGTCGAGCGTGACGCCCTCGGGGACGTACACGAAGGAGCCGCCCGACCACACGGCGTAGTGCAGTGCCGCGAACTTGTGGTCGCGCATGGGGATGAGCCTGCCGAAGTACTCGTGGACGACCGCCTCCCACTTGGGGTCCTGCAGCGCGTCCTCGATCGTGGTGTAGACCACCCCCTGCTTTGCGACCTCCTCGCGCATGTTGTGGTAGACGATCTCGGAGTCGTACTGGGCGCCGACGCCGGCCAGGCTCTCGCGCTCGGCCTCGGGGATGCCCAGTCGCTCGAAGGTGTCCTTGATGTCCTTGGGCACGTCGTCCCAGTCGCGGGCCTGCTTGGTCTGGGGGCTCACGTAGGTCGAGATGTGGTCCATGTCCAGGCCCGACACGTCCGGGCCCCAGTTGTCGGCCATCTTGCGCTCGTGGAAGACCTCGAGGGCCTCGAGGCGCATGTCGAGCATCCAGGCGGGCTCGCCCTTCTTTGCGCTGATGGCGCGCACGATCTCGGGCGTGAGGCCGTCGTCGTAGCGCTCGTAGCCCTCCTCGCTCTTCACGAAGTCGTAGAGGGAGCGGTCGACGTCGGAGACCTTGGAGCGGCCCCTCTCGTCCACCTCGCCCGCGTTCTGCCTCTCGCTCACCTTAGGCCTCGGCAATCTGCTCGGACTCGAAGCGGGCGAAGCCGTCGGAGTCGATCTCGTCGATGAGGGAGGCGGGGCCCTCGGCCACCAGGCGACCCTTGACCATCACGTGCGTGCGGTCGACGTCGAGCCTCTCGAGGATGCGGGTGTTGTGCGTGATCATGAGGAGCGCGCCGCCGCACTCGCTGCGGTAGGCCTCGATGCCGCGCGACACGATGGAGAGCGCGTCCACGTCCAGGCCGGAGTCCGTCTCGTCCAGGATGGCGAGCTTGGGGCGCAGGAGGAGGAGCTGCAGCATCTCGACCTTCTTCTTCTCTCCGCCCGAGAAGCCCACGTTGAGCTCGCGGGTGAGGAAGGCGTCGTCCATGTCGAGCTGCTCCGAGATCTGCGCCACGCGCTCGCGGAACCTGCGGGCGGTCATCTTGAGCTCGGGCCTCATCTGGCAGATGGTGCGCAGGAAGCTGTAGAGGGGCACGCCGGGCACCTCGACGGGCGCCTGGTACGAGAGGAAGATGCCCGCGAGGGAGCGCTTGTCGGGCAAGAGGGAGGTGACGTCCTTCCCGTCGAAGGCGATGCTGCCGGAGCTCACGCGGTAGCTGGGGTCGCCCATGATGACGTGGCCCAGCGTCGACTTGCCGGCGCCGTTGGGCCCCATGAGGACGTGGGTCTGGCCCGTGCCGACCTCGAGGTCGATGTCATGAAGGATGGGCTTGTCCTCGGTCCCGGCCGAGAGCCCGGAGATGCTGAGCAGCTGACTGGACATGGTGCCTCTCTCTGGGTGCGCGCACGCGCTGTCGTGGGCGGGACGAGCGGCCCCCGCCGCGCCGTCCCGATCCAAATCCTACTTACAGGGGGGTATTTTACCCCGTTGTGCGACATGCGGGCGCCTTGTTCGTGAAAAATCGCATGCCGCGTCGCCTCGTCGCGTCGCAGCTCGAGTCACCTTGGGCGGCATGGAGCGAACGGATGGTGTCATGCCCCGAAAAACTGCGCATTGGATTTCTTTCAGCTGATTGCGACCTGGGCAAACGCCGAACGTCTCCATAATTCGGTGCAACCGTGCGCATTTTTTTGCGAACGCGGCGCATGGATGCCCCAGAAAGGTCCATGAGCCGGCCGCTACCGATGTCGGTCCCCGCCGGTAATATGTGGGGCTCTTTGGTGCTGGGCCCTTAGCTCCGGGCCGCGGGCTCCACCAGCTCGCGCACGACCTCGGCGATGACGCCGTCGTCGTTGGTCGAGCGGGCGTGGTAGTCGGCCTCGAGCTCGATGCCGTCGCTGGCGTTGGCTACGGCCACGCCCACCCCGGCGGCACGAATCATGGCCAGGTCGTTCAGGGAGTCCCCGCAGCCTATGGTCTGCTCTGTGCCCACGCCGAGCAGCTCCGCCAGCCTCCTGAGGCCGGCCCCCTTGTCCACGCCCTCGGGGTTGAACTCGAGGTAGCGGTGGCTCGAGAAGGTGGGCAGGGTCCCCTCCCAGAGCTCGCGCGGCATCTGGTCGAGGATGCGGTGCAGCTCGGACAGGCCGTCGGGGAGGCAGTAGAGGATCTTCGCCAGGGGCACGTCGCGCAGGAAGTCGATCGACCCCTCCCGCAGCTCCTCGTGGCCCATGTGGCCCTCGAGATAGTCCCGCTCGTCCTGCTGCAGGCGATAGGTCCACACCTTCCCGCCCAGCTCGTAGACGTGGAAGCTTAGCCCCGCCTGCTCGAGGCCGTACTCGAAGAGGGCGCGCACGCGCTCGAAGGGGAGGGAGTGCGACGAGAGCGGCGCGTCGTCCCCCACGCGGGTGATGCAGCCCCCGTTGTACGAGATGACGTAGGAGCCCTCGAGGAGGTCCGAGGGAAGCGCATGCAGGGACTCCATGATCGAGCCGTAGGCGCGCCCGGAGGAGGGGACGAAGAGGCAGCCCAGCTCGCGCAGGCGGCGCACGGCGTCGACGTTCGCCGCGGGGATGGTGTGGTCGCTCGCGAGGAAGGTGTCATCCATGTCGCTGGCAACGATCTTGTACATGCGTCCCTCCTTGTTCGGCACTGCATGGATTGTATCCCACGCCACTCACCGCGGCGGAAGGGGAGAGTCCCCCCTCGCCATTCCCGGACCTTTTCGGCCGGTGCCCGCATGCTGTTCCGAGCATTAGCAAAAACGCAAACTTATGGAGGCTCTTTGGCAGAATTGTGTATACTTGGTGAGATTGTATTGGCATGTCTGCACTAGGTCACCGGCTTGGTCGACCCACTGCGAGCCAGCAGTCCCAGCCGCACCCCGTAGCGCGGACGACGCGAAGGGAGAGGTCCTATGAGGTATCTGCTCATGGTAAGCCACGGAACGATGGCGCCTGGGGTGAAGAGCGTCATCGACATGCTGCTGGGGCCGCGCGAGGACGTGCTCGCCCACAGCATGGAGGACGGCGTCGGCGCAGATGCCTACGTCGAGGGCGTGCGGCAGACGATCGCCCCCATCAGGCCGGAGGACTCGGTCGTGGTCCTGGGAGACATCATGGGCGGCTCGCCCCTCACCAACGCCCTCAACACCCTCACCGAGGCCGGGCTCCTCGGCAACACCGTGGCCTTTGGCGGGCTCAACCTCGCCATGGCGATAGCCGCCCTCATGGGCTTCGACGACGGACTCGACGATGCCGCGCTCAAGGCGAGCATCCTGAACGACGGTAAGGAGGCGGTCAGGGAGATTCAGCTGCAGGTCGAGGACGAGGACGAGGACGACCTGTAGGCAATGCAGGCAGACAAGAGGAGTGGAAATGATTTCGTTCGTTCGCATTGACGACCGCATGATCCACGGTCAGACGGTCACGCGCTGGGCCCTCGAGCGGCCCTGCGACGGCATCATCGCCGTCAACGACGTGGCCGCGAGCAACTCCGTGCTCAAGGCCGCCTACAAGGGCGCCGCGCCAGACAAGAAGATCTTCGTCTGGACGATGGAGCACTTCCTCGAGAAGAAGGACACGGTCCTCTCCTCGGCGTCGCGCTACTTCCTCATCACGAAGAACCCCCTCGACATGAAGAGGATCCTCGTCGACGAGAAGTTCGTCCCCTCCGACGTCAAGAGCGTCGTCGTCGGACCCTGCAACGACCGTCCCGGCACCACCAAGCTGGGCAACAACCAGTCCATCACCGCCGAGGAGGCCCAGGCCTTCGAGGACATGGCCAAGGCTGGCTACGAGGTCAAGTTCGCCCTGCTTCCCGACGTGTCCATCGGTGACTGGCCCAAGTTCCGCGGCCAGTTCGACGTCCACTAGCGCTGGCGCGAACCACTACTGGGAAGGTGGGTTTGACTATGACGATCAGCATCTTCCAAGCCGTCTTGCTTGGAATCTTCGCGTGCCTCGCATCCCTTCCGGGCATGGGTGGCACGACCATCGGCAACTACACCCTGGGCCGTCCCCTCGTGGGTGGCCTCGTCGTGGGCATCATCCTGGGCAACCTGCAGCTCGGCATCATCGTCGGCGCCGCCATCCAGGTCGTCTACATCGCGCTCGTGACCCCCGGCGGGACCGTCTCGGCCGACGTGCGCGCCGTGACCTACATCGGCATCCCGCTGGCCATGCTCTCAATCTCGGCGCAGGGCCTCGACCCCTCGTCCGACGCCGCCACCGGCCTCGCCGCCGCCCTGGGCGCCGCAGTCGGCACCCTGGGAACCGTCCTCTTCTATGGCACCGCGACCCTCAACCTCGTGTGGCAGGGCATCGGCTGGAAGGCCGTCGAGGGTGGCAGGTGGGACAACATCAAGAAGACCATCCCCATGGTCGAGACGGTGCTCCCCTGGGTCTCCCACATCCTGTTCTCCTTCATCCCCACCGTGGTCATCTGCATGGCAGGCCCCACGATGGTCGACCTCATGAAGGAGTACCTCCCCATGGATGGCCTCGCGATGAAGACCCTCTTCACCGTGGGCTCGCTGCTCCCCGCAGTCGGCGTCGGCATCCTCTGCAAGCAGGTCATCACCAAGCCGCTTGACTGGGTCACCTTCGCTGTGGGCTTCCTGCTCGCCGCGGTCATGGGCTGCAACCTCATCGCGTCCGCCATCATCGCCGTCTTCTTCGCACTTATCAACTTCGAGATCCAGTCCGTCAAGACCAACCGCCCGGCTCTGGCTGCCCAGGCGGCGTCGGTCGACGACGACGATGAGGAGGACATCTAATCATGGCAGAGCTCAAGAAGACCTCCGAGTCCGCGCGCAAGGCGTCGTTCCTCCACTGGATCTACGGCAACCTGACCTGCTTCTCGCAGGAGCACATGCAGACCTTCGGCTACCTGTGGGCCATGCTTCCCATCGTCGACGAGCTGTACGAGAGCGACGACGAGAAGGTCGAGGCGCTGCGCACCTACACCACCTTCTTCAACACCGAGCCCCAGATCGGCACCATGGTCGTCGGCCTGACCGTCGGCCTCGAGGAGGCGCGCGCCAACGGCGAGCCCATGGACGCCGAGACCATCAACGGCATCCGCGCCGGACTGATGGGCCCGCTCGCGGGCCTCGGCGACTCCATCATCGTCGGCACCTTCATCCCCATCCTGCTGGGCATCGCCCTGGGCCTCTCCACCGGCGGCAACCCCCTGGGCCCGATCTTCTACATCGTCGCCTGGAACGTGCTCATGTACTTCGGCATGAAGTTCGCCTACAACCAGGGCTACTCCCTGGGCGGCTCGGCGGTCGAGGCCCTCGTCGGTCCCCAGTCCGCGGCCCTGCGCAGCTCCATCGTCATGGTGGGCACCATGGTCATCGGCGCCGTCGCGGCGACGTGGATCAACATCTCGACCTCCTTCGCGGTCGAGTTCGGCGCGGACTCCTCCTTCGCGCTTCAGAACACGCTTGACGGCATCATGCCCAAGGCCCTGAACTTCTTCTTCGTCTGGCTGTGCTGGTGGCTCATGACCAAGAAGAAGATCTCGCCGACCATCGTCATGCTGATCCTGGTCATCGTCGCACTCGTGGGCTGCATCACGATCCCTGGCATCAACACCTCCATCTTCAACCCCGGCCTCTCCTACTAGGCGCGGGCGGCTGGGAGCGCAGATGGCGAAGGCGGACGGCAGGCAGTCACGGAGGGGTGGGCGCGCTCCCGCGCGCGACGCCCTGCTCAGGGAGGCGGAGCTGCAGACCCAGGCGATCATGCGCCTGGAGACCTGGAAGCGCCTTGCCTACTCTGGCCTGGCGGTTGGTGCCATCCTCGTGGGATGGGGCTTCTACGGGGCCGGAGACAGGCGGGCGGGCGTGGCGGGAATAGCCCTCCTCGTCCTTTCCGTGCCTGCGTCAGTGGTGCTCCACCTGGGCATCCGCAACGCCAAGCGCAACGTGGACCGCATGATAGAGGCCTACGAGTCGGAGCACGGCAAGGTCCCCATCGACCCCAAGAGCTCCAGCAGGCGCTACGCGTAGCCCAGACCGATGCTTGGCAGACGGGGCGGCCCGTGACCGGAAGGTTGCGGGCTGCCCCTCTCTTCGCGGTGCGCGCCGACGCTTGGCGTAGGATGTTCCTCCGTGGAGAGGGGCGTCGCATGGCTAGGTGGCAGGCCTTTGGCAGGTTCATCGCAGGGCATATGATCTACATCGTGCCCTTCTGCCTTGCGGGAGGCATCTTCCTGCCGGGAGTGTTCTCCCGCCTCAACCCCGTGGTGCCGGCGCTGTTCGCGCTCATGACCTTCCAAGGCTCCCTCACGAGCGGCTTCGACGACCTCCTCGCCTGCCTGAGGAGGCCGCTTCCCCTCATCGTCGCCCTCCTGGTGACCTCGGTCGCCATGCCGGCGGTCGCCTGCGCGCTCGGCCAGGCGATCTTTCGGGACCCCCAGACCACCTGCGGCCTCGTGCTCGAGTACAGCGTCCCCATCGGGGTCGTCTCCATCATGTGGGTCGGCCTCTTCGAGGGGGACGTGACGCTCGGCCTGGCGACGCTCATGGCCTCCACGCTCCTCTCGCCGCTCAGCATCCCGCTCACGCTCTCCGTTCTGGTGGGCGCGACCGTGAGTATGGACCCGCTGGCCATGATGCAGGAGATGCTCCTCATGATCGCGCTGCCCGCCCTGGCCGGGATGGCCGTCAACCAGCTGAGCCACGGCTGGGGAGGCGAGGTCCTCTCGCCCGCGCTTTCCCCTGCCTGCAGGGTGATCCTCGTCCTCATCATCGCGGCGAACTCCACGGGAATATCCGACTACATGCTGCACCTGAGCCCGTGCCTGCTGGGGATCATGCTCTTCGTCGGCTGCTTCGCCAGCGCGGGGTTCGTCATCGGGCTCCTGCTGGGGAAGCTGATGGGGCTGGGGAGGCCCCAGGCGGTGACGCTCACCTTCGACTGCGGGCTGCGCAACATCAGCGCCGGTGCCGTCATCGCAGAGCGCTTCTTTGGCCCGGCCGTCATGTTTCCCGTCATGATGGGGACGCTGTTCCAGCAGTTCCTCGCCGCCGCCTTCGGTTCCCTCCTCGGGCGTCGCTTCGGTGGCGAGGGGGAGCCCTCCCCGGAGGCGTAGCCACGCCCGCGGGAATGCGTGGGAACTTCACACCTCTCCGCCACCGCTTGGATAGGATGGGGGAGTTCGCGCCCAAGGGGGCGCCCTCTGTGACGGGCGGTGGTGAATGAAGGCACGAGGCAAGAGGAAGCTCGGTGGCGTCAGTATGCGCGTCGAGGCACGACGCGCGCGCAAGAGGAGCGGTAACCGCTACCCCTTCCTCGACCTGGACTTCGACGAGGACGAGCCCCCCACCCCTGCCGAGCGGGCGCTCTATCTGCTTGCCACCGTGGCGTGCGTGGTCCTTGCCGTCATAGGGGCGATCTTCCCGGTGCTGCCCGCCATCCCCTTCTGGGTGCTCGCCGCGATATCGCTCTCGCACGCCTTCCCGTCCTTCGGGCGCTTCCTCAGGTCGACCAGGATCTACCGCTGGCTCATCGAGAAGCTCAACGAGCCCCAGGAAAAGGCGAGGCGTCCCGTCATGGCGCACCGTCGCAAGGACGTCGTAATGACGAGAATCTCGGTGGGGATGGCGCTGCTCCTGGCCTCCTCGCTCGTCCTGCCCATCGCGCGCTACGTCCGCTGGGGGCTTCGCATCGTCGTGTCGCTCGCATGGGTCGTCAGCTGGTGCTACCTCTACCTGTACGTGCGCGACCCCGAGGCTACGATCAAGGGCGGCGGGCGCTAGCGTCACGCCACCACGGGCCAACGTCCAAGGGAGGGACCCATGTCCAAGCGTGACCTGCTGGTCCTTTGCCACCCGCGCTGCTCGACCTGCAAGAGGGCCCTGGGGTGGCTCGACGACCACGGCATCCCGTACGAGCTCAGGGACATCGTGCGGGACAACCCCAGCGCGGAGGAGCTTGCCGCCTGGCATCGCCTGAGCGGCCTTCCCATCCGCAGGATCTTCAACACCAGCGGCACGCTCTACCGCGAGCAGGGCGTGAGGGCTCGGCTCAACGCCGGAATGACGGACGAGGAGTGCTACGGGCTTCTCGCCACGAGCGGCATGCTGGTGCGGAGGCCCCTCGTGGTGGGCGACGGCTTCGCGCTCGTCGGCTTTCGCGAGCGGGAGTGGGAGGGCCGCCTCCTCTAGGGATGCCTGGCACGGCCCGTGCCCGCCTTTTGTCGTGCGGGGTGCGTGGCGCGCCGACTCCATGTCCGCCCCGCCTCGTCCCTGCGCTATCCTCTGAGCTGACGTCTGCGCCACGGCAGGGTGGCGCCCGAGGGAGGGGTGTTGGCTCATGGGCATCATGAAGCGCTTGTGCCTGTTCGTGTTCTCGCTGGCCGGGCTACTCGCCCTGGCCGCGCTGGTGCTGCCCTGGTGGGGTCCCTGGACTCGCGAGGCGACGGCCCTCATGGGTGTCGACGTCTACTACTACGTCGTGGAGGGCATGGCCGCGGTCCTTGCCGGCGGTCTCCTCCTCTTCCTGCTTCGCTCCATCTTCGCCCAGCACCGTCGTCCGACGGTCGAGGTCGCGCGCGAGGGATCCGACCACGTGAGCGTGACCCGCGACGCGATCGCCTCCCAGGCAACCCACGTCATCGAGGAGGGGGACCTCCTCAGGGCCAAGAGGGTCGACGTGCGGATCGGCAGGCGCGGGAAGGTCAGCGTGGCCGCGCGCGTCCAGCCCGTGCACACGGTTGACGTGGCACAGGCCGGGTCCGACCTCCACGAGAGGCTCGCGTCCGGGCTGCGCGTCGTCTGCGGGGACAACGTCGACTCTATAGACTTGGAGTTCCTCGACGCGAGCGAGTACCAGAGCGAGCCCGAGCTCGCGGATGCCCGGGCCATCGCAGCCGAGCCGTCCCTCGAGCCGCCGGCGGAGCCCGAGCCGATGGGTGCCGTCACGGTGGCCAAGACGGACCTTGGGCAGGACGCCCTGGCGCATCGGTCTGCCGACCCCACGCCCGCCGACTCGGGCGACACGTCAGAGATCACGGTTCCCATGGGCCGCGCGGCCCATGGGAACGAGGACGCACCGTCCGTCCCGAGGGAGGGGTAGCCCATGGCAGAGAAGAGGCCACGGCTCGCAATAGAGGATGCGAGCGACGAGGAGCCGCAGGTGAAAGGTACTCCCAATGGGGAGGAGGGAGACCTCTCGCCCGAGGTGCGCACAGGCCAGGGCCCCAATGAGGAGACCTCCGCGCGCGAGCTCAGAAGTTCGCTGCGACGGATGGCAAGGGGGCACGAGCGAGCGGTCGTGGGAGGGCTCGCCGGCCTCTGCGTCGCGGTCCTCGTCTTTGCCCTGGGGCTGTGGAGGGCCCTCTTCGTCGCGCTCTGCGTGGCCGTCGGAGTGGTGGTCGGGCAGAGCCTCGATGGCGACACCCGGGCGCTCGACGCCATCAAGCGCGTCCTGAGGGGCAACCAGGGCTAACGTGACGAACCCCCATTGACCAGCACAGGCATCCGAGAGGAGACAGCCATGTCCGAACCCAAGACCCAGAAGCCCGACGCCATCGCCGAGGAGGTCGTTGACCTGGCGGGGGGAACCCCCGCAGGCGAGGCCGACGAGGCGTCCGCGCCCGTGGAGCCGATTGCCACCGAGGTCGTCCCCGCAGACGAGGGGCCGGCCGAGGGCCAGGCCGTACAGCTGGCGGGGGAGGACGAGGACCTCGACTCGGAGGACTCCCTCACCTTCTCGAACGGCGTGATCGAGAAGATCGTCGCCATCTCGATGCGCGACGTGCCCGGTGTCATTGGGATGAAGGGCGGGTGGCTCAACCGCATCCAGGACGTGCTGGGCGCCAGCGACGCGCGCAAGGGGGTGACCGTCGAGGTCACGCCGGACTCGGCCGTGCGCGTGAACATCTCGGTGCTGATCGAGTACGGCGCCTACGCGCCCCAGGTGTTCGAGGACGTCAAGCGCACCGTGGTCAAGCAGGTGACGGGCATGACGGGACTGGAGGTCGCGGGGGTCAACCTGCGCATCGAGGACGTTCTCACGCCCGAGGAGTATGCCGCCAGCAAGTCCGAGGAGTCCCGCCAGGACGCCGTTGCCGAGGCGACGGAAGAGGACGGGCGCTAGTGTCGGTCAGAAGCGCCCTTGCCACGGGCGCGGGCAGGCTCGCCCACTGGGGCCTCTCGAGCGTGCTCCACCGCAACGCCTCCCAGCTTCCAGGGAGGCTCGCCCTGGCCATAGACCCCCAGCTCATGGGGGAGCTTGCCCGCAAGGCCAGGCGCGCCTCCGTCGTCGTCTGCGGGACCAACGGCAAGACCACGACCAACAACGTGATCGCCGCGGCGCTCGAGGGGGCGGGCAACGTGGTGCTCTGCAACCGCGTCGGCGCCAACATGGCGCCCGGCGTCGTCTCGGCCCTCCTGCCCGGCAGGGAGGCCGACTTCGCGGTCATGGAGGCCGACGAGCTCTCGACCGTGCACATCCTCCCCCAGCTGAGGCCTGACTACCTCGTCCTCCTCAACCTGTTCCGGGACCAGCTCGACCGCGCGGGAGAGATAGACCGCGTCCAGGACACCATCGTCCGGGCCCTGCTCGGGTCCTCGGGCACCACCCTGGTCGTGAACGGGGACGACCCCCTGTGCGTGAGCGTTGCCATGAGGGCCGCAGCGGGCGGCACGAGGGTCCTCTCGTTTGGCATAGGGGAGGACCTTGGACTTCGCCAGGACAGGGTGCCCGAGGCGCGCTTCTGCCAGGTGTGCGGCGCGGAGCTCGAGTACCTCTACCGCAGCTATGCCCAGCTTGGTGCGTTCCGTTGTCCCAACGGCGACTTCGCGCGGCCGACGCTCGACTTCGTGGCCACCGGCGTCGAGGTCGGGCGCGAGGGGGTGTCGTTCGACGTCTCTGGTCCGGGCGTTGCCCCGGGCTCCCGCGTCAGCGCGGGCTTCGGTGGCACCTACATGGTCTACAACCTCCTGGCCGCCTTCGCCGCGACGAGCCTTCTTGGCGTGGACGTCGCCGACTTCCAGAGGACCCTCGACGGCTACCATCCCGAGAACGGCCGCCTCCAGCGCTTCGAGGTGGGCGGCAGGGAGGTCGTCCTCAACCTGGCGAAGAATCCTGCCGGGCTCAACCAGAACCTGAGCCTGCTCGAGCAGGACGAGCGCGAGAAGGCCCTCTTCGTCCTGGTGAACGACAACGCCAACGACGGGACGGACGTCTCGTGGATCTGGGACGTCGACTTCGAACGGATGGTGGAGGGCGGACGCGCGCCACTCGTCTTCGCCGGTGGCACGCGGGCGAACGACGTGCAGGTCCGCATGAAGTACGCGGGAATCGACGCCCAGGTCTGCGAGAGCGTCTCGGAGGTGGTGGGCAGGCTCTCTGGGGTGCCGACCGACCGCCCTCTCTACGTGCTGGCAAACTACTCAGCGCTCTTCCCTGCCAAGGAGGAGCTGGAAAGGCAGGGTGGGCGCCGATGAGCCATGCGCATGGCGTGCGCATCGCGCACCTCTTCCCCGAGCTCCTCAACCTCTATGGAGACTCGGGCAACATGCTCGTGCTGCGACGCCGCCTTGCCTGGCGCGGCCTTGGCTGCGGCATCACCGAGGTGCACATGGGCGACAGGCCGAGCCTCGTCGACTTCGACATGGTGTTCATAGGAGGGGGAACCGACCGCGAACAGCGCATCGTGTGCGAGCGCCTGCTCGACCAGCGTGCGGAGCTCGAGTCGTTCATCGAGGACGGCGGGGTCCTCGCGGCGGTCTGCGGTGGCTACCAGCTCCTCGGCCACAGCTACGAGATGGGGGGCGAGAAGGTCGAGGGTCTCTCGCTCGTCGACCTCGAGACGACCCGCGCCACCCCCCGGCTCATCGGCAACGTGGCGGTGCGCAGCCGCATCAGCCCCCAGCCCATCGTGGGCTACGAGAACCATGGGGGCAGGACCCACCTGGGACCCGGCGTCGAACCCCTGGGCGAGGTGGTGAGCGGCTTCGGCAACGATGGGAAGAGCGGCTTCGAAGGCTGCCTCTACAAGAACGTCGTGGGCACCTACGTGCATGGGCCGCTGCTGCCCAAGAACCCCGGGGTTGCCGACCACCTCCTCCTGCGCGCCCTGGAGCGCAGGTACGGCACGGCGGAGCTGGAGCCGCTCGACGACTCGGAGGAGCTCGCCGCCAATCAGGTGATGCTCGATCGCATGCTGGCCCACGCGACACCAAGGATGTGACCGACGGGCCGCAGGCGGATAGACGCTTGCGACACGAGGCGACGCGCCGCCGGAATCGGAATGGCGGGACGCACGCGCGGGGAGGCACGCAGGCACGTACCGACAGGACGTCCGTCGTCCCAGACGTCTGGACGGCGGCCGTCCTGCGGCTCGCGCCGTTGGTGCGTGGGGGCCTCGCATCCCGCTCGACGCATGCATTGCAGTGTAATTCGATGCAGTTTTTTCGATGGCGTGCGTGGTGACCGCAAGGGACTATCCAAGATTTCTCCCAAAGTCTGACACGATGGGAAAGCTGCTTGAGACGACAGGGCGAACCTGCGTCTACCAGCACGGACGTGATCCATGAGCGTGTGCCGGGGAAATTACGAGCAAGACTGCAGCATATACGCAACAGCCGCCCGTCGTGCACAAAAAAATGCTTGTGAGCGACGAGCATTTTTAAGGCGAGGAAAAGAAAGGTAGGAAACCCTGCCGCTTGCCAATGAATTTACGCCGCTCACCCCCTTGGCCCGTTCCGTTTGAACGTGCCGCGCAAGAGCCCTTGACCTTCCCCAAGGGGCAATCCCTAAAACGAGTCCCAATTACCGCCGAACGCATTGGTGCGGCGGCTCCTTGCCACGTGCGCAAGGAGCGGTATGTGACGAATCGATTCTGGAAGGGTGGGGGGAATGGCTGAGGGATCCACGACGGTCGCCAGCGACTCGCTGGCAGCAGAGAAGAAGAGGCAGCTCGACCAGAACTTCTTCAAGAAGGGAATCCTGGTCGCTCTGTTCTCGGGTCTTCTGTATGGCTTCTACACGGCCTTCATCACGGCCGCACAGAACACGGGAGCATGGGTGGGGTGGGCGACCACCGTCACCGCGGGAAGCTTCCTCGCCGTGTTCATCCTCCCCGCCATCGCCTCCACGCTCAACGACAGCATCAGCGCGGTCTGGGCGCTCATCATCACCGCTGCCCAGGGCAAGCTCGCCGACTTCGGTCGCACGCTCAAGACCAAGCCGGGCGTCATCATGATCTGCGCTGCAGCCGTCGGAGGCCCCATCGCCAGCGTCGCCTACGTCATCGCGCTGAGCCAGGCCGGCACCCTTGCCGTGCCCATCGCCGCGCTCAACCCCGCCGTCGGCGCCATTCTCGCCCGCGTCCTCTACAAGCAGCCCCTCAAGCCTCACATGGTCGCAGGCATCGTGGTCTGTGTCATCGCGGGAGTCATGATCGGCTCCACCGGGCTCACCGGTGACGTGCCCGCTGGCACCGGATTCGGACTGGCGCTCGCCTTCCTGGCCGCCGTAGGCTGGGGTGCGGAGGGCTGCATCGCCGGCTATGGCACCGCGATGATCGACTCGCAGATCGGCATCACCATCCGTCAGACCACCTCGGGCATCCTCAACCTCATCGTGGTGCTCCCGGTCCTCACCCTCGTCGGGGCAGGTTCTCTTGGCGAGACCTTCGGTTACGTGGGTGACGCCCTCACTGACCTCCCCTCGCTCGTCTTCTTCATCCTGAGCGGCCTGTGCGCGTACCTTTCGTTCGCCCGCTGGTATCGCGGCAACTCCATGTGCGGCACCGCGCTGGGCATGGCTTGCAACGGCACCTACACCTTCCATGGACCCTTCTTCACCTGGCTGATCGTCGGGCTTGCCATGGGCATCAACGGCTACGCCCTGGCGCCCATCGCATGGATCGCCGCGGCGGTCATGGTCGTCGGCATCTTCCTGGTCGCCGTCAACCCTGCGGACTACCTGTCTAAGAAGGAGCAGTAAGCATGAGCAGGCCATTGAACTACGCGATCCTCAAGCACTTCACCACCGTCGACGAGGCGTGCGCGGACGACGTCCTGGAGGCCCTCGAGGGCGAGTACTCCGGCTTCGCCGCCTTCACGAAGGACAAGGTGCAGGAGGCCCTGATGACGGCAGAGAAGAACGCCCTCATCGAGGAGTCTCGCTTCGACCTCGACCCCGCCGGCGATCTGCGCGTCTACTACCGCGCGACCGACGAGCAGCGCAAGACGATCGATTCCTACATCAAGTAGCGAGGAGCAGCCCATGCGATACAGGGGAGAGCAGGCAATCGGTCTCATAGAGACCATCGGGATGGTCCCCGCGCTCGAGGCCGCCGACAAGATGCTCAAGGCGGGTGACACCGAGCTCGTGTCGTACGAGAACGTCGGTTCGACCTTGGTGACCGTCGTGGTGACGGGCGACGTCGCCGCCTGCGAGGCGGCCGTCAAGGCGGGGGCAGAGGCGGCCGCCCGCATCGGAAAGCTCACTGCCCACAACGTGATGAAGCGCCCCGTGCCAGAGATCGGCGACGTCGTCTCGGTGCACGACGTGGACTACTAGGAGGATCCCGTGTCTGATTCTGCTATGAACGCGCTCGGCGCCATCGAGACCTTCGGCCTGGTGTGGGTGCTCGAGGCGGGTGACGCGATGTGCAAGGCGGGAGACGTCAGGCTCATCGGTTACGAGAACACCGCCTCCGGCTACATC
>NZ_CAUGRZ010000014.1:0-43961 GCF_959602185.1 uncultured Olsenella sp.
GGTCGACGGGAGCACCGTGCTCCTCGCCTCGCTGATGGGCTATGAGGGCGGCAGCGACCAAAGCGTCTGCTTCGTCGTCGACTACGACGAAGCGGGCTGCTCCATCGAGTTCACTGGCGAGCGGCGCCTCACCGACTACGGCCACGACTTCTATGCGCCGCAGACCACGACCGATGCCGAGGGTCGTCGCGTCATGGTGGGCTGGATGCGCATGCCCGAGCCCGTCGACGACACGTGGATCGGCATGTTCACCGCACCGCGCATAATCGAGGTCGTCAACGGGCACACCTACTTCCGCCTGCATCCCAACGTACGCCATGCCATCGCCCACCGCACCAATGCGTCAACGCACCACCGTCCCTATCTCTTCGGGACCACCTTGCACGAAGGCGACCACATCGACATCGGCGGTCTGCGCGTGTGGCAGGACAAGAACCGCGTCCACGTCGACCGCAGCAAGGTCTACCGTCCGCGCGAGGGCTTCACGCATATGCACTCCATGACGCCCGAGGTGGCAGACGAGAACAAAATCGAGATGCTCGTGCACGGGCACATCGTCGAGGTCTACGTCAATGACGGCGAGTACGTCATCAGCAACATGGTCTATGGCCTGGGCAACTCGATGTCCACCAACTCGTCAGCGGACTTCACCATCCTCGGCCTCTAGGCCACGGCCGAGCCACGCACGGAGGCACGACATCCACAGCACCCACCAGCCGCAGGGAGAGTCACATGAGGTTCGAGAACAAGATCATGCTCATCACCTACGCCGACAGCCTGGGGAAGAACCTCCGGGACCTCGACCAGGTGCTTGCCAGGCACTTCGACAAGGCCGTGGGCGGGGTGCACATACTGCCCTTCTTTCCTAGCTCGGCAGACCGCGGCTTCGCCCCCATGCGCTATGACATCGTCGACCCCGCCCTTGGCAGCTGGGATGACGTGCGTCGCATAGGCGAGAGGCGCTATCTGATGTTCGACTTCATGATCAACCACATCTCGCGCCAATCTCCCTACTTCCAGGACTTCCTGGCCAAGAAGGACGAGTCCGAGTTCGCCGACTTCTTCATCAGGTACAAGGACTTCTGGCCGGGAGGGGCCCCGACCCAGGAGCAGGTGGACGCCATCTACAAGCGCAAGCCCAAGGCGCCGAGCGTCGTGGCGGAGTTCGCGGATGGCAGCCGCGAGGACGTGTGGTGCACCTTCGGGGAGGAGCAGATCGACATCAACATCAAGTCCGATCGCGCCCAGAGCTTCTTCCGCGAGACGCTGACCCACATGGCCGAGAACAACGCCTCCATCATCCGCCTCGACGCCTTCGCCTACGCCGCAAAGCGAGCAGGCAGCAGCTGCTTCTTCGTGGAGCCGGATACGACCGAGCTCCTGCGTGACATGCAGGAGGTGCTTGACCCCTACGACGTCATGGTGCTCCCCGAGATTCACGAGCACTACACCATCCAGATGCAGGTCGCGGACAAGGGCTACTGGGTCTACGACTTCGCCCTGCCCGTGCTGACCCTGCATGCCCTCTATTCGGGCGAGGGCAGCTACCTCGCAAACTGGCTCACGATGAGCCCCAAGCACCAGTTCACCACCCTCGACACCCACGACGGCCTGGGCATCGTCGACGTGAAGGACCTGCTGCCCGACGAAGCCGTCGACTACACCAAGGACAAGATGTTCTCGGAGGGGGCCAACGTCAAGAAGGTCTACAACACCGAGGCATACAACAACCTCGACATCTATCAGGTCAACACCACCTACTACTCCGCACTCGGCAATGACGATGACGCCTACCTGCTCGCCCGCGCCATCCAGTTCTTCGCCCGCGGCGTGCCCATGGTCTACTACGTCGGCCTTCTCGCTGGCAGCAACGACATAGAGCTGCTCGAGTCCACCAAGGAGGGCCGCAACATCAACCGCCACTACTACAGCGTCGACGAGATAGACCGCGAGGTCGAGCGCCCCGTCGTGAGGGACCTCGTCGGGCTGATGGAGCTGCGGAACAGCCATCCCGCGTTCGACATCGAGGGCGAGCTCGAGGCAGACGCCCAGGGCAGCAGGCTTCGCATCCGCCGCACCGCAGGCGAAGCCTGGGCGCAGCTCGACGCGGACCTCTCGTCGCATTCCTTCGAGGTAACACACTCGTAGGGACATGGCCACCGACGGGCACGGCGCCCTCCAACCCAGCCGGAGCCCGAACACGAAGGAGCACCCCTTGCTACCCGCAAACACGCACTTCCCCCAAGGCATCGGCGCGGCATTCTATGACCTGGACGGCACCATCCTCGACCTGACCCGCGTCTCCGAGCGCACGGTCGCCGCCCTGGAGGCCGTGCATGCGGCGGGCTGCGCCAACGTCATCTCGACCGGCCGCAACCTGCCCATCGTGCTCGACGCCATCAGGCTGCCCTGCATCGACTACTACATCACCGTCAACGGCGGGCAAATCCTCGACGGAGAAGGCCGTCACCTGGCGAGCAAGGCCATCCCCCGCGACATGGCGCTCGATATGGAACATTGGCTGCACTCCCGCGGCGCCGGCCTCAACGTGCTCACCTCGAGGGGGGCCTACTTCGAGAAGCGACTCGTGTCCTACATGACCCAGGCCGTGCATCGACTGGACGACAGCAGCACCCTGAGCGACGAGGACCTCGACGAAGAGATCTCGAGCATCCCCAACCGCTTCACCGTCGACGACGTCGAACCCGAGATTCTCGCGGTCGACGAGGTGACGAGCTTCGTCGAGAAGATGGGTGCCTGCTTCGACACCGCAGACGACCTGGCGCGCGATGCCGCAGAGTTGGAAGGGCGAGGAGACCTGCAGATTGCCGTCGTCACCCCCACCGAGATAGAGATCACCCTCAAGGGGGTCGAGAAGGGCTCGGGCATCGAATGGGTGCGGGAGCGGCTGGGGCTGGACAGGGAGCAGCTCGTGGCCTTCGGCGACTCGGGCAACGACCTGCCCATGGTGCCCCATGTGGGAGCCTTCGTCGCCGTGGGCAACGCCTCCGAGGCGGTCATGTCGCAGGCAACATGTGTCGTCGACACGATGTGGGAGGACGGCGTCGCCAGGTGGCTCGAGCACGCCCTCGAGGGTGAGTGGTACGAGGCGTAGCCACTGACTTGTCCGCCGCAGCGGAGGTTTGGGACAATGCGCGGCTGGCCCACCCCGTAGGGAGAGAGCCAGCCGCGCACTCCATTCGCAAACTGCGCGTGACTTCACGATGACCTGCAGCTTCGCACAGGCGCGCGCAAACTACGGCTAATCTGCGCGCGCCCGTGGCCACGTGCAATGCCACGCGTCACGCGGGCGTGCTACGCCCCTAGCCCACGTTGTTGAAGACAAAGGCGCCCATCTCCCAGGCGCCGTGCCATGCCTGGAGGTCAGACGTCACGTGCAAGTCGGTAACCTCCAGGGGATACCAGCGCGTGGTCATGGTCTTCTCTCCCCCGTTTACGTAAATCTCTATGACAGAGGTGTCCACCAGGATGCGCAGGTCGGTCACGCGTCCCGCGCTCAAGGCCGAAAGGGGCAGGCGGCGATTGGTGCGCCAGCGTCCCGAGGGACTCTGAAAGTCGAGCTCGAGCATGTCCCCATGGAGGAGGAGCTCGAGGTCGGAGCCAATGATGACGCGCCCCTCTCCCTTGATGTCCTTGATGAGCACGTCCGCCGTCCCGTTGGGGAAACGGGCCGACTTCGCCCCCGTGACGTCGAACATGTCGCAGGTCGTCTGCGACCCCACATAGCCCGTGGCGCCCGGCGCGGCGCCCTCGCTAAACTCGACTTCCGTGCCGCGCAGGGAGTCCACCTCCTCGACGGGCCAGAAGCACACCTGGCCGGACTTATTGAGGGAGAGCTCGCGCGGCAGGGTCAGCGTGTGCATCCACTCGCGTGTCGGTGTCTCGTACTGGAACTCCACGTCCGGCAGGCCGATCCATCCCACGCAGAGCACGCGGCCGCGCTCATCTTCGAAGACCTGGGGGCAGTAGAAGTCGAAGCCGTAGTCGGTCTCGACGAAGTCCCCCTCGTCGAAGCAGGCATAGGGCCCCTCGCCGTCCATTCCCTTCAGGTCCCGCCCAAGCAGGTCGATGACCTTCCCCTCCACCGGGAAGTAGCCGCAGTTGTGGATGTTCTGGTACTTGAACGGCTGCTTGGGGACCCCTTGGGGACACACGAAGAGGAACTCCCGACCGTCCAGTCGAACGGCGTTGGGGCATTCCCACATATAGCCGAAGCCCCTTCTGCCGCGCGACGTCGCCGACCCCTCGAACTCCCAGGCGAGCCCATCGCCCGAGCGATATAGGAGCACGGCGCCACGACTGTCCGACGTACGGGCGCCCAGCAGCATGTGGAAGGCCCCGTCCTGCTCCCACACCTTGGGGTCGCGCACGTGGTTGGAGCAGTATGCGGGATATCCCTCGTTGTCGAGGACGCAGACCTTCTCGCTGAACGTGTTGCCGTCCTCGGAGGTCACGAGTATCTCGTTTGCACGACGCCCCTCGAAGTCATAGTCATGCTCGCCGGGGTCGAGCACGTTGCCCGTGTAGTAGCACCACAGCCTGTCATCCTTGACCAGCGCGGACCCCGAGTAGGAGCCGTTGCGGTCAAGCTCGCAATCGGGCCGGATCACCTCGCCATGGAAGGTCCAGCTCACGAGGTCCTCGCTCGTCCAGTGCCCCCAGCCATGCCCCACGGCGGGCCACTTGGGCGTGTACTGGTGAAACCAGTGGTAGACCCCGTTGAGCTGGGACAGGCCGTTGGGGTCGGTCAGGCCGCCCGTGGGCGTCTGCAGGTGGAAGCGCAGTCGCCAGTTGTGCTTGGGGTTCCAGTTGATGTCAACGGCCATGGGGCTTCCTCGATTCGGGAGGGTTGACGTGAGTGCGCGCGAGGGGCAGGCGTCGGCTGGCTACGCCAGGACCCCAAGCACTTCGGCACGCTCGGGCATCGCGGGGATGCCGCCACGCTTGCGGACGCAGAGCGACGCCACGGCATTGCCCATGCGAGCCATCCCCACTGCCTCATCAAGTGTCACCTCTGCGGGGGCCAGACCGCTTTCGAGAAAGGCGGCAAGGAACCCGCCCCAGAAGGAGTCGCCGGCACCCGTGGTGTCCACCGCCTCGGTCTTGAACGGCGGAACTGCCGTGGCGCCATCTTTGGTGCATACCAGGGCGCCTTCGGAGCCCAGGGTGACGCAGCAGACCTTCACTCCACCAGAGACCAGCGCCCTCGCCGCTTCGGCGGGGTCGCGGCGACCGGTCAGCAGCTCGCACTCGTTGTCACTCATCTTCATGATGTCCATGTAAGGCACCACGGCGCGCATCTGCTCCATGGCCGCCTCCACGCCCGGCCAGAGGTTGGCGCGGTAATTGGGGTCATAGCTCATAACGCAGCCGGCGGACCTTGCCACGTCCAGCGCAGCGAAGGTCGCGGAGCGTGCAGGTTCGTCGGTGAGGGAGAGGGAGCCGATGTGGAAGACCCTGCTCTCGGCGATGAGCCTCGTGTCGAGCTCGTCGGTGGTGATCTGGGTGTCGGCCCCAGGCTTGCGCGCGAACGAGAAGGAACGGTCTCCCTGCTCGTCGAGCGCCACGAAGGCCAGGGTCGTGAAGTAGCTCGGATCCGTCAGCAACCCTCGCACGTCGATGTTGTTGGCCTCCATCGTGGCACGCAGGAACCTGCCGTGCATGTCGTCACCGACCTTGCCCAGAAAGGCAGTCTGGTGACCCAGGCGCTGGAGGGCGACCAGCACGTTTGCCGGTGCACCCCCAGGGTTTCGCTCGAAGAGCTTCTGGCCGGCGTCAGATATGCCCGCGTCCGTAAAGTCTATGAGCACCTCACCCATGGCAGTAACGTCAATCATGCCGAGCTCCCTTTCAAACGATGGGTCGGCCCACAAGGGCCCTCATTCCAACGGGGGGCAGCCGCTCGTGGCAGCCGCCCCCCCACACGCGCATGTCTGGCGCAAGCGCCCTATCCGAGTTCGATGAGCGCGGCTCCGGCCTTCACCGCGCCGCCAGTGTGGGTGTTGACGGCCCCGTACTCGTCAGTGTTGGTGACGATGACCATGGTCGTCGGATCGAGATTGGCGGCCTTGATGGCACCGAGGTCGACCTCCATGAGCAGGTCACCCTTCTTGACTACCGCACCCACGGTGGTGTGAGGCGTGAAGGGTGCGCCCTTGAGGTTGACGGTGTCGATGCCGATATGGATCAGAATCTCGGCACCCTCGTCAGAGAGCAGGCCGATGGCGTGGCCGGTCTCGGCCAGGACCGTGACGGTGCCCGTGACGGGGGCGTACATCTTGCCGTCGCTGGGAACCACGGCGGCGCCGTCACCCATCGCCTTGCTGGCGAAGACGGGGTCGTCCACCTGATCGAGGCCGATCGCCTGACCGGCGCAGGGCGCAAAGATGACCTCGGCGTCGGTGGGGGCGGTGACACCCTGGTTGGACTGGGCGACGCTCGCGGCGACCGCAGCGGTCTGGTTGGCAGCCGCCTGGGTGGAGGCGACGGCCTGCTCGGGCAGGGACTTGCCCTGCCTCTTGGCGTCGGCCTCGTCGGAGTAGAGGGTCCAGGTGATACCGAAGGCGACCGCAAAGGCGGCAGCGAACATGATGACATAGCCAACGGCATTGTCGATGCAGAGCAAGATGCCGAAGATGCCGGTCACGCCGGTGCCGGTGGCAGAGAGGTTGGTGAAGTAGCAGATCACGCAGCCGACGGCAGAGCCGACCATGCCAGCGACGAAGGGCTTGACCTTGGGCAGGTTGACGCCGAAGATTGCGGGCTCGGTGATGCCAAGCAGGCAGGAGATGCCGGAGGGCACCGCGAGGGCCTTGGTCTTGTCAGACCTGGTCTTGAGGGCAACGGCCAGGCAGGCACCGCCCTGCGCGATGTTTGCGGCAGAGGCCAGGGGCAGCCAGTAGGTGACGCCGTGCTGGGCGATCATCGAGACGTCGATGGCGGTGTACATCTGGTGCAGGCCAGTGACGACCGACGGGCTGTAGATCAGGCCGATGACCGCGTTGCCAAGGCCGAAGGGAACGGAGAGCAAGGCCATGAGCAGGCCAAGGATGGCGTTCTCGAGGAAGACGAAGATGGGGCCGATGAAGAGGATCGTCACGTAGGCCGCGATCGAGACGGACAGGAGCGGCGTCAGGAAGAGGTCGAACATCTCGGGGACGATCTTGTGCAGGCGCTTCTCGAAGAAGCAGAGAATCCAGACTCCCACGAGGATGGGGATGACATGCCCCTGGTAGCCCACCCAGTCGATGCTATAGAGACCGGGGACGACGTTGAAGGTGACCATCGTGCCGTCGGCGATGGCGGTGGAGGCGTTGTATGCGTTGATGAAGTCACCGCTGATGAGCAAGGCACCCAGTGACGCGCCGAGGTAGGGGTTGCCGCCGAAGACGGTTGCGGCGGAGAAGCCCAGGAGGATCTGGAGGTTCGCAAGCGCGCAGGCGTTGATCAGGCCCGCGATCTTCCAGTACACGTTGTTGGAGAGGTCGACGTTCGGGAAGAGGAAGGGGATGGCCCCCATGATGCCCATGAGCATGCCGGAGGCGACGATTGCCGGGATGATGGGGACGAAGACGTCAGAGAGGACCTTGATGGCCGCCATGAACTTGTTCTGGTTCTTGGCGGCAGCCTCCTTGACCTCGGCCTTGCTCGCCGCGCTGATGTTGCCCTGGCCGATGAACTCGTCGTAGACCTTGTCGACCGTGCCCGTGCCAAAGATGATCTGCAGCTGGCCCGAGGCCTCGAAGTTGCCCTTCGCGCCGGGGATGTCCTCGAGCTTGTCCTTGTCAATCTTGCCGTTGTCGGCAATCACGAGGCGTAGTCGGGTCGCGCAATGAGCGGCGGACACGACGTTTGACGCGCCTCCGATCGCCTCCAGCGTGGCCCTTGCGGCCTCTTTGTAATCCAGCGCCATTCTTCCTCCCTTGTCCTGCTACGACCTGCAGTCTTAGGTCTGTGTGAAATCGTTCTCACACCTTTGAATAAGATTAGGAGGACGCCTTCACAAAAGGAACACCTTTTGCCGAGCGCATGCGAACGGTAGGTTTTTGTCGACAAACGGGGAACTTTGCAGGCGGGCGAACCTGCCGCTCCCTCGCCGACGGAGGCGAAGGACTATGCAGGACTGTGCGTCGAGCCTCCCAGGACGAGCTTGTAGCCCATCTTGACCTCATGCGGGGCTGCCTCGCTCTGCTCCATCAGCTCGAGGAGCATGCGTGCCGCCTCCGCGCCGCTGGTGCGATAGTAGTAGTGGGCGGTGGTGAGGCTGGGGCTCACCACCTTGGCGAGCATGGAGTCGCCTAGCCCCGTGAGGCGCACGTCCCCCGGCACGACGCGTCCGCTGTCGTGGAGGTACAGCAGGGCACCCGCCGCGATCTCGTCGGTGGCGCAGACGATGGCGTCCGTCTGAGGATGGGCCTCCATGATCCTTGCCGCGCAATCGAAGCCCGACCGCACGTTGAACCTGCCTTCCTCGATGGGTGCCGCGTCCACGTCGAACCCCTGGTGCCCGATGGCGTCGACGAAGGCCTTGCGACGAAGGAAGCCCGTCGCGTAGTCCCTCTCGGGCACGGCTATGAAGGCAGGATGGCTGCTGCCCACGGTACAGCAGAGCGTGAGGTCATACATGCTGTCATAGTCGTTGAAGTAGACGCAGTTGACGCCTTTGACATGCTGGCCCAGCACCACGAGGGGCAGGGGAAGGCTCCTGAAGAGTCGCTCGTGCTCTTCCGTTATCTCAGTCCCGATGAGGATGATGCCGTCGCTCCGGCCCTGGTCGGCCAAGGACTTGATGTATGAGATCTCTGCCGATCCGTCGCCGTCCGTGTTGGCGAGCACGGTGCTGTAACCCGAGGCGACAAGGACTGAGGTGATGCCCGCAACCTCCCGCGCGATGGACTCGGAACTGATCTTGGGGATGATGACCCCAACGAACTGCGTCTTGCCCGTGCGCAGGGTGCGCGCCTGCTGGGACGGCACATAACCCGTCTGCTCGATCACGCGGGCAATGCGCTTGCGCTTCTCCTCGCTGACATACCCGTCGTTGAGGTAGCGCGACACGGTGGCCCGCGACACGTTCGCCATCTGGGCGATTTCGTTGATGGTCATGCCCTGTCCCCCCAAGACGCGCCCGGCCGTCCCGCGAGGAAGGCACGGACCTCGTCCAGGCGCTTGGTCGCCTGCTCCCTGCCCTGCAGGTAGAGGTCCAGCAGCTTCCCCCCGTCATGCTCGTTGGTCGAAACCTCGACGGGCTGCGCGGGCGCTATCACCAGGACCGGGCTCGACTCCTCGGCCTCGAGGGCGAAAAGCCTCTCGCGCTTGGCGTTGTACGAGGAGGCACGCACGGAAAGGGCCTCCTCGTAGTAGGGGAAGCCGTCGTAGCGATGGCTCCGCACCGTGATGCGCTCGTTGAGGCCGGACTTCTGGTAGTCGCGGTCCTGCGTGATCACCACCAAGGCGCGATCGGCCGGTTCGTAGCCCTCGACCTTCGCCGCGCCCTCACGCCCCAACGCCACCTCGAAGGGGATGGAGTCCGTGGTGCCGCCATCCAGGTAGCGGTGCCCGTCGATCTGCACCATGCTGGAGACCAGCGGAAGCGAAGCCGAGGCGCGCACCTTGACCACGTCCTCGGGAAAGCTCGCACACTCCAGGTAGGCGGGAGTGCCAAACACCACGTCGCTCGCCACGGCAAACATGCGCGTGGCATTGGCGTTGAAGGCCACGTCGTCACCTGGGTCCAGGTGGTTCTGGATCTCCTCGTACATGAACTCGCCACCAGCGAGGTTGCCCGTCGTGGCAAAGGACCAGAGCGACATGAAGCGCCGGTCGTCCCGGAAGGCGAGCATGATGCGCATCGTGCGCCCGATCTGGCGCGACTTGTAGCTCGCCGCGTTGATGGCACCCGCCGAGACTCCCCAGACGCTTGCGAAGTCGTAGACGCCCCTCTCTTGCAGCACGTCCAGGACGCCAGCCGTGAACATGCCCCTGAAGCCGCCGCCCTCGAGGACGAGCGCGTTGCCTCGTGCCATGCAATCCCCCCTCCCGTCAGTGCCGCCACCCAACGCCAACGGGCCGCTGGCATCGGGCGTCCGAGCCATTCTCATCATGGATGATATAGTGCAGCAAAAGGGAGAGGAGCGCCTGCCACGACTAGGCGCGCACGGGGAAGAGGGCAAGATGGACGCTACTGCATTATTCAAGTTCTCATCTGGTCTGTATGTCGTGTCCGCAAGGGCGGACGACGGTGACGTGGGCGCCTGCGTCATCAACACCGGGCTCCAGCTCACGAGCAAGCCCCTGCAGGTCGCAGTCGTGGTGAACAAGCAGAACCACACGGAGCAGGTGATCGAGAAGGCCGGTCACTTCGCGCTCGCGCCCCTGACCCAGACGGCAGACATGCCCTTCGTCGGCCGCTTTGGCTTCCGCAGCTCAACCGACTTCGACAAGTTCGAGGGCATCCAGAGCGACATGACCGGCAACGGCGACCCCTATCCCACCGAGCACGTCGCGGCAATGGTCTCGTGCAAGGTGGTGCAGAGCCTGGACGTCGGCACCCACATGCTCTTCGTCGGAGAACTGGACGACGCGCGGAACCTCCTTGCGGAGGAGCCCCTCACCTATGCCTATTACCATGCGGTCCTCAAGGGAAAGACGCCTCCGAAGGCCTCGTCCTACGTTCCCGAGTAGGCCAGGAAGCAACAGGCACGTGCCTCGCACGTCGGCGTCATCCTTTCGGGACGGCGCTTTGGCAGCGCCTTTTTAGGGATAGCGCAAAGGCTGACACCACGCGTCGCATGTCACACAAGCCCCCTCCCGCACAAGGTGGGAGGGGGCTGACGTCATCATGGTGGAGGTGCGGAGAATCGAACTCCGGTCCAAAGCAATCCCCTGGCAGGTGTCTCCAAGCTCAGTCGTTGGTTGGCTCTCGGACGCCTCGCACCCAACGACACGCGTTCGGCATCCCAGTTGGTTCGGTCTTAGCCTGCGGCATACCAACCACGTCCGCAGGAGCATCTCCCTAGAATGACGTCACCCCGAAGACGGGAGCGATCCCCGGTTAGACGGCTGCTAGTAAATTAAGCAGCGAGGGCGTAAGAGCCCTGATAAGAGTTGTCGTCAATTCAATTTGACGGTACCCCTGTTTAACGTGGCGAGGAGACCACGGCTTGCTGCCCACCTCAGAACTACCCTGTCGAAACCAGTCACCCCCATGAGGTTGTGGGGCTGCTGCCACCATGCGCGCTGTCAAAGTTCAAGAACGGGCGATGTGCATCGAAGGACGACGCGTCCGGTGTCCGTATTCTACCCAAGGGCGACAAGGGGCGAGGCGGGATTCGGTGAAAGTGCAAGCCCACCACCCGTGCCCCACCCCAGGCTGGGCCTCGGGCACCCGACGTCACGACGAGATGCAGACGGACGCCGTGCTACAGCTCGGCCATTCCCCTGCTACGTCCCACGACGAGCGCCACGAGGAGAATGGCAAGCGCATAGAGCATCGCGACCCCAAGCGAACCGAGCAGCGGAGCTATGGTCAAAAGCGAGACCTCCGAGGGCGCAGAGGCGCCCGTGATAACCTGCGTACACCAAAAGCTGGGCACGAAGTGCGCCGCTGCGACGACCGCCGAAGGAAGCATGCCAAGGTCAATCCACGCGCCCCCCATGAAGGACATGGCCATCCCCAAGATGACGGCAACGGCATTTGCGGCATTCTCGCTTGCTCCGAGCTGACCCAACAGGAAGCCCACGCATGTCGACACGAGCGCATAGACCAGAAGGCCCAGGACCGAGAGCGTCACGAGAGCCGGCGACTCCAACAGGCTCTGCCTTGCAAAGAGGACGACGCCCAGAAGCGAGGTAAGCGCCCACGCGAAGAGGCCGACCGTCAGACATACGGCATAGAGCCGCAGGTTGCGCCTGCGGGCGGTGGTCGGCGCACCCATCCTGCGCTCGCGTATGGCCCGCCCGTTGAGCCTGGTCATCAGGATGGCAATGCAGACGGTGACGCTCGCGAACAGGGGATAGGTGGCGAACATGCAGTAGGTCTGAAACGACTTCGGCAGGGACGTCGTAGCCTGGGGAATCAGGCTTGCCTCGACCTCGCTTTTCATGGCCTCGTTCACGTGCGCCACGATTCCGTCCTGGTCGAAGCCGGTCGTGGCGGCATAGCCATAGAGCCCGCTTGCATAGGACGTGACGCTGGCCTGCATGAGCGCTCCGGCGCCGGACTTGTAGGAGACGTAGGCCTCGAGGCCAGGCGCTGAGGCCCCAGCCCTGGCCGCGGCGACGAGCTTCTCGCCCCAGCCCTCGGGAATCACGAGGATGTAGCTCACCGTGTCCCTGGCAACGGCGTCCTGGATGTCCCGAACGTCATCGGCCAGCTCTCGGTGGTCCCCTTGGGCTAGGACCGCGTCCTTGAGACCCCGAGAGAGCCTGGAGCCATCCCTGTCGATGACCGCAACGCGCGTGGGGTCATACGAGAACGCGGACGCCGGTTGGTCGTTGGAGGCGCTCGCCCCTATGAGGACGCCCATGAGGTTCATGAGAACGAGGTAGATGGCTATGTAGGCCTTATGACCCCAGATGATCTTGAGCAGAGACCTAAAGGTGGGCATAGGAGAGCCTCCTCATGCGAAGGACGGCGACGGCAAAGAACGCGGTTGCCATGGCGAGCAGGACGAGACAGCTCTCGAAGAATGGCCCCAGAGTGTCGTAATACAACAGGGCGTAGAAGCGGTTCGCCATATGCCACAGCGGGTTAGCGTGAGAGAGAGCGGGGGACGCCAGCTCGACGGCGTCCGCCAGACCCTGTGCCGTCGGTCCATAGAGTCCCGTGAAGAGCGAAAGCAGGCAGCTGATTCCCGAGACCGCACCCGTCTCAATACGGGTGGTGCCAAGCGCGGCGCCCAGCGCACAGCTCATCAGGGATGAAACCGCGAGGGCAACGAAGGCATAGCCTGCCTCGCCACCAAAGCCGACTCCCACGACCAGCCACATGAAGAGGTAGGTCGTGCAAAGGCATGCCAGCTCGCAGACTCAGGCCGCCAGCAGCGTCGCCAGGAGAATGCGCCAGCGCGGCGTTCCTGCCATGGCGCTGCGCACGCCAAGGGCCGAAATGCCCGGCTGCGTCCTCTTGACGGCAAGGACGGCCAGCATCATGCCCATTCCGGCGGACATGGCCAGCAGGGAGTAGTAGTAGCGCGCGTCGGGGTCGGGGGCGACCTTGGTGACCTGCAGCTCTTGCGTGTCAACGCCTCGAGAGAAGGTGGTCGTCAAATCACCACCGGCAAGAAGCTGGGGGGCCTGCCTTGCGACGTCGGCAATCTCCATCCGCGTGCGCAGGTAGGAGTTGAGCGCCACCCGCATCGCCGCGGGGCTCAGCTTGCCGTTCAGGGACGCGTCGACGTGCAGCCGGGGAACGCCTTCGCCGTCAACCGTGACGTAGCCGTCTATCGCACCATCGCGCGCCGCCGCAATGGCGTCTGCCTCGCTGCCAAAGCGGCTGAGGGACGCAAGCCCCCCCATCGTCGCCGGATATGAGGTCGAGCATCTGGCCAAGGCCATATGCCCTCTCGTAGTCCCCATCCTCCACGACGCCGAGGCACTCAGGTCAGTGATGGCCGGCCAGAGCGTCCTGGAGGGAGAGGTCCTGGAGAGGGCGACGACGCTGGGCGGGAGCGTTGTGACAGGCGACGAGTCCGCCCTGGCGCCGCTCTCCCAGCGCGAGCGAGAGGTGGTCAGACTCGTCTCGGAGGGCCTCGACAACTCCCAGATCGCCGCGCGCCTATTTCTCTCGGAGGGGACGGTGCGCAATCACATCAGCGCGATCCTTGCCAAGCTCGCCCTGAGGAACCGCACCCAGATAGCCGTCTTCTACTACAAAAGGTGCCAATAGGCAGAACGCCGCCAAGGGCAGGAGGAAGGCGGCCTACGACTTCTGGCTCGCCCTGCCCTCTCGGTCATGGAACATGAGGGTGATGGCCAAGGCGAGAAGCACGCAGCTCACGCGGATGGCAGACAGTTCGAGGGGCGCCAACAGCCAGTTCCCCAACACTGCACCCACGACGAAGCAGGCGATCACGCCGTAGTAGAGCGCCGCCGTCCTGAGGTGGACGCGGCCGCGACCGTGCGCGTACGAGACCAGCGCCTGCGTGCCGCTACGAAGGTTCCCTATGCACATGGTGGTGGCGAATGGCCTGCCGTGGAGCTTTCGAAACGCCTGGACCTGCATGCCACATGCAAGCGAGGTGAGGCTGTTGGCGAGCAGGTTGAGCTCGTCCGGCATGAACGAGACCGCAAGGAGCAGGAGCACCTCGACGACGAGGACGTACTGCCTCCAGTGAAGCCCGCGCGGCATGCGGAGCTTGAGCTCGTGCGCGAGGACGCAGCCCACGGCGAAGCCCAGGACGGGGCAGGCGTAGCGCGTGGCCGCGGCGAAGTCTCCGGCAGAGAGGTGCACCCCCAGGAGCAGCAGGTTTCCCGTCTGGGCGTTGGCGAAGACCTTGCCGCGCCCAAGGTAGGAGTAGGCGTCCATGAGCCCGCCCGAGAGGGCGAGGATGAGGGCGAGCTCTATTGATTCGGATGTCTGCGAAGCGCGCTTGCGCAAGGCTGGGCCTCCCTTGATTCGACCGCCCCCTACCCTACTACGCGTGAGCGAGCCCGTTCGACGCCACACCTGCCCGACACATTCCGTCCCGCGTCAAAAGGGACGGCTGGTTGCCCAGCCGTCCCAAAAGGTCACGCTATGTGGTTCAGGCTACTCCTCGACGAGCTCGAACATGTCGGCACCGACGCCGCACATGGGACAGGTGTAGTCCTCGGGAAGCTCGGGGGTGTCGACCTCGACCTCGAAGCCACAGACGGTGCACACGAACTTGTAGGTCTTCTCGTCAGCCATGGGTGTTTCCTCTCTCCGTTGGCCGCCCGTTCCCCGCGGGCGCGCCAGTTTGTTACCCGAATGGGCGCAATTATCATACCCCACGCAAAGTACCTGCGGCAACGCCGTCTGCCGAGAAGCCATGGCAAACCATGGCCCCAGATGCCCAACTCTCTTGCTAGCGGCTGCGCTCCTTGAGGGCGCGCTGTATGTCGCGGTCCGTCTGCTTCTTGGCGAGGTCGACCCTCTTGTCATAGAGCTTCTTGCCGCGCCCTAGGCCGAGCTGCAGCTTGACCCGATTGTGCTCGTCGAAGTAGAGCTCCAGGGGCACGATGGCCTGGCCCTTGGTGCGGAGCTTGCCGTCCAGGAAGTCAATCTGCCTGCGGTGCATGAGCAGGCGCCTCCTGCGATCGGGGTCCACGTTCCACACCCCCCCGTTGGAGTAGGGGTGGATGTGCATCCCCACCAGGAAGAGCTCTCCCCCACGGATGATGCAGAAGGAGTCCGTGATCTGGGCCGAGCGCTCGCGCAGGCTCTTGACCTCGGTGCCCGTGAGCTCGACGCCGGCCTCCCAAGTCTGGTCGATGAAGTAGTCATGCCAGGCGGTGCGGTTCTTCGAGATGGTCTTCTTCTGGCGCCTAGTAGGAGCTGGCATTGCCGTCGCCCCCCTCCTCGTCCTCGGCGCGGATCAGCCTGAACAGCTCCATGGCGGCCTCCTCGCCCACCAAATCGCGGGCGCGGAGGGTGAGCTGGGCCGCCGTGTCGCGCTGGCCGAGGTCCGCCGCGTCGGTGGCGCACATGAGCAGGCAGACTGCCACCTCCGCGTTGGCGCCGTCGGGCAGACCCTCGGCGGAGAGGAGCTCCCCGGCCTGCTCGTCGCTTACCAGGTCGGGGTCGTGGTCGGTGCCGGCAGCCTGGTCGAGGGCGGCGTCAAGCGAGTCGTCCCGCACGTCGAGCCTGCGTGCGGCGCGCAAGGCGGACGCGGCAGCGAGGGGCTTGTCCTGCGCCACGAAGTAGCCCACGAAGTTGAGGAAGGCCCGTGCGAGGTGGCGCGCGTCACTCGCGCGCTCGAAGACAGAGTAGCTCAGGGCGAGGAACTCCTGGACGTTACCGTCTATGCGGAAGAGGTCCGCCAGGTTGAGGCGGTACTCGCAGCCCATGGGGTTCCAGCGAACCGCATGCTTGAGGGCCTCCGTCGCCATGGCGTAGTCGCCCTCGTGGATGCAGGCGAGGGCGAGGTCCGCGTACAGGCGGTCGAGGGGCTCGCCCACGTCGCGCAGCTCGCGCGGGTCGTCCTCCACGCGACGGTACGCGAGACGCTCGAAGAGCGTGGGGAAGCTGAACCATTGCAGCTCGTCGGTGGTGGGGCAGTTGCGGTCGACGTACTCCTCCGCGTCTTCCGCAAGGCGCGCGAGCAGCTCCTGCGCCTGCCCTGCCTGTCCCTGCACCAGCAGGCCCTCAGCCCGCAGCAGCTCGTCGGTCATGCTCGTCTGGCTCACGTCGGCTCCTTCTTGGGGAAGGCCCCCTCGTCCCGTGTCTAGGGTCATAGACTACCCGTTAGCGCCCCTCCGTTGCACGCGGCCCGCCGCCGGCCAGGGCGAAGTCGATCTGCCCTCGCGAGGGCTTCGTCCCCGTCACGGTGACGGCAACGCGCATGCCGGGCCTCCAGACGCGCCCGCTCTCCTCGCCCGTGAGCGTGAGCAGCTCCTGGTCGAACGAGAACCACTCGTCGCCCAGCTCCCGCGCGGGCAGCAGTCCCTCCGCGCAGCTCTGGTCCAGCATCACGAAGAGCCCGTAGCGCTCGCAGCCCACCACGACGCCCGAGAAGTCCTGGCCCACCTTGTCGGAGAACAGCTGGGCCATCTTGACCTTCTGGGAGTCGCGCTCCGCGGCGTCCGCCACGCGTTCCCGCTCGGAGCAGCTCCGGCAGATCTGGGGGAGCTCGCGCTCCATCTGTGCGACGTCGAGGCCCGCCCTCGCCCCAGCGAGGAGGGCCTTGAGGCTGCGATGTACCACGAGGTCGGGATAACGCCTGATGGGAGAGGTGAAGTGGCAGTACGCGGGGGCGCCCAGGGCGTAGTGGCCGTCATTGTGAGGAAGGTACACGGCCCTGCGCTGCGCGCGAAGGAGCACCGCGTTGGCCAGCACCTCCGCCGTAGTGCCACGCGCCGCGTCCAGCACCACCTGGATAGCGTGCGGGTCTGCGGCAAGGAGCCCGGCGACCTCCTCGGCATGCACCAGGCCGAGCTCGCGCAGGATGGGCAGGGCGGCGGCGAGGTCCTCGTGGGTGGGTTGCTCGTGCACGCGATATGCCGTCGCAATGCCACCTGAAGAGAGCATGTCCGCCACGGCCTCGTTGGCGAGGAGCATGGCCTCCTCCACCAGGGCCGTGGCGCGCGTGCGGGCGCGCACGCGGACGCCGGTGGGATGCCCTCCCTGGTCGAGGGTCACCTTCGCCTCGCGCGTCTGGAAGTCGATGGCACCGCGCTCGCGCCTCCGCTCGACCCTTAGGCGGGCAATCTGGTCGAGCACCCCGAGGGATTCGACTATGGCCACCTGGTCCCCCCGTACAGCAGGGAGGTCATCCGCAGAGATCCTCCCCTCCAGGAGGGCGTCGACCTCGTCGTAGCTCAACCGTGCCCTGGAGCGGACGGCGGAGCAGCAGGCCTCTGTCGCACGAGGCTCTCCCCTCTCGTCAAGCGAGACGAACACGCTCATGGCGAGCCGGTCCTCGTCTGGGCGCAGGGAGCAGAAGCCGTTGCAGAGGCGCTCCGGAAGCATGGGGAGGACTCGGTCGGCGAGGTAGCAGGAGCAGCCCCGCTGCCTCGCCTCCACGTCCATGGAACTGTTCCACCGCACGTAGTGGGACACGTCGGCGATGTGGACCTCGAGCTCGAAGCCATCGGGCGTCCTGCGCGCTCCGACGGCGTCGTCGAAGTCGCGTGCGTCCGCCGGGTCAATAGTCACGGTGACGTGCGAGCGCAGGTCCCGCCTGCGGCGGTCGGACGCAAGCGCGCCGTCGACGTCCAGGGAGAGCGACTCGGCCTCGCGCAGTGCGACTTCGGGGAAGCTCGTCGCCAGGCCGTGCGAGGCGATCACCGCCTCCATGTCCAGGTCGAGCTCCTGGGCGGAGCCAACCCTGCGGGCTATGGTCACGACCCCGGCGGCATGGCGACTGGGATACTCGAGTATGCGCGCCTCGACCACGTCCCCCTGCCCCACGCCCAGCCGACGCGCGCTCTGGTCCTGCGGGAGGACGAAGAAGTCGTGGGTGATGCGCCCGTCCAGGGGAAGGACGACGCCCAGGGGGTCGGCCTCCTCGTAGCTGCCCAGGAACTCGTTGCGCGCGCGGGCAACGACGCCCTGCACGTACGCCACGCGCTCTTTGCTCCCGTGCCCGCGGGCCAGGCTCAGCCGGACCTCGTCCCCGTCCATGCCCTCGCGGAGTCCTCCCCTCGCCACGACGAAGTCCCCCTCTGCGGTATGCACGGTGGCGAGCCCGGGGCGCACCACCCTGAGCGTGCCGGTGAGAAGGGCCTTCGGCTTGCGGACGCCGGTGCCTCTCCCCCGCCGCCCGGAACCATGCGAATGCCTGACGGACATGGAACCTCCCTATGAGACGGGCGGCGCAACCCGAAGGCCACGCCGCCCAGACGAGCTCATGCGCGGACAGCGCCCGCGGTTCGATTGCCGGCTAGACCCTGAGGAAGCGCCTCATGGCGATGGCCGAGCCAAAGAGGCCCAGCACCAGCCCGGCGACGAGCAAGGCCCCGTAGGTGGTGAGCATCACGTTGAGGGGCAGGTTGAACGAGAGGAACTGCAGGCTGTTCTGGAGCTTGGGGAGCACGACCTGGGACCCCAGCTGCAGGACGGCGATGGCCAGGAGGGAACCGATGAGCGCCTCGAGCATGCCCTCTGCCAGGAAGGGCCCGCGGATGAAGCCGTTGGAGGCGCCAACCAGACGCATGATGGCAATCTCGCGCCTGCGGGCGGCGATGGCCAGACGAATGGTGTTGTTGATGAACACGAAGGCGATGAACGCCAGCAGCAGAACCAGGACCGCCACGCCGACGCGCAGGTAGTAGGTCACGCTGAAGAGGCGTTCGACCGTCTCGCGGCCGTACTGCACGGAGGACGAAGGGTCGTTGGCGTCGTCCGCCACGCCCTTGAAGTCAGCGTCGCCCGAGAGCTGGGTGGCCACGGACTCGACCTCCTGGGGGTTGGTGAGGGTGATGACCAACGAGGCGGGGACGGGGTTCTCGCCGTCGAGGGCCGCAACGGCATCGCTGGCGTTGCGATTGCTCATGGTCTGCTTGTATTCCTCCAGCGCCTGGTCCTTGCTCTTGTACGAGACGGACTCGACGTTGTCCCAGCCCTGGACCTTCCTCTGCAGGGCGTCCACCGCCGACTTGTCGGCGGAGTCGTTGAGGAAAGCCTGGATGGTGACCTGGTCCTCGACGCTGCCCACGAGGTTGTTGATGAGCGCTGAGCCCATCACGAACAGCCCGATGACGAAGAGCGAGAGGAAGATGGTGACGATGGCCCCCAGCACGGTGGACCAGTTCCTACGGAAGTGCCTTCCCGCCTCGCGCAGGGAGTAGCCGATGTTAGATGGCGCCATAGTAGCCGTAGCCTCCCCTCTCCTGGTCGCGCACGACGTGGCCGGCCTCAAGGGCCAGGACGCGCTTGCGCATGGAATCGACCATCTCGCGGTCATGGGTCGCCATGACGACGGTGGTTCCGGTGCGGTTGATGCGGTCGAGCAGCTTCATGATGCCCAGCGAGATGGCGGGGTCCAGGTTGCCCGTGGGCTCGTCGCAGACGAGCAGGGGAGGCCTGTTGACCATGGCACGGGCGACGGAGACGCGCTGCTGCTCTCCGCCCGAGAGCTGGTCGGGGTAGTTGTCCATCTTCTCGGCCAGTCCGACGAGGCGAAGCACCTCGGGCACCTGGGCCTTGATGACGGAGCGGGGCTTGCCGATGCACTCCAGCGCGAACGAGACGTTCTCGTACACGGTCTTGTCGGGCAGGAGCTTGAAGTCCTGGTACACCGTGCCGATCTGGCGGCGGAGGTACGGGACCTTGCCGTTGCGCATGCGCGTGAGCTCCTGACCGGCGACCATGACCTTGCCCTTGGTGGCGCGAAGCTCGCGCGTGAGGAGCTTGAGGAAGGTGGACTTGCCGGAGCCGGAGTGACCCACGACGAAGACGAACTCGCCAGGATAGATGTCCAGGCTGACGTCATCGAGGGCGGGCTTGTTGGGCTGGGCGGGGTAGATCAGTGTGACGTTTCTGAGCGAGATGGTGGGGGTCCCCGTACGCGCGACCACGGGGGCGTTGGAACCATCAATGGGGGCGAACACGCTGGTGAAGCCAGGCTGGGCGGGAGCCTGCGCCTCGTCCTCGCGCACGGTCAGGCCGGCGGCGGAAGCCCCTGCCTGCTGAGGCTCGGGTGCTCGGGGCGCCTCGGCTACCGACTGCTCGGGCATGGTGTTCTGGTCCTCTTCGGGAGCCGGCGCCACGTGGCGCGGCTCCGGCTGGGGGGCGGCGTCCTGCGCGGGCTCCTCGCCCGTCACGTCCGCACCCACCTCAGGGACCTGCGAGTCGGCGGGAGCCTGCTGCTCCAGCTCCTCGTCCCCCTGTCGCTCGCTGCTGCGAAAGTGGTTGGCCACAAGAGCTCCTTTTTCTACGTAGCGAAAACTGACAGATTCCGGTGCATTTTAGCAAATGGCCCCAAAGCCGCAGCTTAGGGGCCAGCCACCGCACATATAAAGCACGCTGTGGCCCCGACCCCTAGGGGCGCGGGACTACAGCCATGCCCATATGGCAGTCAGCTCCTAGTGGAGGAACTCCTCGACCTCGGCCTGGATGCCCCTTGCGTCCAGGCCATACTTGGCCAGCAGGTCCAACGCGGGTCCGGACTCGCCGAAGACGTCACGCACGCCGACCTTACGGACGGGCGTGGGGCAGCTCTCGCCGAGCGCGTCGCAGACGGCGCTGCCCAGCCCGCCGATGACGGAGTGCTCCTCCACGGTGACGACCCTGCCAGTCTTCCTGGCCGAGGCGATGACGGTCTCCTCGTCGAGGGGCTTGATGGTGTGGATGTTCACGACCTCGGCGCTGACGCCCCTCTCCGCGAGCGCCTCGGCCGCCTCGAGCGAGGCGGCGACCATGAGGCCGCAGGCGACGATGGTGACGTCCGTCCCCTCTCGCTCGACGATGCCCTTCCCCAGCTCGAACTCGTAGCTGGCGGGGTCGTGGAAGACGGGGCCGGCGAGGCGCCCGAAGCGCATGTAGACGGGACCGTCCAGCTCGTAGGCGGCGCGGACGACCGCGCGCGCCTCGACGTCGTCGGAGGGGACGACCACAGTCATGCCGGGGATGGTGCGCATGAGGGCGATGTCCTCGTTGCACTGATGCGTGGCACCATCCTCGCCCACCGAGATGCCGGCGTGCGTGGCGCCGATCTTGACGTTGAGGTGGGGGTAGCCGATGGAGTTGCGCACCTGCTCGAAGGCGCGGCCGGCGGCGAACATCGCGAAGGTGCTCGCGAAGGCGACGCGCCCGGTGGTGGCGATGCCGGCCGACACGCCCATGAGGTTGCCCTCGGCGATGCCCACGTCGAAGAAGCGGTCGGGGTAGGCCGCCTTGAACTTGCCCGTCTGGGTGGCGGCCGCGAGGTCCGCGTCCAGGACCACGAAGTCGTCGTGCTCCGCGCCCAGCTCGACGAGGGCCTCGCCGTAGCTCTGGCGCGTGGCGATCATCTTGGTGTCTGCCATCTGCTATGCCTCCTCGAGTTCTGCCATGGCCTGCGCGTACTGCTCGTCGTTGGGGGCCTTGCCGTGCCAGCCCACCTGGTTCTCCATGAACGAGACACCCTTGCCCTTCACGGTGTGGGCGACGACGCAGCTGGGAGAGCCCTTGGTCTGGCGTGCCTCGGCGAAGGCGGCGCGCAGCTGGTCGAAGTCGTTGCCGTCGGAGACCTCGATCACGTGGAAGTTGAAGGCGCGGAACTTGTCGGCGATGGGCTGGGCGGAGTTGACCTCCTCGATGGTCCCGTCGATCTGGAGCCCGTTGTTGTCGACGACCAGGCAGAGGTTGTCGAGCTGGTGGTTGCCGGCGAACATCGCGGCCTCCCAGACCTGGCCCTCCTCGATCTCTCCGTCACCCAGCAGGCAGTAGGTGCGGTAGGAGTCGCCCCAGTGCTTCGCCGCCAGCGCCATGCCCACCGCGGCCGAGACGCCCTGGCCCAGCGAGCCGGTGGTCATGTCGACGCCGGGGGTGTCGTTCATGTTGGGATGGCCCTGCAGGTGGGAACCGATGTGGCGCAGGGTCTCGAGGTCCCCCGTGGGGAAGAAGCCCCTCTGCGCGAGCGTGGCATAGAGGCCCGGCGCGCAGTGGCCCTTGGAGAGGACGAAGCGGTCGCGGCTGGCCTTGCGGGGGTCGGCGGGGTCGACGTCCATCTTCTCGAAGTAGAGGTAGGTGAAGATCTCGGTCGCGGAGAGCGACCCACCGGGGTGGCCCGACTTGGCGGCGTGCGTGCCGGTCAGGATCCCCTTGCGGACCTCCCTGGCTATGGTCTTGAGCTCGTCATTGCCCATGGCGTCTCCTTCTGTCGTCTTGTCTTGCCAAGGGGGGTGCGCCCCTCTCGGCTAAAAAAGTCCCGGCCGGCAGAGACGCCGACCGGGACCTGCTGGTGCTTTCCTACGCCTCTGCGGTGACCTTGGCCCAGTCTGCGGCAAAGAGCTCGAGGCCGCGGTCGGTGAGCGGGTGGTGCACGCACTTCTTGAGCGCGCCGAAGGGCACCGTGGCGATGTCGGCGCCAAGGAGCGCCGCCTGGGTCACGTGGTGCGGGGTGCGCACGGACGCGGTGATGATCTCTGGGCCGTCCTCCTCGTCCCAGTAGCCGTAGCTGTAGTTGTGGACGGCGTCGATCATCTCCTCCAAGTGGTCGAGGCCCTCGTCACCGATGTCGTCGAAACGGCCGACGAAGGGGCTGATGTAGCGGGCGCCGGCACGAGCCGCGAGCAGCGCCTGGGGAGCGGAGAAGACCAGGGTGCAGTTGACGCGAATCCCCTCCTTGGCCAGGGTGTGCATGGCGGGCAAGCTTGCCTCGCAGATGGGGAGCTTGACCACGATGTTGGGTGCGAGAGAGGCAAGGCGACGACCCTCGGCGATCATGTCCTCGGTGGTCTCGGCGGTGGACTCTGCCGAGACGGGCAGGCCCTCGCAGATCTGGCAGATCTTGACCATGTGGCCCTCGAAGTCGGCGAGCTTTCCGCCGGTCTTGGCATAGAGGCTCGGGTTGGTGGTCACGCCAGAGAGGCAACCCCAGGACTCCGCCTCCTTGATCTCATCGAGGTCCGCGGTATCGACGAAGAACTTCATGAAGAGCTCCTTTCGACGCGCCCGCCAACGGGCGACTTCCACCGTACTTGAGCGAAGTGGCCAGATGGCACCATATTACAAGGGATAGCCTATCCCAGCTCTTCCATCGCGGCGTCGATCTTTTCGCGGACGAACTCGGATGCATGGGCCACGTCGTCCCTCCAGGCATCGGAGCCGAGGTACCACATCTCGCAGACGTAGCGACGAACCCCCTGGGGGACGAGCTGGGAGAGGGCGCCCTCGTAGTCGGTCGTACCCTGCCCGAAGAGCATGTCACGATACTTGCCCGCCTCGGTCGCCTTCATGTGAGCCGCGAAGATGTGCCCGGCGCCAGTCGCGATGTCATCCGCGACCGACTTGCCATAGATCAGCGAGGCATTGGTCAGGTTGCCCGCGTCGGGATAGACGCCCAGGAAGGGGCTGCCCACGAGGTCGACGTAGCACATGGCCTTCTCGACCGTGTCCATGAAGGGAGTCTCCATGGTCTCGAAGCCCATCACGACGCCCGCGCTGGCCGCCATCTCGGTTGCCTTGGCCAGGTTCTCGGCGAAGTACCTCTCGGAGTCGGCGTGAGCGTCCTCCTCGTAGTAGGCGTCGTAACCGGCCAGCTGGATGATGTGCAGGCCGAGGTCGCAGGCGAGGTCGAGCGCCTTGTCCATCATGACCAGGGCGTACTCGCGCTTCTTGGGGTCCTTTGCCCCGAGGGGCCACTTGCGGTGGCCCGAGAGGCACATGGAGCCCAGGGGCACGCCCGTGTTGCGCATGGCCTCGACCACCGCGCCCCTCTCCGCAGCAGTCCAGTCCAGGCGTGCCTGGCGGGCGTCGGACTCGTCGACCGAGATCTCCATGTAGTCGAACCCGGCCTCGGCAGTCACCTGGAGACGCTCCTCCCAGCTCAGGTCCTGGGGGGTCGCCTTCTCGTACAGTCCCAGCTCGTAGCTCTTGCCCATGGGGCTCCCTTCGTAGCGCCGCGGGACGGAGGCCCAGCCCCGCGGCCGGATGACATGCCCTTGCGCGACGCCCTACTTCCCCTGGCCGTAGTAGGCGTTGGGGCCGTGCTTGCGCATGTAGTGCTTGTCGAGCAGATACTGCGGGGCCTCTGCCTCCTTGACCGGCTTGCCCATCACGCCGCAGAGGGTCTCGGTGCGCAGGCCCATGAGCGCCGTCTCTTCCATCACCTTGGCGTGGTAGACAGCCTGCGCCGCGTCCTTGCCCCAGCTGAAGGGTCCATGGTTGCGCACGAGGCAGCCAGGCTGGGCGATGGGGTCCAGGGCCTCGAAGCCCTCGGCGATGACCTTGCCGGTGTTGAGCTCGTAGGCCTCCTCGATCTCTTCCTTGGTGAGGCCCCTCATGCAGGGGATGGAGCCATAGAAGTAGTCGGCCTGCGTGGTGCCGTAGCAGGGGATGGAACGACCGGCCTGGGCCCAGGCCACGGCGCAGTTTGAGTGGGTGTGGACGATGCCACCGACCTTGTCTCCCCAGGCCCTGTAGAGGTAGGCGTGAGTGGGCGTGTCGGAGGAGGGGTTGAGCTCGCCCTCCACCACCTTGCCGTCGAGGTCACAGATCACGAGCTTGTCGGGCGAGAGCTCGTCGTAGTCGACGCCGGAGGGCTTGATGACGAACAGGCCGCTCTCGCGGTCGAGCTCGGAGGCGTTGCCCCAGGTGAACACGACCAGTCCATACTTGGGAAGGTCCATGTTGGCCTCGTAGACCTTCTCGCGCAGTTCCTTGAGCATCATAGTGACCCCTCTCGTCGTGTTCCATGCTTCCGGCCGTCGCGACGACGGCCCTCGTGGATGACTCAATTCTAGCGCGGGGAGACCTGCAGCCGCGAAGCTTCCCGAGCCGCGCCATGGGCCGCGGACGTCAGCCGGACCATTCCTAAGACGAGGGCCCCGGACGCGGCTCGCGCACGTCCGGGGCCCAACGTCATGGCTTGTCGCCTACGCTGCCATGCCTACAGGACCGAGCGGAACGGCACGTTGGGCTCGTGGTCGAAGCAGTCGTGGAAGCCGCGATCGTACATGTACTCCTTCTTGTCCTTGTCGAGGGGGTACGTGTAGTCACCGCCGACCCGCCAGTAGTAGGGATGGAAGGTATAGTTCAGGCGATCCTTGCGCATCTGGTACAGGACCTCGATCTCGCGCTGGTCGGCCATGAAGTTGGTCCAGACGTCCCAGTGGATGGGAATGACGACCTTGGCCTGCAGGGCCTCGGCCATGCGCAGGATGTCGGAGGCCTCCATCTTGTCCTGCATGCCGAGCGGGTTGCAGCCAAAGGACCCAAAGGCCACGTCGACGCCACCGTACTCCTTCATGATGTCCTTGCCGTGCTTGGCGAAGTAGATGGAGTAGTGGGAGTCGCCGCTGTGGTAGATGTTGCCACCGGGGGTCACGAGCAGGTAGTTGACGGCTTTCTCGTCCATGTCCATCGGGCACTTGCCCCAGAGGTCCTCGCGGTCGGGGCCAGTGGAGTCGGTCGTGGTGATGCAGGTGCGATCGAAGGAGTCCATGACGACGATCTCGAGGTCCTTGATCTTGATCTTGTCGCCGGGCTTGACGACGGTGATGCGGTCCTCGGGGACGCCCCACTTGCGCCAGAAGTCAGCGGACTTCTCGGGCCCGATGAACGGCACGGGAATCTCGTTGCCGTTCTCGTCCGTGGTGGTCATGCCGGACTGGATGACATGCGCGGCCCACTCCTTGGACATGTGGTCCTGGTGGTAATGGGTGGCCAAGACGGCGTCCACGTGGTGGAAGCCGAAGGGGTCGAAGACATAGGGGATGTTGCGCAGGTTGGGCTGCATGGCACGGCAGCCGGCCATGTTGGCCATCTGGTGGCCGACCTTCATCTTGCCGTCGCCGTGGGTGCGCTTGCCGTTGCCCGTCCACAGGTCAATGGTGATGTTGGCGTTACCGGGGGTCTTGACCCACATGCCGGTGCAGCCGAGCCACCACATCTTGACGTTGCCCTCGGGAACGACTGCGTTCTCGATGTCCTCGTTGAGCCAGGTCCCCCACTCGGGGAAGGTGCTCATGATCCAACCCTCGCGAGTGACGTCGTCGATTGCGGACATTCTTACCTCCTTGTTGTGTGTATGCCACCCAGCGATTGGCCGGGTGGCATGGTTGGGCGTGACGCTAGGCGCGCACGGTGTAGAGCGCGGCCTCGTCCGTCTCGCGGTTGGTGGAGATGATGTGGTCCACGCCCTCGGAGTCCCTGAAGACCCAGCAGTTCGCGGGCCCACGGTCGTGGTCGATGACTTCGACCTCGTACTCGCCGTCCTCGAAGTGGAGCCTGAGGAGGTCGCGCTCGTCCTTGCGGTTGCCGATGACGGCGCACTTGCTACCGCAGAGGTCACCCGACCAGATGGCGTGGAGGAAGCCGCGCTTCTGGGGGTCAGTCCACACGAGCTCGTACTTGTCCTCGACGTCGGTCTCGTGCCACACGGAGAGCGCGTCTCCATGGAACTTCGAGATCGTCACGATCTCGTCCTTGCCATCACCGTCCAGGTCGATGGGAGTCATGTCGCTCGTGGGTTGGACGACGAGGCACCTGACCGTCCAGTCCTCGCCGTCGCTCGCGGGCGGAACGTAGCGAAACACGCCGGCGGCAGTGCCGACGAGCGCGAAGGAGCCGTCAGGGGCGGAGTAGAAGCCGTGGTTCTGCAGCTGGTAGTCGGCGAGGCAAGTCAGCTCAAGCTGGTGCTCTTCGTCGTAGTCCTCCAGGCGCTCGGGCAGCTTCGCGACATACACGGCGCCAGGAACGAGCCAGTCGTCCTTCACCCCGTTACGACAGGCGCTCTTGATGGTGCAGGCGAAGAGCCACTTCTGGCCATCGGCACCCGTGAGCACGCCAAAGCGGTGGACGTAGGGCAGGTCGCAGATTACGGAGCGCTTCCAGCTGCCGTCAACCTGCTTGGTGTAGCTGACGATCTTGGCGTCATCGGCGCCGAAGTTGGGCGAGAAGAACTGGTAGGTCGCCATGAGCTGGTCACCGCGGCCGGGGGTCTGCATGACGGTCATGACCCCTCCAGGGCCGTCGCACACGTTCTCGTGCGCATTGCCGTCCAGGTCGAAGCGACGGATGGGGCCGTCCTTCTCGGTCGCGACCACGAAGCCCTCGAAGTCGTCGGCGTCAAACATGCCGATGGCGTAGCACTTGGGCATGTCGGTTGCCAGAATCTTCTTTTCGTAGTTCATACTGTGCAGCTCCCAGCTGTTTGGATTGGGCGAGGCGTCCTACTTGGCGAACTTCTTGTCGAGGCCGTTCTCGACGAACTTCTCCTCGACCTCCTTGTCAGAGAGGACGTTCTTCAGGGGGATGCAGACGACCTTGCCAGAGGCCTTCACGGCATCGAACATGTTCTCGAAGTTGCGGGGGAAGCAGACGACATCGAAGTTCTTGGCGGTCGAGGTGCCCTCGGCGAGGGCGCAGTGATGGACCTGAGTCACGTCCATGCCGAGCTTGTTGGCAACGCGCTCGACGGTGAGCTGCATCATCAGGGAAGTGCCGGAGCCGTTCGCGCATGCGCAGAGAATCTTTGCACCCATCGTAAAGTTCCTTTCTGTTGGTCCCACTCTTTGGATGTTGCCCCACGTGCCTGATGGCACGCGGGGCAAGGTTCCGGTCCGGCGGTTCGGCCCGTCGGACCGGAGTGAAGCCTTATGCAGAGACGGACTCGCCCTTGGCCTTGTCGCGGAGCTCGACATACTTGTCGTAGTCCTCGACCTCGAGGAAGTACGCGCTCTTGCCGTTCTCGTCCTTGGGGGCGAAGTGGTACTGGAGCTGCGGGATGGCGATGAGGATGAGAGCCACGACCGCGACGCCGGCCCAGCTGAGGTAGTGCATGATGACCGTGAACGCAGGCCACACGACCGCCCAGTCGAACATGCCCAGGTAGCCGCCGAACTGGTACATCTGGACCCAGGAGGCGATGGCGGCGGAGCCGAAGACCTGGCAGAGGCCGCAGATGAACGGAATGATCAGGCAGGCCTTCAGGCCACCCTTGTTGTTGGCATAGACGCCCAAGGTGGCGTTGTCGAAGAACAGGGGCACGAAGCCTGCGATGACCAGCACGGGGCTCTTGGCCAGGATCAGCACCGCGATGGCGATGAACTGACCGACGGCGCCGGCCATGAAGCCCAGGGTCACGGCGTTGGTGGAGCCGAAGCCAAAGGTGACGGCGCAATCGACGCCGGGCACGGAGCCCTTGATGAGCTTCTGGGTGATGCCCTGGAAGGAGGCGGTGAGCTCGGCAACGAAGGTGCGGACGCCCAGCTGCAGGATGGTCAGGTACACCGCGAACTGGAAGCAGTTGTAGAGGACGTAGAAGAAGAAGTCCTTGCCGGGCTTGAGGGCGGCGTTACCGGTGAGCAGGAAGGCCTTGTCGGTCTGTGCGGGGTCGGAGAGCTTGATCAGGAACTCGGGCCCGATGACGCACAGGATGATGCCGAAGAAGAGCGTCATGAGGATGGCGGTCGAGACCATGTTCTCGTTGAACATGGAAAGCCAGCCGGGAAGCTCGATGTCCTCGAGCTTCTTGTCGAAGACGGACTCCTTGCCAGGGTTCTTGGCACGACGAGCATCGTCACGCTTCGCCATCCAGCCGGCAGCCTTGGAGGCCAGGAAGATGCCGAACATCTGCTGGTGGCCGATGGAGAAGCCGGCGCCCTCGGTAAGCTCCTGGGTCGGGCCGATGGTGATGTTGGAGCCGACGGCCCAGTAGAGGCCGAGGAGAATCGTCATGACGACCAGCGCGGGACCACTCATGAGCTGCGGGAAGCAGAACATGATGAGCCAGAGGGCGGTCGCCGCCTGCTGCACCTGGACGTTGCCAGTGGTGAAGATGGCGCGCATCTTCGTGTACTTCTTCAGGGCCACGAGGGTGATGTTGAGGATGTACGCGAAGAGAAGGAGCAGCATGTACTGTGAGATGTTGGCACCCATCAGGAAGCTGACGGAGGCGTTGCCCTCGGCAGCGGCCTTGACGCCCGCGTCGACGGCATTGTTGCCGAAGTAGGGGTCGATGACCATGGCCTGCAGGCCAAAGCGCTGGCCAAGGCCGACGGTGACGGGGCGGAACGCCGACACGAGGCCGCCAGAGCCAACCTGGAGGATCATGTAGCCGACGGAGGCCTTGATGAAGCCCGCGAGGACCTCATACCACTTCTTGCCCAGCAGGGCATAGCCCACGATGACGATGAGACCGATGATCCAGGCAGGCTGAGACAGAATGGTGCTGGCGAACCAGTTGACCGCTGCCATCAATATGTCCATTTCCTCTCCTAACTAAAAACCGGTGTTGCCTTGGGGCGTGGGGAGAATTACTCGTCCCCGGCAAGCGCGTCGATCTCGAGAAGCTCCTCGGGGCTCTGGATGTTCTTGAGCCTCTCGACCACCTCTTCGTTCGACATGATCACGGCGAGATGCTGCATGTTCTGCAGGTGGGACTCGGCATCGACGTCGCTGAGCGTAAAGAACGCCTGGGCAGTGGTGTCTGGGTCGTCCTCCGCGCCGAAGTGCACGGGCTCCTTGACGCGCATGAAGCCAATGGCGGAGCGGTTGGTTCCGACGGCGCCCTCCATGGCGTGCGGCATCGCGAGACCGGGAAGGAGGACGATGTAGGGACCATGGTCCTCGACGTTCTTGATCAGGCAGTCCGCGTACTCGGGCTCGACGCTGCCATCCGCGATCAGGGGCTTCACGCCCTCACGAAGGGCGTCCCTCCACTCGAGGGGGCCGTCGACGAGGGTGTAGCGCTTGAGCTCGTAAAGCTGGCGAAGTAGCATTTCTTGCACCCCCCTTCAGAGCACTCGTAGCTGCGCAAACGAGGGGTGGACATGGCATGCCCCTCTGCTGTCAGGAGAATTATATGCCTTTTCTGAATTTTGCCGTACCTGAATTTATGTTTTGAACGATTTTATCTTTCTTTTTTATCGTTTAAATGTTCTAATCGTTCATATATAAGGACTCCAAAGCATGTAGCTGCGATTTACCTATTTGAGAAGCTGGGACACATCCTTTGGGGGCGGGGGTAAGGCAATGGCGAGCGGCTTGTTTTTTGGGTGTGAGCGGCAACTTGAAATCTTTCGAATTACCCTTGTTTAACTGGTATTTCGCGATGATTGACCAAGCTCTTCCCTTGCACGGCATCCAATCACAGGCAGACTTCCTCGTCCAGCCTGCACTTTTTCTCGGCTTGTAGGATACTTTGATTGATTTGAACGCTTTAAGCAGTCTGAGGAGATGAGAAGATGAGCAGGAGTGGCTCCCTGGTAGACCACCGCCGCAAGGCAATCATCGACTATCTGACGGTCACCGGCAGGTGCCGCATCGCTGACCTCGCCGTGCGCTTTGGCGTCTCGCCTCTCACCATCAGGCGCGATCTCGACGAACTCGAAGGCCAGGGTGTCGTGCACCGTAGCTATGGCATCGCAGAGATCGCAGACCCCTTGGGAAGCCCCATCAGCTCGCGCATGGTCATGGCGAAGCGCAGCATTGCTCGGGCGGCAGCCCAGCTTGTGGAGGATGGCGACACGGTCTTTGTGAACACCAGCTCCACCGCGCTGGCAGTGCTCGAGCACATCAGGGCCGAGAACGTCACCATCGTCACGAACAATGGCAAAGCCCTGCAGGCACGGCCGTCCTCGTCCATCTCCGTCATCCTCACCGGCGGGGAGATTCGCCTCCCCAAATGGTCGATGGCGGGTGAGTTTGCCCTCGACAGCATCTCGAAGGTGAGCGCGGCAAAGGCGATTCTTGGCTGTTCGGGCCTCTCCGCCGAGGAGGGCCTGACGACCTTGGTTTCCCATGAGACCAGCATCAACGCCCTCATGCTCGAGCGGTCGGAGCGACACATCATCGTGGCGGACAGCGGCAAGCTAGGGGCCAACTCGAGCTTCTGCTACGGCAGCCCCTCGCAGGTCGACACTCTTGTGACGGACGCGTCCGCCAATCCTTCGCTGTTGGAGTCCCTCCTGGATGCCGGCGTTGGCACCATGATGCGCGTCGAGGTGCAGAACGACTAGGCGCCACTCCTCGTCGCACTCCTCTTGACCCCTCAACATAGGGCAGGGTCCCGATCGCAAGCAATGCGACCGGGACCCTGCGTCCACAACAAGGTTGGCCAACGGTGAAGTTACGCCTCGACGGCCTCGAGGAAGGCCTCGAGCTGCTCCTTGATCTCCTTCTTGTCCACGATGTTGCGAATACCGGCGACATGCGCGATCTTGGCGTCGGCCAAGAGCTCCTCCGCGAGGTCGCTCATGGTGATGACCAGATCCCCGTCGAAGTCCTGGATGGCATCGAGGTTGCCGGCCTCGGTCGCGATGGAATAGCCCTCCTCGTTAATGACCTGGTCGCACTTGATCTTGAGCATGGCGGAGGACCCCATGCCGGCACGGCAGCAGACCAGGGCACGATACTTGGCAGAAGACATTAGTTGCTCCTTTCCGCGTTGCGGACGGCGTCCACAACTTCCTTTGGAGAAGACGCCTCGTCGAGCACGGCGAAGAAGTCCTCGTCTGACAACAGCTCCACGAGCGACGCCAGCGCGTCCAGATGCCCGCTCGCGCTGGTGGCGCTCAGGGGGAACAGGTAGCGGACCGGGTCGTTGTCGGCACTGCCAAACTCGACCGGTTCGTCCAGGACCGTTACCCCCAGGGCGTCTTCCAGCGCACCGCACTCGGGGCGAGCGTGCGGCAGCGCGACCCGTGGCGTGACGACGAAGTAGGGACCATGTTGCTCGGCGCCCGTGATTACGTCGTCCACATACTCCTGCGTGACCGCGCCGGACTCCAGGAGGGGGGCAAGTGAGAGACGCGTCGCCTCTCGCCAGTCGGACGCCTTGACGCCCAACCTCACGTACTTCTCCTTGAGCAGGTCGAGCAGCATGGGAACACCCGCCTCATCGAATCCGAAGCAATCTTATTCATGATACCGAATGCGGGAGCACGCATCACGCGCCGTGACAGATCACCAACACCTCATGCAACCCCTCGCCCGAGAGGTGAAGGGCCCAGCTACTCCCTGAGGCTCCCAAACCCCTCGCCAAAGGCCTCGTGCACCTCGGAGACGAAGACGATCGCCTCGGGATCGATGGAGGCGACGATCTCCTTCAGCCGCATGGTCTCGGTACGGCCAAGCACGCACATGAGGACGGGGCGGTCGTTGCCGCTCCACACGCCACGTGCCTGCAGCTCGGTGCAGCCGCGACCCATGGAGTAGAGAATCTCGTTCGCAATCTTCCCGTGCAGGTCGGAGATGATGTACGCGACGCGGGCCATGTTGGGGCCGTCCACCACCACGTCCACCAACCTGCCGCCAATGTACATGGCCACGCCCGCATAGAGCGCGTTCCTGATGGAGAATACGGGGGCCGACGCGAGCACGATGGCACCGTCCACGATCACTATGAGCGTGCCCAGGGGCATGCCCGTCCTCCTGGCGATGAGCTGGGCGATGATGTCCGTTCCACCCGTGTTGCCCCCCGAGAGGAACACGATCCCCACGCCGACGCCCACGAGAACTCCGCCCCAGATTGCCGAAAGCAGGAGCTCCCCCTCCGCGAGCATGGGCAGCAGCGGCGCCAGGAGGTCGGTGAAGAAGCCCGAGACCAGCATTCCGGCGACGCTCTGTGCCACGTAGCCCTTGTCCTTCGTGGTGAGGTAGACATATCCAAGGAGCAGCGCGTTCATCACGATGGTCTGGATGCCCACGGGCAGATGGAAGCCGGCCTTGGCGGCAAGGGCCGAGGTGATGGTGGCGAGGCCCGTGAGCCCACCTGCGGCGAGGCCGTTGGGGACCTCGAAGCAGTCGATGCCGACGGCATAGACGAGGGAGCCCAGCACTATCAGCCAGGACTTCCGGAAGACGGACCTCCAGGGCGGCAGCGCGCTCATCGCCCCTCTCCCCCGCCGACGGACCAGCGGTGGTAGCCCACGACGAACTTGTCCAGGTCCCCGTCCGAGAGGACGGAGTCCACGTTGCCCGTCTCGACCCCCGTACGCAGGTCCTTGACCAGCTGATAGGGATACAGGACGTAGCTCCTGATCTGGTTGCCGAAGCCGATCTCTCGCTTGGGGCCCCTCAGCTCCTCCAGCTCCGCATCCCGCTTCGCCTTCTCCAGCTCGTAGAGACGGCTGCGCAGGATGTTCATGGCGAAGGCCTTGTTCTGGAGCTGGCTGCGCTCGTTCTGGCAGGTCACCACGGTACCGGTGGGAAGGTGCGTGATGCGCACCGCGGAGTCGGTCGTGTTCACGCCCTGGCCGCCGTGCCCAGAAGCGTGGTAGACGTCAATGCGCAGGTCGTTGGGGTCTATGTCAACCTGGACGTCCTCGGGCAGGACGGGGAGCACCTCGACGCCGGCAAAGGTGGTCTGACGGCGCTTCTTGACGTCAGTGGGAGAGATGCGCACGAGGCGATGGACGCCCTGCTCGGCGCGAAGCATCCCATAGGCATTGGTTCCGGAGACCGTGAAGGTCGCGCGGTCGAGGCCGATGACCTCCGCGTCGCTGACGTCGTTGAGCGTGACCTTCCATCCCCTGCGACCGCAGTACGCGAGGTACATGCGGAAGAGCATCCCGCACCAGTCCTGGGCCTCGAGTCCGCCCTGGCCAGGTGTCACCGTGACGATGGCGTCGCCATGGTCGAGCTCGTCAGTGAACCAGCTCGAGAGCTCGAGCTCGGACAGGTCGGCCTCGAGGGAGTCCCTGAGGCTCGCGGCCTCCTCGAACAGCTCGTCCTCGCCGGTCTCCTCGCCCAGCTCGAAGGCGGCGAGCACGTCGTCGAGGCGCTCGCGGGCGCCTGCCATGCGGTCGATGTCGTCACGCAGCCGCGTGAGGCGCGTCATGGTGCCGCCCGCCCCATCCGCGTCGTCCCAGAACCCGGGCTCCGCGCTCCTCTTCTGGAGCTCGTCGGCCTCGGCCCGCTTCTGATCGAGGTGGAGGTAGCCTTCCACCTCGTCAAGCCTGGCGGAGAGCCCTTCTATGTCGGCACGCGTAAGGTCCGCCATCTAGCGGTTCCTACCATGGCAGTTCTTGAACTTCTTGCCGCTGCCGCAGGGGCAGGGGTCGTTACGGCCCACGCCCACGTAAGGGTCGGGGTCATCCTCCTTGCGGTAGGTGCCGGGCTTTGTAGCCGCCGGAGTCGCACCATGCCTGCCGTCGGAGGCACGGGCGACGACGCTGCCGCTGCGGTCGCCGTCGACCTCGGCGGGACCCGAGAAGCTTGCCCCACGAAGGCCGTCGTCCTCGCGGGGCTCGGGCGCATGCGCGAGCTCGATGCGCAGGATGGTGCGCAGGAAGTCCTCGTACATGGTGTTCACGAGCTCGGTGAAGGCAGCGTAGGCCTCGGTCTTGTACTCCACCAGAGGGTCTCGCTGGCCAAAGCCACGCAGGCCGATACCGGTCTTGAGGTAGTCCATCTCCTGCAGGTAGGCCATCCAGCGCGTGTCGATGACGCGCAGCATCACCTGGGCGGAGAGCTCCTGCATGATGGCGTCCGACAGGCGCTCGGACTTCTGGGCATAGCATCCCGAGACGTAGTCGCACACGGCCTCGAGGACGTCCGCCCGCTCCATGTCCTCGTCGAGCTCGGGAAGGTCACTCCTCCCCGTAAGCCCCGCAACCCACTTGAGAAGCCCCTCGAAGTCCCAGTCGCTGGCGTTGATGTCCTCCGAGCAGTACAGGTCGACGTTGTGCTCCACGGTGTCCCGCAGTACCTCGGCGATATGGCCCACGAGGTCCTTGCCGTCGAGGATCTTGTTCCTCTCCTCATAGATGACCTGGCGCTGCTTGTTCATGACGTCGTCGTAGTCGAGGACGTTCTTACGCATCGAGAAGTTGATCTCCTCGACCTTGCGCTGTGCGCTCTCGACCGCCTTGGTGACCATCTTCGACTCGATGGGCATGTCGGCAGGCATGTCATACTTGGCCATCAGGGCCGCGACGTGGTCCATGCGGTCACCGCCGAAGAGGCGCATGAGGTCATCGTCAAGCGAGAGGTAGAACACGGTCTCGCCGGGATCTCCCTGACGGCCCGAACGTCCTCGCAGCTGGTTGTCGATGCGCCGGCTCTCGTGCCGCTCGGTGCCGATGACGCAGAGTCCGCCGGCCGCGACGACATGCTCGCGCTCGGTGGCGCAGATCTTCCTCGCGCGCTCGAGGGCGTCGGCACGCTGCTCCTCGGTGACCTCCTCATCGGGCACGCCCTCTTGGGCGAGGAGGTCCTCGGCGAGTGCGGTGGGATTGCCTCCCAGAAGGATGTCCGTTCCTCGTCCGGCCATGTTCGTGGCGATGGTCACGGCTCCCTCTCGGCCAGCCTGGGCCACGATCTGCGCCTCGCGCTCGTGATACTTGGCGTTGAGCACCTCGTGTCTGATGCCGCGCTTGTCCAAGATGCGGGATAGACGCTCGGAGCTCTCGATGGAAACCGTGCCGACCAGGCAGGGCTGGCCCTTTGCATGGCGTTGTGCCACGTCCTCGGCAACCGCCCTGAACTTGGCGTCGATGGTCTGGTAGACGAGGTCGTTGCCATCCACGCGAATGACGGGCTTGTTGGGCGGTATGGCCTGGACCGGCAGCTTGTAGATCTCGCGGAACTCCGCATCCTCCGTCATGGCGGTGCCCGTCATGCCCGAGAGCTTGTCATAGAGACGGAAGTAGTTCTGCAGGGTGATGGTCGCGAGGGTCTGGTTCTCCTCGCGGATCAGCACCCCCTCCTTCGCCTCGATCGCCTGGTGCAGGCCCTCCGAGTAGCGCCTGCCCTCCATGATGCGGCCGGTGAACTCGTCGACGATCTTGACCTCGCCATCGACCACGACGTACTGCTGGTCGCGATGGAACATGTACTGAGCCTTGAGCGCCTGCTGCAGGTGGTTTACCAGCTGGCCGCTCATGTCGCCATAGATGTCGTCCACGCCCAGGGCGGCCTCGACCTTCCTGAGTCCGCCTTCGGTGGTCGCGATGGTGTGCTTCGCCTCGTCCATCTCGAAGTCGACGTCCTGGACGAGCCCTCGCACGGCGCGCGCGAAGTCCTTGTAGGTGCTGGCCGACTTCGTTCCGGCACCAGAGATGATGAGCGGCGTGCGCGCCTCGTCAATCAGGATGGAGTCGACCTCGTCGACGATGGCGAAGTGGTGTCCCCGCTGCACGCGCATGCCGGGGCGGGTGACCATGTTGTCGCGCAGGTAGTCGAAGCCAAACTCCGAGTTGGTGCCATAAGTCACGTCCGCCTCGTAGGCAGGCTTCTTCAGGTCGAGCTTCATGCCGTTCTGTAGCAGGCCGACCTTCATGCCCAGGAAGCGATAGATCTGCCCCATCCACTCGCTGTCGCGCTTGGCAAGGTAGTCGTTGACCGTGACAACGTGGACGCCCTCGCCCGAGATTGCGTTGAGATAGCCCGCCAATGTCGAAACGAGCGTCTTGCCCTCGCCTGTCTTCATCTCGGCGATCATCCCGCGATGCAGGGCGATGCCGCCGATGACCTGGACATCGAAGTGGCGAAGCCCCAGGGTTCGCCCGGAGGCCTCTCTCACCGTGGCAAAGGCCTCGGGTAGCAGGTCGTCCAAGCTCTCGCCGTTGGCGTAACGCTCCCTGAAGAGCACGGTCTGACCTGCAAGCTCCTCGTCTGACAACGCGGAGACTTCTGCCTCCCTGTCATTGACCTCTCGGGCGATCTTCTCGAATTCCCTGAGCTGCTTGTCGGCGCCTCGGGAAAGGAGGCGCGAGAAAAGGTTGGGCATGGCGCTCCTTTTCGTGCGTGGAACCTTAGTTCCAAGGAAGAGTCTTCAGCTCTTTAACTTTATCAATAGCATCCGTCACGCCCGTGCCCGTTGCGTCCTCTCACCAAAACGGCACCGCACTGACAGTACAACCGCAAGGCGTCGCAACTCTCATTTGTCAGGCTGGCGGTCCCCTTCTGTCTCGTCGTCGCCCCGCGATTCGAGCGCCTCGCGGAAGATCCTGTCAAACGTCGATGCGGCTTCGGCCGCTGCCCCTCCCCTGCGGCCAGAGCGGGCGTACTCGTCCCACATCTCCCGAATCTCCTCGAAGCGACCCATCATCGCCAGCGCCTTGACAAGGGCCTCCGTGGCGTCCTCGCTGCGCCCGCCCTCCTGGATTGCCGACCTGGCAAAGAGGGAGGACATGTAGGGCCTCCCCTCCCTGAGCGCCGCGGAGGCGGCGCTCACCATGGCGTCGCTATACGTCCTCCGCAGCTTTCTGGCCTGCCGCCCGTATGCCCCGGTGACGTCAGGCACCGCCCCGACGACCGCCCCGCCCCCGTAGAGCCTGCGCGCCCGCGCCGCGTGGGCCAGGAGGAAGCGATCGCTGCCCTCCTGTTCGAATACGCCGTCGAGCTCCGCCCTCAACTCGTCTATGTCAACCGAGACGAGCTCCTCGTTGAGCTCCAGGCTCCCGTTCGTCCTATTGCTGACGAGAGGGTCCATCCCATCGTGCCGACCGCCCAGGATCGACCTGAGCGTAGACACGCACTCGTAGAGCTTTTGCATGCCACGAACGTAATCCCGGTCTCCCCAAATCGCCTCGAGGGCCTCGTGCTTTCGAAGCCTATGGCCCCTTGCCATGGCGAGGAGACAGAGGAGCTCACCCGCATGCCTCCTGCCCAGCCGGGAGATGGGCACGGCAATCCCGTCCACGCTCACGTTGAGCCCGCCCAGCAGCGTCACGCTCGCCCTGCGCGCGGGAGGTCGATAGAACCCCGCGGCGTCGAGGGCGATCTCCCCTTCCAGATTATCGCCCCCGCATCGCTCGTCCATGCAAACGGGAGGGGTTGGAATGGCCTCGAGTGCGCGACTCCAGCTGTCGGGAAGGCTCAGGCGCAGGGCCGCGGAAGCAGGGCCACAGCGCGTCGCGACCAAGCCTAACGCCCACAACAGCTCGCGCGGGAAGCTCTTTGACGAGAGGCCGCGCATGCTCCCGACGCGCACGCGCTCGCCATGACTCGCCTTCACCAGCATCACCCCAAGCTGGTCAAGCGGCGTCAGGTCCACGATCTTTCGCTGGACTGGCGGCTTTTCGCCCATCGCTATGCGCGCGGCGAGCAGAACCAACCGGGCTGCCGAGGCGAGGTATTTCGAATTCGCGGCATCAGCAAGCTCGATTGCGCGCGTGGCGCGCACGTGCGCCCTCGAGCAAGAGTCGGCCCCCAGGTCTCCCACGGCGCCAGAGACGAGCAACGCTGCCTCAACGAGCAGGTCCCCGTACTCTCCAGCCCGGGCGATGGCGAGCTCGAGCCCCTCTATGGACTCCCTCCTGCCCATGAGGATGCTGGCGGAGGACTCCAGCGCCTTGCGATAGATCGACAGCCTCTTAGGCGAGCAGCGCTCGATGACCTCCCGGGCCACAACGAGCTCCCCTTCCTCCTCTGCGGTGGCGGCCTCGCCCATGAGACATCTTAGAAATGAGAAGTCGAGGCACGCCAGGGCGGACGGCAAATCCTTCGGGCTTCTTCTCCTTGGCTCGTCGAGCAGCAGCGCGAATGCAGAGGTCAGCTTTCCTCCTGCGCAAAGTCCGAGCACCGTCGCATGGAGGCGCAGGAGGTGTGACCACTCGTCATCGTCCGCGCTTTTCGCACAGAGAGGGCGTGACACCCTGCCAGAGAGCACGTCCCTAACGTTTCCCAGCAAGCTCACGTACCTTGTCGCGGGACCATACCCCTGCGCCAGCTCGGTACGCGCGTAGCCCATCGCGAGTCTTCCCCGCGCATACTCCGACGTGGTGCCCGATAGCTCCAGCATTGCCTGACGAGTCACCACTGCGGGCATGCAAAGGTCCTGCCCTATGGGAGTGCCGGCATTTTGAAGGCCCTCGCATTCGGCCAAGCGGCCCGACAGGATATACCCCACTCCATACGACGCCGCCAGGGCAAGGGCATCCTCGTCCACGCAGAGCCGAGCGAGCATGGCGGAGCGCACGTATTCACCTCTGCGCGCAAGCAATTCCGCACAGCTCTTACAGAGTTCGGACGCAATGGCTCCATACTCCCCTAGCACGGAAGCAAGCCCAGGGAAAATCTCCTGGTCATCCGCTCCAACAACAGAGAATCCGTCGGCCACAAAGTCGATTCCCAGCGCAGGAGCGCACTCATGCATCCAAAGGAGGGTCTCGCCATCAGGTCGCAGCCCCAGTTCACCAAGGTCGTCAAAGCTGCCTCTACCAAGGAGGATCATCGCAAGACGAAGCATAAGATCCTCGTCGGACAGGCTCGATCGTAAGTGCGAGATGATCAGGCGCTTGAGCGCGTCAAGATATCTAACGGATGAGAATCGCCCCTCCAGCAGACCTCCAGACACAAGAGCGGCACAAAGGGAGGGCACACCATGCGACAGGTGCAACGCCTGGTCCTCGTCGGGGAATTCGCTAAAGTCGCGGATGCAAAGATCCTGGCCAGTGAACCTGATGGCGTCATCCAAGCTCTCGAACAAGACCGCCGAATCAGGACTGATGGTCATCGCCACCAGCGCTCCGGCACCTAGCATCTTGCGTATGGCACGGAGCTCGCGACCCACGTCCGACTCGTCTCCGGGAGGCACGCCCTCAAGGAGCACGGCCACTCGTTTGCCGGCCCTGCGGGAGGCAACGACCTCGCGGGCAATGCGAACGATTCTCCCCGGCGCCGAACTGGCGTCCTCTGGCACGAAAAGCGAGTATTTGACGCAAGAGCCCGCGCGGGTCTCAATGGACAGAATTGACTTGAGAAGTCTCGTCTTTCCCATTCCGCACTCAGAACAAAACACGACGCAACGAGCCTCGTCGTCACTGCGTCGTCTGCATGAGCGCAGTAAGTCCTTACGCAGAAAGGAATCCCAAATCGCATCCTGAGAAGAACTGGCTGGCAGCATCTTGTCATTCACCACGAACTCACTCCCTAGGAACACGGTACAGCGAATTTTGCACACCTTCTATATATGGCTTATTAGCAGGAAAAATAAAAGGCAGAGTGCGTGTCGCATGGCAAACGGTAGGTTTATGATTGATTTATTTAAGATGCATAATGCAATTTCAAATTATTTTAAACATTCAAGCTATTAAGCATGAAGCCTACGCGACGTTTAGCATAATTAGGCGAACGGCAGATATGCCAAAAAAATGGTTGATAAAGGTGCCAGAGTCGCAAAACACTGCCTCCCCGCGCGGGCCGGGGCCCCGGAAACGCGAGGAGGGGGAGGCCCCCCGGGACCTCCCCCTCCTGTCGAATGCCCGTCGCTGGTCGGCGGCGTCCTGCTCTCCCACGGGCTTGCCCCGCAGTACCATCGGCGCTCGGGGGCTTAACTTCCGGGTTCGGAATGGGACCGGGTGTGCCTCCCCTGCCATGGCCGCCGACCAGCGTCGGGCGTTCGATCCCCGGGACGGCCGAGCCGTGCCCTGGGGGCCGCACAGCGCGCCAAGACGCCTCCCTCACCATGAAGTCCGCACCGATCCGGCCCATGTGGGGAAAAGAAGAGCTCGGCCGATTAGTACCGCTCGCCTGAGCGCCTCGCGGCGCTTGCAGCTGCGGCCTATCAACCTCGTGGTCTACGAGGGGCCTTACCGAAAGGAGAACTCATCTCGGGACTGGCTTCCCGCTTAGATGCTTTCAGCGGTTATCCAGACCGGACTCAGCTACCGGGCAGTGCCATTGGTTGACAACCCGTTCACCGGAGGTCCGTCCACCCCGGTCCTCTCGTACTAGGGGCAGCCTCCCTCAGTTCTCCTACGCCCACGGAGGATAGGGACCGAACTGTCTCACGACGTTCTGAACCCAGCTCGCGTACCGCTTTAAACGGCGAACAGCCGTACCCTTGGGACCTGCTCCAGCCCCAGGATGCGATGAGCCGACATCGAGGTGCCAAACCTTGCCGTCGATGTGGACTCTTGGGCAAGATCAGCCTGTTATCCCCGGAGTACCTTTTATCCGTTGAGCGACGGCCATTCCACTCTGAGCCGCCGGATCACTAGAACCTGGTTTCCCACCTGCTCGGCTTGTGGGCCTCGCAGTCAAGCCTGCTTATGCTCTTGCACTCAAGGGGGTGGTTGCCGACCACCCTGAGCAGACCTTACGTGCGCCTCCGTTACGTTTTAGGAGGCGACCGCCCCAGTCAAACTACCCACCTGACACGGTCCCCCTCCCGGATCACGGCGAGGGGTTAGGATGCCAGAACGTCGAGGGTGGTATTCCAAGGGCGACTCCCCCGGGACTGGCGTCCCGGGTTCAAAGTCTCCCACCTATCCTCTACACGACGAACCGGCAGCCAATGTCAAGCTGCAGTAAAGGTTCACGGGGTCTTTCCGTCCTTCCGCGGGTAAGTCGCATCTTCACGACTAGTGCAATTTCACCGGGTCCATGGTTGAGACAGCGCCCAAATCGTTACGCCTTTCGTGCAGGTCGGAACTTACCCGACAAGGAATTTCGCTACCTTAGGACCGTTATAGTTACGGCCGCCGTTTACCGGGGCTTGGATTCGCCGCTTCGCTCGCGCTGACGGCTCCTCGTGACCTTCCGGCACCGGGCAGGCGTCAGACCCTATACGTCGTCTTACGACTTCAGCAGAGTCCTGTGTTTTTGATAAACAGTCGTTTGGGCCTCTTCACTGTGGCCGCCTCCGGCTCGGGGAGCAAGTCCCTCCACCGGCGGCGGCACCCCTTCTCCCGAAGTTACGGGGCGGTTTTGCCGAGTTCCTTAACCATGGTTCTCCCGATCGCCTTGGTATGTTCTACCCACCCACCTGTGTCGGTTTGCGGTACGGGCTCCTGGCGGCTCCCTAGGGGTTTTTCTCGGAAGCATGGGCTCACTCACTTCGCCTCGAGGCTTCGTCCCGCACCTCGGCCCTCGCGGGGGGCGCGTTTCACAACCCCCCGGCCTACGTGCGATCACGGGGACGTCCAGAACCCCGCTGAGCTACCCTTCTTCGTCACCCCGTCGGTGATAGCGCCGCGTCGGAGGTGCAGGAATGTCGACCTGCTGTGCATCGGCTACGCCTTCCGGCCTCGCCTTAGCTCCCGACTGACCCTGGGAGGATTAGCCTTGCCCAGGAAACCTTGGGTTTACGGCGGGGGCGTTTTCCACGCCCCTCTCGTTACTCATGCCAGCATTCTCACTTCCGGCCGGTCCACCGCGGGTCGTCCCGCGGCTTCGCCCCAGACGGAAAGCTCCCCTACCACCGATTGAATCGGTCCGCCGCTTCGGTACCATGCTTAGCCCCGTATATTGTCGGCGCATGTCCACTCGACCAGTGAGCTATTACGCACTCTTTAAATGAATGGCTGCTTCTAAGCCAACATCCTGGTTGTCTGAGCAAACGCACATCCTTTGCCACTCAGCATGGATTTCGGGACCTTAGCGGGCGGTCTGGGCTGTTTCCCTTTCGAACACACAGCTTAGCCCACATGTTCTGACTCCCGGACTCTGGACCTGCGGCATTCGGAGTTTGGTTGGTCTTGGTAGGCGGTGAGGCCCCCGCAACCATCCAGTGCTCTACCTCCGCAGGTAAACGTCCGAGGCTAGCCCTAAAGCTATTTCGGGGAGAACGAGATATCTCCAGGTTTGATAGGCCTTTCACTCCTATCCACGGGTCATCCCCCCAGTTTTCAACCTAGGTGGGTTCGGCCCTCCACGGGGTCTTACCCCCGCTTCAGCCTGCCCATGGATAGCTCACCTGGCTTCGCGTCTACGGCGCGCGACTGAACGCCCTGTTCAGACTCGCTCTCGCTGCGGCTCGCTTCCTAGCTTAACCTCGCCGCACGCCGTAACTCGCTGGCTCATTCTACAAAAGGCACGCCGTCACACCCCGAGGGGTGCTCCGACTGCTTGTAGGCACACGGTTTCAGGTACTATTTCACTCCCCTCCCGGGGTGCTTTTCACCTTTCCCTCACGGTACTCGTCCACTATCGGTCACAGGAGAGTATTTAGGCTTGGAGGGTGGTCCCCCCTGCTTCCCACCGGGTTTCACGTGTCCGGCAGTACTCAGGATCCACTCGGCAGCCGCGGCGGGTTCGCGTACGGGGCTCTAACCCTGTTCCGCCGGCCTTCCCAGGCCGTTCCGCTCCCGCGGCGGTTTCTTACTGCGCTGTGAGTGGCCCTACAACCCCGGCGGCGCTTGCGCGGCCGCCGGTTTGGCCTATGTCCCCGTTCGCTCGCCACTACTGGGGGAATCTCGTTTGATTTCTCTTCCTCCGGGTACTTAGATGTTTCAGTTCCCCGGGTTGCCTCCGCCGCGCCTATGTGTTCAGCGCGGGGCGCTGGGGTATGGCCCCCAGCGGGTTCGCCCATTCGGAGATCCACGGGTCGAGCGGGTATGTGCCCCTAACCGTGGCTTATCGCAGCTTGTCGCGTCCTTCGTCGGCTTCCTGTGCCAAGGCATCCACCGTGTGCCCTTACCATCTTCTCTTCGAGATGGTCCGGTGCAAACATACACTCGCCGGCGCAGGCGCCGGCGCGATCAGATGCGTCCTTCTTGATGAAGAAGAATCTAAATTAGTCTTGGTCACGCTATGCGGCTCTCAAGGTACGGCGAGGGCGAGCCCTCGAGACCGGACACTGCGCGCCCCGGGGGGCGCGGCGAAAGGCATGAGCGGGACTGGCGGGTCCGTCCGTCTGTGTGAGGTATGTCTCTCTGTGGAGGTCGTTCTCCCTAGAAAGGAGGTGATCCAGCCGCACCTTCCGGTACGGCTACCTTGTTAC
>NZ_CAUGRZ010000015.1:0-29934 GCF_959602185.1 uncultured Olsenella sp.
CGGGGGGCCGCCTCCCGTCCCGGGGAGTGGTAGCCACCAGAGATGATGAGGAGCCCAAAAAATGTGCCCCGGGCAGGTCTGATGGGACCAAGGCCGGGGCAGAGACTCGCGGCGGGCAGGCAAGGCGAGAGGGGCGAGCGCCACCTCCCCTGGTCCTAGGCCAGGAGGAAGTAAGCGATGACCGCCGCGCCCAGCGCGATGCGGTACCAGCCGAAGGGCCGGAAGTCGTGCCTTCGGATGTATCCCATGAGGAAGCGGATGACGGCGAGGGAGACCACGAACGCCACCACGCACCCCACGGCGAGGACCATGGCCTCGTTGGGCGCGAATCCGTTGCCCTTGAGGAAGAACTTGACGAGTCGGAGGGCGCTCGCGCCAAACATCACGGGGATGGCCAGGTAGAAGGTAAACTCCGCCGCGACCTTGCGGGAGCAGCCCAAGATCAGGCCGCCGATGATGGTGGAGCCGGAGCGAGACGTGCCTGGCACCATCGAGAGCACCTGGAACACGCCGATGCCAATCGCCGTGGGCCAGTCGAGGGAGTCTATGTCACGCACGCGGGCGCCCGCGTCGGCAAGGGCAGACGGCCCGTCCGTCTCCGGCCCCTCGGCACGCGCCGCGAGGTGGCGCGGACCCTCCGCGGTGCCAGCGCGGCGCGCAGCCAACATGACGGCCCCGGCCCCACCCGCGGCGGCAAGCGCGGCGGCACGTCTCTCTCGCCCGGACTCGATGACGATGAAGGCGATGCCATAGACGATGAGGGCACCGGCGATCACGAAGGGACCGCCCAGGTGCTCCTCCATCCAGTCGTTGAGGGGGATGCCGATGACCGCGGCGGGAAGGCAAGCGACGACGATCTTGGCCCACAGCGACCAGGTGGCCCTGCGTCGCGCGGCGTCCTTCTCGCGCGAGAAGGGGTTGAGCTCGCCGAAGTAGAGCACGCAGACAGCGAGAATGGCGCCCAGCTGGATCACGACCAGGAACATGTTCCAGAAGTCGACGGACACGTCGAGGCTCACGAACTGCTGGAGCAGCAGCATGTGTCCTGTGGACGAGACGGGAAGCCACTCCGTGACCCCCTCGACCAGACCGAAGAGCGCGGCCTTCAGAAACTCGACCAGATCCATGGGCCCTCCCCACGACGCGGTTCCCGGGACGGACCCCGAGCGTTCGGGCTAACTATGACAGCGCCGGCACATGCCGGGCGCCGGGACGGCCTCTCACCACGAGAAACGCGAACGGCCCCGACACCACGTGCATGCCGGGGCCGTTCATGTCTGCCGCGGTGGCCAGGGCTAGCGTACGGAGAAGAGCACGTCCCCGCGGCGCAGGCTGCCGGAGGCGAAGTCGCTGACCTGCCGTTCGTCGGCGTCCGTCACCGTGACCACGGTCTCGGTGCTCTTGCCCGCCTTCCGGATGGCATCGAGGTCGGCATCGAGCAGGGGCTGTCCCGCCCTCACGCGGTCGCCCACCCTGACGTGCGCCACGAAGGGCGCCGCATTGAGCTCGACGGTGTCGATGCCCACGTGGAGCATCACGTCAAGGCCCGAGTCGGACCTGATGCCGATGGCGTGCAGGGTGTCGAAGACCACCTCGACGCTACCGTCCACGGGCGAGCAGAGCCGTCCCTCGCTGGGCAGGAGCACCACGCCCCGACCCATCATCCCCTGGGCGAACACCGGGTCGGAGCAGCTCGAGAGCGGGAGCGCCTCGCCGGCCGCAGGGCTCAGGACGCACACCCCGCCTCTGCCCGAAAAAAGGTCGAAGAGCCCCATCCCTACTCCATCTCCAGAATCTCGCGCATCTGCGTGGCATAGAGCGACGCCTTGTTGCCATAGACGATCTGGACGCCACCGCTCACGTGGACTATGCCGTGGGCGCCCAGCTCCTTGGTGAAGTACTCGTCAGGCTCGACCGCGGAGGAGTCGACCAGCATGAGGCGGAGTCGGCTGAAGCAGGCGTCGGCGTTGCCGATGTTCTGGGGCCCGCCCACGGCCTCGACGATCCTCTCCACGAGCTCGGAGCTCGGCGCGCCGGCGCTGGCCACCTCCTTGACGTCCTGGCCGTCGTCCTCGCGGCCAGGGGTCTTGAGGTCCTGCTTGAGGATGAGGAAGCGGAACGAGAGGTAGTACACGGCGAAGTAGATGGGGCCGAGGACCAGGATCACCCACCAGTTGGAGCCCTTGGCGCTGCCCAGGATGCCGTTGAACACGAGCGAGAGGAACGGGCCTCCGAAGGCGGTCGACCCCGCCACGTTGAAGTTGAGCAGGTAGGTGAGGGCGTAGGCGAGGCCCGCCATGATGGCATGCACGACGAAGAGCACGGGGGCGACGAAGAGGAAGGCGTACTCGACGGGTTCGGTGATTCCCATGAAGACGCAGGGGATCAGCGAGGCCACCATGAGGGCGCCGACCTTGCGCCTGTTCTGGGGAAGCGCGGTGCGCCAGAAGGCGAGCGCGGCACCGGGCAGGCCGAACATGGCGAAGACGACCTTGCCGTTCATGACGAAGCGCGAGACCTCGATGTCAAAGCTCCTGTCGTTGGAGCTGACGATCGCGTTGTAGATGTTGACCGCACCGCTCACCGCGTTGCCGTCGATGGTCTGGCTGCCGCCCAGGTTGGTGAACATGAAGGGCAGGTACACGAAGTGGTGGAGGCCAAAGGGCAGCAGCAGCCTCTCGCAGGAGCCATAGACGAAGCTGCCCAGGGCACCCGCGCTACGGATGAAGGCGCTGAGGGCGCCGAGCGAGGCCTGGATGGGCGGGAACACGAAGGACATCACGATGCCCAGGAGGCTGCAGAAGGCGATGGTGGCGGCGGGGATGAAGCGCGTGCCGTTGAAGATCGAGAGCACGGGTGGGAGCTCGATCTTGTACCAGCGGTTGTGGACCCAGGCCACGAGCGCGCCCACGACGAGGCCGCCGATGACGCCGGTGTCGAGCGTGACGGTGCCCAGGATGGCCGCCTGGCCGGTCGCCAGATTCTTGGGGTCTATGGTCCCCAGCTTGGTGAGGAAGGTCCCCATGACGGCGTTCATCGTCATGTATCCGATGAAGCCGCAGAGGGCCGCGGTGGCCTTCTCGGACTTGGCGAAGCCGTAGGCCACGCAGATGGCGAAGAGCATGGGGATGTTGCCCATGACCACGTTGCCCGCCACTTTGCAGAGCGAGAAGAGCATGCCCGGCACCGCAGCGCCCAGCCAAGGCGCCACGTTGAGCAGGGACTTGCTGGTGAAGGCGCTGCCCAGGCCGACCAAGATGCCCGCGATGGGCAGGATCAGGACCGGCGTCATGAGCACCTTGCCGAGCCGCTGGAACTTGGCGAGTGCCTCTTCCTTGTTCATAGCCAACTGCCTTTCCTTGTGCGGGGGCGGCGCGCCCGGGCAGGGCCCCTGTCGCGCGCGTCGCCGCTCGCAGCTCCCCTGATGGTGCGGGACGCGACCCTGACGGCGCGCCCCGCCGTTGCCCAAGGCCCCCTAGTGGAGCTCGGGCCAGTAGCCCTCGTTGGCCTCGACGAGCTTGTCGAGGACCTTGCGGGCCTCCTTGCCGTCGTTGACGAGCCTGTTGAGGGTGAGCGCCTGAAGCGCCTTGCCGTAGGAGTGCTCGAGGTAGGCCTCGATGGCCAGGCGCTCGTAGGAGTACTGGTTCACCATGAGACCGTGGTAGAAGGTGTCGATCTTGCCCACCGCGTACGGCACGGGGCCGTTGACGCCCACGCTCGCGGCGATCTCGACCTGGGCGTCGTCAGGGAAGTCCTTGATGATGCCGTCGTTGCGCACCATGACGATGAAGGTCTTGCGGGTGTTGCGGTAGATCGCGGAGGAGACCTCGACGATCATGTCGCCGTGGGCGTCGTTCTGGACGACCGACGAGCCCTGGGCGGTGCCCACCTTCGCCACGCGGCGGCACTCCTCGAAGACGCGCTTCTCTCGCCCGTTTATGACCTCGTCGCTGCGGGTGTAGTTGGGGTCGAGGTGCGCGACCTTGTACTTGGGGTACAGGTAGTACTGCAGGTAGGTGTTGGGCAGGTACTCGGGGAAGTCGTCGAGCATGTCAGCCACCATGGCGTAGGTGTCGAGCCAGGACTGGTCGCGCTGCTCGGCGTCGACGGGCTTGAAGCCAAACTTCTTGGTGTGCTCCTTGATGTCGGGCACCAGGTCGTGGCCGGACTCGTCATAGAGGTGCGTGAACCAGCCGAAGTGGTTGAGGCCGAAGTAGGTGGGCTCCCAGTTGCTGGGGTCCTTGCCCAGGAGCCTGCCATAGGAGCGCAGCAGGTTGACGGGCTGGTCGCAGATGTTGAGGATGCGCCTCTCGTCCGGGAAGACGCGTGCCAGGCCGTAGGCGACGAGGGCCGCGGGGTTGGTGTAGTTGATAATCCACGCCTTGGGGCTGCGGGCACGCACGTCCTTCACGATCTGGATCATGTCGCTCATGGAGCGGATGCCGTAGGCCATGCCACCCGCGCCGACGGTCTCTTGGCCGATCAGGCCCATGGACAGGGGGATCTTCTCGTCCTTGGAGCGCATGTCGTAGCCGCCGGTGCGAATCTGGCAGAGGACGAAGTCGACGTCCTCGTAGGCGACGTCCTTGTCGGTGGTGTAGTCGAACTCGACGCCCGGAGCCTCCTCGCGGAAGAGGATCTTTCCGAAGTCGCCGATCACGGCCTGGCGCTCGGCATCGGTGTCGAACATGACAACGCGCCTGAGCGGGAAGATGTCCTGATGCTTGGTAAGGGACTTGAGGATGCCGGGGCACCAGGTGGAGCCGCCGCCGACGATGACGATGTTGAGCTTGTCCTTCATGAGGATCACTGGCCTCTCTGTGCTCAGTTGCGCCTTCTCTTCCAAGGGGCCGGGCCGTCGCCTCCCGGGATTTGGCGACCGTCCTTCCCGTCGGCAACGTTGTACAGGAGGCATCTGCCGGAAGCGCCCCTGACCACGACGTTTGGACGCGCGCCACGCATCTGGTATACGTACACAATCGTGTGTAGGAATACACGAGCGCGCTCGTCGACGGGAGACGACATGAGGTTCTACGACGCGGTGAGGGAGAACTCGCTCAAGCTCAATCGCATGGAGACCGACATCCTGCGCTACGTGGTCGCCTCCAAGGACCGCGTGCGGCAGCTCAGCGCCAAGGAGCTCGCGGGGCACTTCTACGTGGCGCCCAACGCGATCACCCGGCTTGCTCACAAGCTGGGCTTCTCCGGCTTCAACGAGATGAAGTCCTCATATCTCGTCTCGCTCGAGGAGCGCAACTTCACCATCGAGCGGACCAGCCTGGACGAGTCCATCGTCCGCACTCGCGAGCTCCTGAACGACCGCCTCGTGGAGGAGGTCGTCGATGCCATCGAGTCCGCCGACCAGGTCGTCTTCTTCGCCTCGGGCCTCTCGGTCCTGCCCTGCGAGGACCTCTGCAGCAAGCTCAAGATCCTGGGAAAGCATGCGGAGGTGCTCAGGGAGCGTCACGTCATGACCCACACCGCCAAGCTCCTGGGCAGCAACGACCTGCTCTTCGCCGTCAGCGTGAGCGGCGAGACCGGCGTCTCGATCGACTCGACGCTCATAGCCAAGGCGCGCGGCGTGAGGGTCGTGACGCTCACGGGCCTCTCGAAGAACCGCCTGGCTTCCCTGGCCGACCACGCCCTCTATGCGGTTGACCGCCAGATCACCTACGACGACATGGACCTCAACAGCCGCCTGGCCTTCTACTACGTGATGGAGGTCATCTTCGAGCGGCTCTTCGCGCGCGTGACCTCGCGAGGCGAGGGGCCCGCCTCGGACGAGGGCCGCACGGACCCCATGTCGGAGGGGCTGCTGTCCTAGGGGCGCGTCCCTCTCGCCTACAGAGGCCGGGACGCCGCCCACGCCACCAGAGGGGCCGACGGCAGCGTGGCCGCGGGTGCCATCCGCGCCCGCGGGTACACTCCAGGAAACGTGCCATTCGTCCTCTGGAGGTGTTCCCATGGCAAGCTACCAGGACCTGGGCTACGACAAGATCCTCGTCACCCTGGACGGAACCGAGCAGCAGGGGGAGGTGCTGCGACGGGCGATCATCGTCGCGGCAAACAACAACGCCGAGCTCTACATAGGCCACGTCATCGACGCCACGGCGCTCGAGGCGGCGGGGAGCTTCCCCACGGGGCTCGTGGCCACGCTGGAGGAGGACTTCCGCGCGTCCATCGCCGACCAGGTGGCCGAGGCCGAGGCGGAGGGCCAGATCAAGCGCGTCGAGGTCATCGTGCGCGCCGGACGCATCCGTGAGACCCTGAAGGAAGAGATGATCGACGTCATCCATCCCGACCTCATCATCTGCGGCGCACGCGGGCTCTCATCGATCAAGTACGCCCTCCTGGGCTCGATCTCGACCTTCCTCACCAGGAGCGCCAGCTGCGACACGCTGGTCATCAAGTAGGCCGGCAGGAGGCTCGGCCGGTCGCAAGGGTCCCGACGCGGAATCGTTCAGGACTCGCCCGAGTTGGCAGAAAGTCGCCGTCTCGGGCGAGTTCTGCATGCCATGCCACCGGCAGAGACGGACCGCCCCCCACCTCTTCCAGGAGAGAATCCCCTCCCCCCTACGCCGTGAGGAAGACCATGGCGATGATCATGGCGAAGCCGGCGAGCTCAGCCGGCCCGAACACCACCCCGAGCCAGAGCACCGAGCTCAGCGTGGCAACCACGGGTTCGACCGTGCCCAGCATCGAGCCGCGAACGGAGCCCACCTCCTTCATTCCCTGCAGGTAGAGGGCATAGGCGCCAAAGGTCCCCAGCACCACCGAGGCGGCGACCATGAGCCAGCCCATGCCGTCGAGGGAGGGCATGTGCTCCCAGGGTCGGTACGCCAGCGAGAGGGCCACGCCAGACACGAGGAATGCGATGCCGTTCACGGCGAAGTTCCCCCAGCGGCGGATGAGCTCGAGCGGCTGGATGTCCAGGATCGTCGCGGCGACGGCACAGGCGAGGCCCCAGGCGAGGCCCTCCGGCGGCAGCGAGAGCGTGGCTGGGTTGCCCCCCGTGGCGACCAGATAGGTGCCCCCGAAGGCAAGCACCACTCCCGCGAGTTCCCTCCTGCGAGGCCTCCTGCGCCCGTGCACGCACACCACCAGCATGACGATGACGACGTTCAGGCTCTGGAGCACCGTCGCGGTGGCGGAGTTCGTCCAGTCGATGGCCTCGAGGTAGGCGACCTGCGAGAGCAGGATGGAGCCGAAGGCCACGCCCACCACGCCGCGCAGTGAGCGACGGTCGCGCAGGAGCCCTCCCAGGCGCCCGGGCGAGCCCAGGACCGCCATGGCCAGGAAGAGCCAGCAGGCGGTGAGCTCCCTCACGCAGACCATCCAGAGCGGGTCCACGGCGTAGCTGCCCATGAGGAGCTTCGAGAGCGTGCCGTTGAGCCCCCAGAGCGTGCCGCCCGCCAGGGTGAGGAGCGTCCCTCTGACCTTGCGCCTCGCGTCCTCGTCGGCAGCGCCGGCACGGCTGCGAACGCCCGCCCCCACGGCACCGACGGATGCCCGTGCGGCACCGGATGCGAGGCCCTCTCGCCCGCAGGCGCCGTCCGCGGCGGCTCCCCCGTCGACGGCCGTCACGCTCCCCTTTGCCTCTTTCCCCACCGCAGACCTCCGTCGCACGCCACGTGGCGCGCAGAATCGTCCCAAGCTTTTGCCTGCTGAGCTTACAACGCGGCGGGCGGGGTAAGTTAAGCACATCGGAAGCCTATGCGGTCCACAGACGCCCGCGGCCGAGACCGCGGCAACGAGGGAGAGAAGATGCCAGCAAGCAAGAGCGGAGTTCCCTTCACCACGCCCGACCCCAGCCTCGCGCCCGGCACGCGGCACGCCGGGTTCACCGTCCGTTCGGTCGAGCCCCTGGAGGAGCTGGGGGGCACCGCCTACGTCATGCGCCACGACGCGAGCGGCGCGCGCCTGATGTGGCTCGCCGTCCCGGACGACAACAAGTCCTTCTCCATCGCCTTCAAGACCCCGCCCAAGGACGACACGGGCGTCTTCCACATCCTCGAGCACTCCGTGCTCTGCGGCAGCGACCGCTACCCCGTCAAGGAGCCCTTCGTCAACCTGATCAAGAGCTCCATGCAGACCTTCCTCAACGCCATCACCTTCCCCGACAAGACCATGTACCCGGTGGCCTCCACCAACGTGGCCGACCTCGAGAACCTCATGGGCGTCTACCTCGACGCCGTCCTGCACCCCTCCATCTGGAGGCGCAAGCGTATCTTCGAGCAGGAGGGCTGGCACCTCGAGCCTACGGAGGACGGCGGCCTCGCCTACAACGGCGTCGTCTACAACGAGATGAGGGGCGCCACCTCGGACCCCGACGACGTCCTCTTCCAGGCCCTCGACCGCCAGCTCTTCCCCACCAACGCCTACCGCTTCGACTCCGGCGGCGACCCCTCCTCCATCCCCGACCTGAGCTACGAGGGGTTCCTGGACTCCCACGCCCGCCACTACGCCCTGCCCAACAGCTACACCGTGCTCTACGGCGACCTGGACATCGAGCGCGAGCTGGCCTTCATCGCCGAGCGCTTCGACGGCGCCGAGGACCGCCACGCCGGCGCCCCCAACCCGCTCGAGCCGCAGGAGCCCGTGCGCCCCGCCCTGGCCAAGGTGCGCATGGCCACCGCCCCCGGCAACGCCGCCGTAGGCCTCTCGTACGTCATCGGCACGGCAGGCCAGCGCGAGCGCGTGCTCGCGGCGGACGTCCTGCTCGACGCCCTCTGTGGCTCCAACGAGGCCCCGCTCAAGCGCGCGGTGCTCCAGAGCGGGCTCGCGGACGAGTTCCAGGGCATCCTGGTGGACGGAGAGCTCCAGCCTCAGGTCGCCTTCCACGCCAAGGGGACCAGGCCCGACTCCGGACCGGCGCTCCGCGAGCTCGTGGAGGGGACCTGCGCCCGGCTTGTGCGGGACGGCATCGGCAGGGAGCGCCTCGAGGCGTCACTCGCCCAGGCGGAGTTCAACCTGCGCGAGGGCGACTGGGGCTACTACGCCGACGGAGTGGCCCTCTCCATGCAGGCGATGTCGAGCTGGCTCTACGACGACGAGCGCCCGGTGGACTACCTGCGCTTCCAGGACTGCATAGACTCCATGCGAGAGGGGCTCTCCGACGGCTACTTCGAGCGTCTCCTGGACGAGCTGGTCTGCCACAGCGCGCACAACGCCGAGGTGGAGCTCGTGCCCGTGGAGGACGGTGCCGCGGCCGACGAGACGGCACGGCTTGCGGAGCTGCGCGCGGGCATGGATGACGAGGCCTATGCCGCAGTCGCGTCCGAGCTCGAGGCCCTGAGGCGCGAGCAGGAGGCGCCAGACGACCCGGCCGACGTGGCGCGCCTCCCGCGCCTGGGCGTCGCGGACATCGCCGAGGCCCCCGCCGAGCCACGCGAGGAGCGCGTCGAGGCGCCTCTCCCCTGCGTCTGGCACGACATCCCCACACATCGGATCGACTACGTCTACCACTACTTCGACCTGCGCCGCCTGACGGCGGACGAACTTCCCTACGCGAGCGTCCTGGCCGAGCTCCTGGGGCGCCTGGGCACCCGCGAGCACAGTGCCGCCGAGCTCGACACGCTGGTGGAGGGCAGGCTGGGCAGCCTGGACTTCTTCTGCGACTCCTACGCGTGGCAGGGCAGCCTCGACGAGGCCAGGCCCTACCTGGTCGTGGGAGTGAGCTCGCTCTCGGAGCGCGTCGCCGACGCCGCGACCATCCCCGCCGAGGTGTGGGGCTCCACCCTCTTCGACGACCAGGAGCGCATCCTGGCCATCCTCCAGCAGAGGCGCATCGCGCTCTCCCAGTACTTCCAGAACAACGGGCACGCCGCCGCGATGGCGCGCCTCTCCACCCACTACTCGCGCTCCGCCACGGCGGCTGACGCGCTGGGCGGCGTGGGCCTCTACCTCTTCCTGAGGGAGCTCCTCGCCAGCTGGGACGAGCGCAAGAACGAGCTCTGCGCGCGGCTCGCAGACGTCGCGCGGCGCGTCTTCAGCTCCGACGAGGTGCTGGTGAGCTTCACCGGACCTCGCGCGGACCTGGACGCGTTCTGGGCGGCGGGCGGCAGCCTGGGTCTCTCCCCCGCAGGGGACGCGGCGGCGCACAGGCTCGAGCTCCCCGCGCCCAAGGCCCAGGACGAGGCCTTCCTCATCGCCTCCAACGTGAGCTACGTGGGAGAGGGGGCCGCCCCCTCGGCTGCCGACGCCTTCGGCCCCGGCAACTGGGCCGTCGCCTCGCGCGCGCTGAGCTTCGACTACCTCTGGAACGAGGTGCGCGTGAAGGGTGGCGCCTACGGCGTCGGCTTCCGCCGCACCACCAGCGGGCTCCCGCAGTTCTGGTCCTACCGCGACCCCGTCGTCACCCCCAGCATCGCCCGCTACGAGGGCAGCGCCGACTGGCTGCGCTCCTGGGACGCCAGCCAGGCCGAGCTCGAGGGCTACGTCGTGTCCTGCGTCGCCGCGCACGACAACCCGGTGAAGCCCCGCCAGCTCGTCCGCAGGCAGGACGGCCTGGACCTCTCGGGCCGCCCCGAGGGCTGGCGCGCGGAGCTGCGCGGGCAGATCCTGGGAACCACGCAGGAGACCCTGCGTTCCATGGCAACGTGCCTGGATGGGCTTGAGGAGAGGCGCAGCCTCTGCGTCTTTGGCCCCCAGGAGCAGGTCAAAGGCTCGGGCCTCACATTTGACCAGGTCATCGACCTAAGGGACGCGGCGGTGGAGAACGAGGCCGCAGAAGGCTAGGAGCGGGCCACCAAGCAAGGCGCAGGCGGGGACGGCCACGCGAGCGGTCGCCCCCGCCCCTTTGGCTACGCGCCGGCGGCGGTGGTCACCCCTAGGCCAAGAGCTCCTCCACGGAGAGCTTGGGCACGTGGTTGACTCGTTCCTCGTCATGCCAATAGGCAAGTCCGCCGACCCCATCGGCATCCTCGAGGCGCACCTCCTCGGCAGGCCAGCCCACCGCGACGAGCAGCAGGCACGCCAGGCCCCTCTCTCCCAGGCCCAGGACCTGGTCGAGCTCGGGACCATAGCTCTTTATCATGCAGGCTCCCAGGCCGCGGGCGCTCGCGGCGAGCGCGATCGCCTCGGCGGCTATGCCTGCGTCGACGTTGCGGATGGGGAGCTCCGCCATCTCTGACGGCGCACAGACGGCGAGGTATGCCGTGGGCCTCTCGCCCGGCTCGGGACCGTCCCAGTCCTTGATGGCGGCCGCCCAACGATGGGTCGCAAAGGTCGCCGCGACCTCCTCCGGCTCGAACACCAGGCGGAAGCGCAGCATCTGGGAGTTGTTTGCGGTGGGAGCCAGCCGCGCCGCGGCAACCAGCCCCAGGAGCCCCTCCCTGCCCACGGGCCTCGACCCGTCGAACCTCCGGATGCTCCTCGCCTGCCTCAGCAGCCCCTCGAACTCGTCCGCTCGCATCTCTTCCCCTCTCGCCTTGGCCCTGCCGCGAGCATACTCGTGGGAGTGGGCCGCACCCGCGGGCGCGGCAAGACGAAACAAGGGAGAGACGCATGACACGCTACACCCTGGACGAGCTCTGCCGCCTCGTGGACCACACCAACCTCCACGCAGACGCCCGCGAAGCGGACATCCTGCGCCTCTGCGACGAGGCGAGGAGGTACCACTTCGCCATGGTCGCCGTGAACCCCGTGCAGTCCGCCCTCTGCGCATCAGCCCTCGCGGGCACCGACGTGCGGGTAGGAGCGGCGATCGGGTTCCCCCTGGGCCAGGTCTCCGTCGCGGCGAAGGTCTTCGAGACCAAGGACGCCCTGGCCTCCGGGGCGAGCGAGATAGACTACGTGGTCAACCTCACCCAGGTCAAAGAGGGCAGGTGGGACTACGTCGCCGACGAGATGCGGCAGATGGTCACCACCTGCCACAAGGCGGGCGTCCTCTGCAAGGTCATCTTCGAGAACTGCTACCTGGGCCTGGAGGAGAAACTCGCACTCTGCCAAATCGCGCGAGAGGTGGGGCCCGACTTCGTGAAGACCTCGACCGGCTTCGGCAGCGGCGGCGCCACCGTGGAGGACGTGCGACTGATGGTGGCCAACGTGGGCGAGAGGGTCAAGGTCAAGGCAGCGGGTGGCATCCGCGACGCCGGCTCCTTCCTCGCGCTGGTGGCAGCCGGTGCCCGCAGGATCGGCTGCTCGGCGGGGATCCCCATCATGGAGGAGCTGCACCGCCGGCTCGATGCCAGCGGCGCAGCGTGTCTCGAGCTATAGGCCTTGGACCAGGACGTCGGCGGTCTGGCCGCCGTCCCCCAGCCCAGGCGGGAGCAGGGTCGTGCCCTTACGCCTCGGTCACGAGTCCCAGCCTGAAGCAGGCATTGTAGATGCCGCCCTCGTCCACGTCGTCGGTGACATAGTCGGCCTGCTCACGAACGTCGTCGTTGGCGTTGCCCATGGCGATCGAGGTGCCCACCACGCCAAACATCTCGAGGTCGTTGCCGCCGTCGCCGAAGCAGATCGCCTCGTCGGGAGCGATGCCGTACTCGTCGAGCAGGCGGCGCACCGCGCGCGCCTTGCCGCCGTGGCGGGGGAAGGCGTCCACGAAGTGCGGCGACCAGCGGGTGAGGCGCATGTTGCTGGTGGCGTTGGTCACCACGTCGGTCTGGCCGGGTGCCAGGAAGATGTTGAGCTGGAAGATCTCATTGTGGAGGGCCTGCTCGATGTCCCCCTCCTCGAAGCTGAGCCCGGCGGCCTCCTCCACGGCGCGCACCTTGTCATCGTGCCCGCTCACGTAGCAGCGGCCGCGCTCCATGAAGAGGCATTCGTAGAGGCCGTCCCTGACCTGTTGCACCACCGTCGCGACGTCGGCGGGGTCCAAGGCCTCGGCATGCAGGACGTCATCGCGAGTGACGATCATCTGGCCGTTGAGGAGGATGAAGGCCTCCAGGTTGTCGATGGGGATCTCGTCCACCTGGTAGGGGGGACGGCCCGTGGCGAGGAAGCACTTCACGCCGGCCTTCCGGAGCTCCGAGAGGGCGATCTGCGCGGAGTCGGGAACCTGGTGGGTCTTGAACGAGAGCAGGGTGCCGTCTGCGTCGAAGAAGGCGGCCTTGACCCTGCCGGGTGTGTTCCAAAGTGGCATCTTGCGTTGCTCCTAGCGTCTTTGGCCGACCGGTCATGTATGTTAGTCAGCCAAAAAATTGTAGGGGGCAAGCCACGAACGGCCCAGACCGCTCGGCGAACGACACGATATGAGCAATTTTCCGCACTTTTATGCACACATGACGGAGAGGGGCACCAAAGCGCGCCGCCAGCCCCTCTCCCCTGCCTAGAGCCCCGAGGAGGCGATGGCCCCGACCGCCCGGCGTATGCGCTCGGGGGGCATGACCAGCGCGAAGCGCACGTAGCCCTCCCCCGCCGGGCCGAAGCTCGCGCCCGGGCAGACGATGACGCCGGAGCGCTCCATGAGCTCCAGGGTGAAGGCCACGGAGTCGCCGCGGCCGTGGGGCAGGTGCGCCCAGACGAACATCGTGCCGTGCGCGTTGGGACGCTCCCAGCCTATGGCCTCGAGACCGTCGCAGAGCGCGTCCCTGCGCTGCTGGTAAAGCAGGCGCTGTTCCTCCACCTGGTCGCGAGGTCCCCTGAGGGCGGCGATCGCCGCGTCCTGCTCGGGGAAGAACATGCCGAAGTCAACCTGGCTGCGGAGCTTGCGCGCCGCCGCCACGACGTCGGGCCGTCCCACCAGGAAGCTCAGGCGCGCCCCGGTGACGTTGAAGGACTTCGAGAGCGAGAGGAACTCCACGCCCACGTCGAGCGCGCCCTCGTACTGCAGGAAGCAGCCGCCCGCCGGGCCGTCGAAGACGATGTCGGAGTAGGCGTTGTCATGGATCACGACGATGTCATGGGCGCGGGCGAAGTCGATGACCTCGCGGTAGACCTCGGGCGTGCCCACCGAGCCGACGGGGTTGGCGGGGAGCGAGACCACCATGTACTTGGCACGGTCGGCGACCTCGTCGGGGATGTCCGCCACGTGGGGCAGGAAGTCGTGCTCGGCCGTGAGCGGGTAGTACCAGGGCTCGGCCCCGGCCAGGAGCGTGCCCGCCTGGAAGACGGGGTAGCAGGGGTCGGGAATGAGCGCCAGGTCGCCAGGGTCGGCGAGCGCGGCGCAGACGTGGCCCATGCCCTCCTGGGTACCGCGACAGCTCATCACCATGTCGGGCTCGATGCCCGCCACGCCGAAGCGGTCGCGGTAGTAGTCGCAGACGGCCCGCGTCAGCTCGGGCTTGTCGTGCAGGCTGTACTTCCAGCTGCCCGGGTCCTGGGCGCTCCTCACGAGGGCGTCGACCACGTGCTGGGGCGGCCTGAAGTCGGGCGTCCCCACGGAGAGGTCGAAGACCTCCCGGCCCTCCGCCTCAAGGGCGCGACGACGCGCGTTGAGCGTGGCGAAGACCTCGCTGCCAAACAGGTCGAGCCTCTTAGAGAACTGCATGCGCCTCTCCCCTCGCATTGCCGTCACGATGCCGGAGACGTCCCGGCGCCAGCATTCTTGCACGCGAACTTTGCCGACGTGTGACGGAGGGCGCCCGAACAATGCGCGGATGTGCGCAAATGCACGACGCGCAATCCGCTTGGGCCCCAGGATGCACGGTACGCAATCCGTTTGGGCCCCAGCCGTGTTGGCACCCCGCCCCTCTCCCCCAAGGATGGCGCTTCCGCCCGCCGTCGGCGAGCGGTGGGGAGCGTACACAAACTCATCAGACGCCCCTCTCGCCTTAGCTAAATGTTTTTATCAGAACCAATTGCGGGAGCTGGGGCTCGGCAGTTATCAACAGACTTATCGACCAACTATCAACAATATCTAGTGGCAAAGTAAACCAAATGCCCCAAGTTGTTGTGGTAGTCTTGTCCTCGCACCCAACAACTCGGCGGTGTGCCCAACCAGCTGCGAACCAGCGATGACGAAGGCGGAAGCAATGAAGATCATCAAGCGCAACGGCTCCGAGGTCCAGTTCGACCTCAGCAAGATCGAGAACGCCATCAAGGCAGCCAATGCGGAGGTGCCCGCCAACGAGCGCCTCACCGACCGCGAGGTGCGCTTCGCCTCCCTCAACGTCGAGGACGCCTGCCGCCAGGCCGGGCACACCGTGACCGTCGAGGAGGTCCAGGACCTCGTCGAGGACCAGCTCATGGCGCTCGACAGGTTCTCCGTGGCCCGCAAGTACATCATCTACCGCTACGTGCAGAACCAGAAGCGCCACAAGAACACGACGGACGACAAGATCCTCTCGCTCATCGAGAGCAACAATGAGGAGGTCAAGCAGGAGAACTCCAACAAGAACCCCTCCGTCGTCAGCGTCCAGCGCGACTACATGGCCGGCGAGGTGTCGAAGGACCTCGCCATGCGCGAGCTGCTCCCCCGCGAGGTCGTGGACGCCCACAACGAGGGCATCATCCACTTCCACGACGCGGACTACTACGCACAGCACATGCACAACTGCGACCTCGTAAACCTCGAGGACATGCTCCAGAACGGCACCGTGATCAGCGGCACCATGATCGAGAAGCCACACAGCTTCTCGACCGCCTGCAACATCGCCACGCAGATCATCGCCCAGGTGGCCTCCTGCCAGTACGGCGGCCAGTCCATCTCGCTCGCTCACCTCGCGCCCTTCGTGGACGTGAGCCGCAAGAAGATTCGCCGCCAGGTCTTCGCCGAGATGGAGGCCATCGGCGCCCACCCCACGCCCGAGCAGATCGACCAGCTGGTCGAGAGGCGCCTGCGCGAGGAGGTCGCGCGCGGCGTCCAGACCATCCAGTACCAGGTCGTGACCCTCATGACCACCAACGGCCAGGCGCCCTTCATCACCGTCTTCATGTACCTCAACGAGGCCAAGGACGAGCAGGAGAAGCACGACCTCGCGCTTTGCATCGAGGAGATGCTGCGCCAGCGCTACCAGGGCGTGCGCAACGAGGCCGGCGTGTGGATCACCCCTGCCTTCCCTAAGCTCATCTACGTGCTCGAGGAGGACAACGTCCGCGAGGGCAGCGAGTACTTCTACCTCACCAAGCTGGCCGCCAAGTGCACCGCCAAGCGCATGGTGCCCGACTACATCTCCGAGAAGAAGATGCGCGAGTACAAGCTCAGCAGGGGAGAGACCGAGGGCAACGGCGACTGCTACACCTGCATGGGCTGCCGCAGCTTCCTGACCCCCGACCGCACGGGCAACGGCTACGACAACGTCGCCCGCGCCAAGAACTGGGAGCCCGGCAAACCCAAGTACTACGGCCGCTTCAACCAGGGCGTCGTGACCATCAACCTGCCCGACGTGGCTCTCTCGGCCCAGGGCGACGAGGGACGCTTCTGGCAGATCTTCGACGAGAGGCTCGAGCTCTGCCACACCGCGCTGCGCTGCCGCCACGACCGCCTCGCCGGCACGCTCTCTGACGCCGCGCCCATCCTCTGGCAGTATGGCGCGCTGGCCCGCCTGGACAAGGGCGAGAGCATCGACAAGCTGCTCTACGGCGGCTATTCCACCATCAGCCTGGGCTACGCGGGCCTCTACGAATGCGTCAAGGCCATGACCGGCCACAGCCACACCGACCCCGAGGGCACCGACTTCGGCCTGGCCGTCATGCAGAGGATGAACGACAAGTGCGCCGAGTGGAAGGCAGCCGAGGACATCGATTACTCCCTCTATGGCACGCCTCTGGAGTCCACCACCTACAAGTTCGCGAAGTGCCTGCAGAAGCGCTTCGGCATGGTGAAGGGCATCACGGACCACGGCTACATCACGAACTCCTACCACGTGAACGTGCGCGAGGACATCGACGCCTTCACCAAGCTGCAGTTCGAGAGCCAGTTCCAGCGCCTCTCGCCCGGCGGTGCCATCAGCTACGTCGAGGTGCCCAACATGCAGGACAACCTCGAGGCCGTCATCCGCGTGATGCAGTTCATCTACGACAACATCATGTACGCGGAGCTCAACACCAAGAGCGACTACTGCCAGGTCTGCGGCTACGACGGAGAGATCCAGATCGTCGAGGACGACGGCAAGCTGGTGTGGGAGTGCCCCCACTGCCACAACCGCGACCAGTCCAAGATGAACGTGGCCCGTCGCACCTGCGGCTACATCGGCACCCAGTTCTGGAACCAGGGCCGCACGGAAGAGATCAAGGACCGCGTGCTGCACCTGTAGGCAGCCGGGGCGGACGTTTTAGTCCGCATGACATCTCGCGCTCGCAACTCGCGCCGTGCCTGGAGGCTTCCAGGCACGGCGCGAGTTTCTTCACTGTGGGCTTCGCAAGTTAGACGCCCTTTGCAGCGCAGAGACAAGATGCTTTCTTTTGGTATCTAAAATAGTACTGTGTATGGTATCTATTCCAAGGAAAGGAGCGAGGGCATGACAACCATCTATTCCTCCGCCGCCCTCAAGACCCGACAGCGAGAGGTCAAGGATGCCGCGCTTCATGACGTGGTCCACATCACGGAGAACGGCAACGGAGCGTTCGTGCTCATGAGCGAGGAGATCTTCGAGCGGCGGCTGCAGGAGGCGGCGGAAGGAGCCGCATACGAGGAGAGGCTTCGTGCATGCCTGAGGAACGGGAGGGCAGACATAGAAGAAGGCCGCTACGTGGAAGGCATGGAGGCATTCTCTGATGCCCTCGACAAGAGGCTCGCACGGCATGGCTAGGCTTCTGTTCGCGGAACAGTTCATTGATGACGCAGAGACCATCTACACGCCAAGGCTCGCAAGCCGCCTGGAGCGAATCCTGCGGATGGTCGAGTCGTTCCCGCTGAGCGGCAGCAGCGACCTTCCTGATTCCATCCGCCGCGTCCATGGAGACGGGACCAGAAAGTGCTCTCTCCCACCCTTCGACCTGATCTACGAATACGACGAGAAGGACGATGCCGTAACGCTCATGGGCATCATCCCCCAACGCCGCATGTGGTGACGAGGACCCTGCGCAAGGGCACATCACAAGTACAAATGGGTGTAAGTCGACGTGGATTGACGGCGACCCACAGGGCCGATCAACACGCACCCGGCAAGGCCGGACCAACAAGACGGGAGGGGGAGCAGGGGCCAAGGGGCTCCCACCCCACCTCCCGGTCCATCCGGCACCTCGGCGCCTACAGCACGGTGGTCGCCTCGTCCTCGGAAGGGCACTGCCTGGAATCATCCGTGTCCGCGTCCATGCTGGCAGCGACACCCGCATCCAGCGGTAGCGTGAGCTCCACCTTGAAGAGGTCCGCGTCCACGTCCAGAGAAAGGCTGCCACCCTGGAGTTCCATCAGGCTCTGCGCGATGGAGAGCCCCAGGCCCGAACCCTCGGTCGTACGCGACGAGTCACCGCGCACGAAGCGCTCCAGCAGCTCCTCGGCGCTCACGTCGAGCGGGGCGGCGGACACGTTCTTGAGGCTCATGCGCGCGACGCCCTCCCCTGGGGCGAGGCTGACGTAGACGCGCGTCCCCGGCTGTCCGTACTTCGCCACGTTGCCCAGCAGGTTGTCCAGCACGCGCCCCATCAGGCGCCCGTCCGCCCTCACCGCAAGGGGCAGCTCGGGCAGCCTGTCCACGAGCTCCAGCCCCGCGCCCTCGATCCTCTCGCCCCACTCGCCAAGCGCCTGCGAGAGGAGCACGCCCGCGTCCATGGAGACTGGATCGACCTGAACGTTGCCCGTCTGGGCCTTGGAGGCCTCGATGAGGTCCTCGATGAGCTTCTTGAGCCGTGCGGACTGCCTGCCCAACACGTCGGCGCACTCGGCCAGCTTCTGCTCGTCGCGCTCACCAGGCTCGAGGGCGAGCTCGGACGCGAGCAGGTCCGCGTAGTTGATCACCGAGGTCAGGGGCGTCTTGAGGTCGTGGCTCACGTTGGTGATGAGCTCGGTGCGCATGCGCTCGGCACGAGTCTTGACCTGCTCGGCCTCGAGGGCCTCTCGCAGCGCCCGCGCGCGCTCCTCCGCAGCCGCTGATGCGGCACCGGCCACCTGGTTGAGCCGCTCGGACATCTCGACCAGGCCCCCCCTCATCTGGCCCACGTCCACCTGGGCCTCGAAGTCACCCTGCGCCAGGCGAGAGACGACCTCCCCCAGCTCTGCCAGGCGCGCCTGGCGCTCACCGAGCATCACGAACGCGAGCGAGAGCGCGACGAGGTAGGCAAAGATCACCAGGGGCGTCAGCCCCGAGGCCAGGCCGAGGACGAGCCCCAGCACGATGCCACAGAAGGCGAGCGCCCAGCGCCAGAGGTGGAGCCATGCCACGCGGATGTCGTCCTCCATGTGCCAGCGACGCCGCGAGACAAGCAAACCCGCCACGAGCGCCGCATCGAATATGACCAGCAAGACGAGCTCCCCGTTCATCGTGAAGCCGGATCCGTTGAGCGTCAGGTAGACGTAGTGCAGAAGCGGCATGAGAAGGACGAGCGAGAGTGACCCCACCACGCACGCCGACCAAACCCAAATCGCGCCTGCGTTCTCGTTCGCCGACTCGATGCCGTTGCGTCTCATCTCTGGCCTCCCATCATGTAGCCGCGTCCCCAGACCACCCTGAGGTAGCGTGGGTTGGCGGGGTCGATCTCGATCTTCTCCCTGAGGTGGCGCACGTGGACCGCCACCGTGCCCTCGCTGCCGCAGGCCGGCTCGCCCCACACCGCCTCGTAGATCTGCGCCGGGCTGTACACGTGCCCCTGGCGGGCCATGAGGAAGCGGCAGATGTCGTACTCCTTGGGCGTCAGCGCCGCGGGCTCGCCGTCCACGGTGACGCGCTTGCCCGCGTCGTCCAGCTCGATGCCGCCCAGGACGAGGGTGTCGGGGCCTGCCGGGCCGTCCGCCATGCCGGAGCTGCCGCCCAGCCTCGTGTAGCGCCTGAGGGCGCTCCGCACTCGGGCGAGCAGCTCGGCGGGAACGAAGGGCTTGGTCACGTAGTCGTCCGCCCCCAGGTCGAGGCCCAGGACCTTGTCCGCGTCCTCTCCCTTGGCGGTGAGCATGATCACGGGAGCGTTAGTGAGGCGGCGGATCTGCACCAGGGCCTCGGAGCCGTCCATGACCGGCATCATCACGTCCAGGAGGACGAGGTCGATGGGCTCCCCCGCCTCGATGCCCGCCCTCACCGCCGCCACGGCCTGCCTGCCGTCGTAGGCAGCGTGGAGCTCGTAGCCGGGATCGTTCAGGTAGATCCTGAGAGCGCCGACGATGTCGTGGTCGTCGTCCACCAGGAGGATGCGCTGCATGTCGTTCCTTCCTCGTACGTCGCTGGCGGTGGGGCCCTCCTGCGGTCGGAGCCCTTCCGTCCGGCGGGAGCCCCTGTGCCCCGCAACCTTTATACGCGAGCGGGGCGTTAAGGGGCTAGGACGCAAACGCAGAAGACTTTATTAAGGCTGGCGGGGAGGCGAGAGGGGCGCGGGCACGCGACCCTCGTCCAGCGGGAGCTCCGTCACGTCGAGTCCCAGGAGGCTCCCTCCCTCGGGTATGAGGCTCCACTCGCTGCCGTTCCCGTCCGACGCGAAGCCGTGCGCCGTGGCAAACTCCGCCGCCTCGCGCGGCGAGAAGGAAGGGTCTCCCGTCAGGTAGACGTACGCCATCGACAGGCAGGTGGGACCGTAGCCAGAGAGGGCGAGGTACTGGCCGGCATACCATTGGTAGCCCCAGCGCTCGTCCCACTGGAGCAGCAGCGGCACCTCCCGCGACCCCACCAAGGACTAGAGGTCGACCGGCTGCACGAGCTCGTGCTTCGCCGCGTAGTCAAGGACGAAGCGGCGCGCCTCGGGGTTGCGGTCGTAGAGCTCGACGAGCTCTACCGGGGTCCCTTCGGGCGGTCGCGCCAGGGAGCAGCCCCCCTCCTGCCAGGCAAGCCAGAACGCCGCCAGGGCAAGGAGAGCCAACGGGACCAAGGCGGCAAGGAGCGCACGTGCGACGAGCCGCTCCACAAGCGCGGGGTCTCCCAGCACGAGGTCCCTGAGCATGGGCCGCCACGTCCTGCGCGCGGGGCGCCTCCGCAGGTCGCACCACGCCCCGCGCCCGAAGCCCTGCCGGTACCGGCGCCACATCCCGCACGTGGAGCCCCTGTGTGCCAGCTGCCAATCGCCGCCCCGAGCTTCGCGCACGACAGTGCCCCCTGCCCTCGCGTACATCCAGACCTCCCCCACCCGCAGGCCAACGTTCCAACTACCTGCGTTTATACGGGTAGGGCAGCTTAAGGAGCCAGGGTCCAAGCGCGAAAGACTTTCTTAAGGCAGGCAAGGCGAGAGCTGCGCGGAATCCCGTGCCGAACGTCCCGCAACACGCGTGGCGCATGAGCCAACCCGCGGCATCCGGAGCCTCCGACATGGGAGTCCCACGGCTCGCGTGGTGCGCAAAGCAGCCGTAGCCTGCGCGCCTCTCGCCCGTGACCTGCGCATTCTCCGAATCTCGCGCAAACCATGCGCGGCCTGCCCCTTCTCCGAATCCCGCGCAAACCATGCGCGGCCTGCGCACACGAGCAGTGCTGCCAGGCCAGCCCCAGCCGTGCAGCGCCTATACTGGGTGCACCGCGACCGAGGGAGCCCCATGAACTACGCGACCATCAAGTACTTCGACATCGCCAACGGCACGGGCGTGCGCACCACGCTCTTCGTCTCGGGCTGCCGCCTTCACTGCCCCCACTGCTTCAACGAGGAGGCCTGGGACTTCAACGCAGGCAAGCCCTTCGACCGCGCGACGGAGGACAAGATCATCGCCAGCCTCGAGCCCGACTTCGTGGACGGGCTCTCCATCCTGGGCGGCGAGCCCACCGAGCCCGAGAACCAAGCCAGCCTCGTCGACTTCCTCGAGCGCGTGCGCCGCGAGCGCCCTGACAAGGGCGTCTGGATGTACAGCGGCCACAGCTGGGAGCAGCTGCGTCCTGGCGGATCCCAGCACACGGAGCACACCGACCGCATCCTCGCCTGCCTCGACGTGCTGGTGGATGGCCCCTTCGTCCAGGACCTATACGACATCACCCTGCGCTTCCGCGGGTCGTCCAACCAGCGAATCATCGACGTCCCCGCCTCGCTCGCCGCAGGCGAGGTCGTACTGTGGCAGGACGACCCCGTCTTCGCAACGCACACCATGGAGTAGCGCATGAGAATCTCTGACCTCGGCAGGCCCACCTTCCTCAACACCCTGACTAGCCTGGACCCGCGCGAGCCGCTGACCTGGCTCATCGTCCTCCTGGCCCTGGCAGCCGCCGCCGCGGTCATCGCCTTCTTGGCCCTGCCGCAGCTCGATGACCAGCAGCGCCTGGTGCTCGCGGTCGCGCTCTTTGCCATCATCTGGGCCGAGACCTACCTCATGCAGCGCTACCAGCGCCGCAGCTAGACGCGCCGGTGCCTCGCCGTGCCCAGTGCGAGGGCGAGGGTATCCGCTACGCAGGCGGCGGCGATTGCGCAGGTCGCATGACGTGACGCCCGCCCGCTGTCGTCGGTTTCCAGGTCGGCGTCGCACTTTGGGTGATTTCAAAATTTGTGTGTGGCCTTCGCTTACAATCGTCTTTCTCGGTAAGCCTTCTACCTGCTCTTATATGTTTTCTAACCTTGTAATACACCCCGTCGGGCGAGAAAAACCACATACAATCCCCTGTCTGTCGCCCACAGGTTGGCTAACATACTTCCCTCAAAACACAATTCTCCATTTCGTGATAAATTTAATACTAATAATTACGCATTTCGTGTCTTATCATCCAAATAAGAGAGCGCATTTCGTGGTGAAAAGAAAAGGGAGTATCGTGTTTGACAGAAAGGCCTATACGCAGCTGGAGCTTTGGAAGCAACGTTCCGACGGGAGGACGGCACTGTTGCTCGAGGGCGCGCGTCGAGTGGGCAAGAGTACGCTCGTCGAGGTCTTTGCAAAAGACGCGTACGCCTCCTACCTGCTTATCGACTTCTCGAACGCACCGCAATCAGTCCAGCAGATCTTCCTCGACTACAAGAATGACCTCGACTCGCTCTTCATGTACCTCGCCGCCATCTATGGGGTACAGCTCACACGTCGCCAGTCAGTCATCATCTTCGATGAGGTACAGCTCTTTCCCCCTGCGCGCGAGCTAATCAAGCAGCTCGTCGCAGACGGACGCTATGACTACATAGAGACGGGCTCCCTGATTTCCATCCAGCAAAACATCGGGAACATCCTCATTCCCTCCGAAGAAGAGACTCTGAGGCTCGATCCGCTCGACTTCGAGGAGTTCCTGTGGGCTGCCGGGGAAGATCAGCTCTCTACGCTGATTCGGAAATCTTTCTCCACGCTCTCCCCCCTACCAGACACCTTGCACAGGAGGGCAGAGCGCCTCTTCCGCGAGTACATACTCGTTGGGGGTATGCCCCAGGTAGTCAGCAGCTACCTCGAGCAGAGGGACTTCGGAGCCGTAGACAGGGAGAAGCGCCTCATCGTCTCTCTGTATCGCAATGACATGCAACGGTTTGGAGGCAGAGAGGCGATTCGTCTATCACGCGTCTACTCGACCATTCCCAGCCAGCTCGCAAAACATGACAAGGTGTTCCGTCTCTCGGGCATCGACAAGAACGCGCGCATGCGCGAGTACGCAGACGCCTTCTATTGGTTGGACAACGCCCAGATAACTTCAACTTGCTATAACGCGGACGACCCTGCAGTTGGACTTTCGGCAAGTCTCGACGAGACCACGTTCAAGAGCTACATGTCAGACACGGGCCTTCTGTCGACACTCCAGTTCTGGGACAACGACCAGACGCCTCACGAGGTATACCGCGACATCCTGTTAGACAGGCTCGAGGTAAACGAAGGAATGCTGACAGAGAACGTCGTTGCCCAACAACTCAGGACGGCGGGGCACAGGCTCTTCTTCTATTCAAGAAGGGACGATTCGGCGCGCGAGAACACCATGGAAATAGACTTCCTCATCACGCGTGGTTACGACAATGCGACCGGCAAGCTACGTGTATCCCCCATCGAGGTGAAGTCAGGGAAACGGTACAGATTCGGCTCTCTCAAGAAGTTCAAAGCGAAATTCGGGACCCGCGTCGGCATAAGCTATATCCTGCACCCCAGACCCATGCAGGTTGACGGAGAGATCATACGCTTGCCGCTCTACATGTCCTGGTGCCTCTAGGTCGAAGGCCGGGATGGTCGGCGCATCTACTCCGAGCCGCCGTGGCTTCCCGGAAGTTGTATGCGGATTCCGCAAACAATCGTATTTCTCGGCAAGCCTTCTACCTGCTCTTATGTGTTTTCTAACCTTGTAATACACCCCGTCGGGCGAGAAAAACCACATACAACTCTTTGTACGATCCGGTCGGGCGAGCCGCCCTGGGGCGAGAGGAGCCGCATGCCACGCGGCAGCCCCTACCTACGCGCGCGCCTCTGCGCCTGGCCCAGAAGCAGCTGGTGCAGCCCCCGCAGCGTGAGCGTCTGGTCGCAGCTCAGAAGCCCGGACAGCGGCCCCTCTCCCAAAAGGCGCGCCATGTCCTCCGCGCGGGTGCCCGTGAGCACCACCGGAGGCTCGCAGCCCAGCTCGCCCATCACGCGGCCGACCAGCCCCTCGACACGAGCGACCTCCCCCAGCACGATTCCCGCCTGCATGGCCTCGCGCGTAGAGCGGCCTATGACGGAGCTCGGAACCTCCAGCTCCACCTGGGGAAGACGCGCCGCCGCCTGCTTCAGGGCACGCGCGCCCAAGGCCAGGCCAGGGGCGATCACGCCGCCCGCAAAGGCGCCGGACGCATCAACGACCTCGACGTTCATCGTCGTGCCAAAGTCCACCACCACGACGGGCGAGCCGTGGCTCTGACGCGCCGCGAGGGCATCGGCGATGCGGTCGGGCCCCACCTCGGCGGGGTCACGGTAGGCCATGCGCATCCCCGTGCGAAGGCCCGGCCCCACCACCAGGGGGCGCACGCCCAGGCTGCGTTCCAAGGCCTGGGCCCAGACGTCGCTCAGAGAGGGAACCACGCAGGAGAGGATCGACGCGACGCGCGTCCGGGCGGCAGCCTCACCGGCACACGACACAGCGACAGCCCCGCCCACGCCACCGCCGGCGGTCGCACCCCCCACGAGCGCTCCGGCGGCAACGCCCCCGCAAAGCCCCTCTCCCCCGCCCAGAAGCTCCAGCACGGAGCCGAGCTGCAGGCAGGCTTCGTCCACCGTGAGACTTTGCGGGGTGGTGAGCTCGCAGGTTCCCAAGGGCTCGTCCGTCTCCCCTGCTGACGCGGCAAAGAGCCCGAAGGAGCTCGTCGTGTTGCCCACGTCCACGGCAAGCGAGACGACCCCCGTCCCGCCTTCCCCGCGCTGACCCATCAGACCATCTCCTTAGCTCGTGACCCATGCGCTACACTCTAGCAAGTCTGTGGCGCTCGTCCGGCTCCGCAGGCGACCCGTAGCAACCCGACTCCTCGCCCGCGCACCGGCGCATCGGCACAGGGGGAGCGGATATCCTGAAGGGACTGCATATGGACAACGGCACCAGCCGCGCCTCGTGGCGTGGCCAGCTTACCTTGCGCGGAGTGATCATCGGCTGCGTGGGCTGCGCGATCATCACCGCCTCCTCCGTCTACACGGCGCTACGTCTGGGGGCGCTCCCCTGGCCCATCATCTTCGCGGCCGTCATCTCGCTCTTCTTCCTCAAGCTGCTCGGAAACGCCAGCCTCAACGAGGCCAACGTCACCCACACCATCATGTCCGCGGGCGCGATGGTGGCCGGCGGCCTCGCCTTCACCATACCCGGCGCCTGGATGCTGGGCCTCGCGAGCCAGATCGGCTGGGTCCAGATCTTCCTGGTGGCGCTTGCCGGCACGGGCCTGGGCCTCGTCTGCACGGCCCTCATCCACCGGCACTTCATCGTGGACGCGAACCTCGAGTTCCCCACCGGCAACGCCGCGGCGCAGACGCTCAGGGCTACCGAGGCGGGCGGGCGCACTGGCAGGCAGCTCTTCGGCTCGATGGGCGTCGCCGGGACCTACGCCCTGCTGCGCGACGGGCTGCATCTCCTGCCCGCCATGCTGCTGCAACTGCCCATTCCCGGCGTGGCCTTTGGCATCTACAACTCGCCCATGATGCTCTCCGTCGGCTTCCTCATCGGCGGCGTGGCCGTGGCCTGGTGGCTCCTGGGCGGGGTCGTGGCCAACTTCGGCATCGTCGTGGCCGGCAGCGCCGCCGGGCTCTGGGACGTCGCCAACGCCCAGGGCATCGTGAAGAGCCTGGGCATGGGCCTCATGATGGGATCGGGCGTCGCGGTCGTAATCAAGGACATCCTGCCCCAGATGGCCGGCGTCGTCCGCGGGCTCGGGGGCGGCGCGCCACGAGAGGGCCATCGCGAAGGCGAGGCGAACGACCCCTCCTCGCTCGTGAGCGGCAACCTCCGCCTCGACGCAGGCATCCTGGGGCTCGCCACCGCCGCGATCGCCGTGCTCGTCTGCTTCGGGCTGCAGCTCGGCCCCATCCCGGCCGTCGCGGTGGTGCTGCTGACCTTCGTCACCACCATCATGAGCGCCCAGTCCTGCGGGCAGACGGGCATCGACCCCATGGAGATCTTCGGGCTCATCGTGCTCCTGCTGGTCTCGGCCTTCGCACGCCTGCAGGAGGTGCAGCTCTTCTTCATCGCCGGCGTCGTGGCCGTGGCCTGCGGCCTGGCGGGCGACGTGATGAACGACTTCAAGGCAGGACACGTCCTGGGCACCGACCCCCGCGCCCAGTGGCTGGGCCAGGCCATCGGCGGCGTCCTGGGGGCGCTCGTCGCGGCGGGCGTCATGGTCGCCCTGGTGAGCGCCTACGGTCCGGACGCCTTCGGGCCGGACAAGGAGTTCGTGAGCGCCCAGGCCTCCGTCGTAGCCACGATGGTGTCGGGCATCCCCAGCGTACCGGCCTTCGTGCTGGGACTTGCGGGAGGGCTTGCGCTCTATTTCGCCCGACTTCCCGCGATGATGCTTGGGCTGGGCGTCTACCTGCCCTTCTATATGAGCGTCACCGCCGCGCTGGGTGCCGTGGCGCGCATCGTCTACGAGCAGGTCAGCGCACGCAGGAACGCGGGCCTCAGCGAGGCGGAACGCCAGGAGGCGGTCGAGAAGGCACAGGAGAGCGGCCTCGTGGTGGCATCCGGACTGCTGGGCGGAGAGTCCGTCATGGGCGTGATCATCGCCTTCGCCTCGATCTTCGCCAGCATGGCGTAGGCGAGAGGGACACGGGGCTTGGCCCGGGGCGTCGCTCGTGCGGGCGGCGCCCCTTTCTTGTGGCGGTGTCGCCTGGGGAGTGGGGCGTCGCCGTGGAGAGCGGCGGCGTCGCCGCGGGAGGCGCGATGTGGGTGGTTTGCCGGCCACGCCGCCGCGGGACGTGCGATGTGGGTGGTTTGCCGGCCATGAGAGGCCTGATGTGGGTGGTTTTGCCCCATTTTGGGGAGAAAAACCACCCACTTCTCGCATCTCGCGATGCGCTGGGGGCGGATTTCGAGATCTCCCGGCATCGAGGAACTACGTCATCTAGCGACCAGCGAGCTCTTGCAGGTGGCCAAGGTGGATGCCGATGTGGCCGACCCCGAGGACGACGGCGGAGAGGCCGGCCACAGGCGACTGGTGCCAGATGCCGAGCAGCACGAACGCGGCGACGGGCAGCGTGGCGATTGGAACTGGAACGGGGCCCAGGGGCGCGTACATGTCGGTGAGCCGCGCCCCACCTTTGAAATAGCGGGCCCAGGCGAGCTCATACAACGCCATCAGCACGAGGGCGGAGACGAGCCACAGCAACCAGGGCAGCTCAAAACCCTGGGGAGAGATGAACACGACGGCGGTGCAGGTGGTGGCGACCTGGCCAATTCTCTCGAGCGCCAGCAGGATGCGGCTCTCGTGCCTGGAGATCTCGGCGTAGCCATCAGGCTGGTTCCTCGCCCACCTGATGTTGGGAACGAAGAGCATGAGCAGGAAGGCAACGCCCACCACCGAGAAGCCGAGATGCATGGTCACCCTCCGATTCTCTCACTGGCCGGAACGATGGGAGTCGACCTGCTCGGCCGCATGTCCGCGAGCATTTTAGACGCAGGGCCTTTGATGCTAGACCACCAATCAGAACGGTACTACTCCAAATCCCTCAAACCCTCACTGCCATTCCTTGAGCCGCAGGGGCGATTCTCGACCTCACGAAACCCCTGTCGGCCGGCCGGAACGAATGGGAAACGGCCTCTTCGGGCCTCGCGATGACATGCACTACAGGTCCGGAGTGATGTCACGAATGCCACAAAGCCGCACGGCCCGAGAGAGAAGGAAGGGCATCGGCGGTGATGCAAGCTACAGGCCGCGTTCTGCCTTCTGAACCGATGCCCGCTTGCATGTATACGATGAACCTATACACAAGTCCCATCCACGCAATAATGCCCCCATCGCGTGAGCAGGACCGGATCTAGGCCGCGAACTTGCAGAGCCAGAAGAGAAGCCAGAGCGGGAAAAGCAGGACGAACAGGATTGCCTTAAGCAACGCCTTGATCACGTTGCCACCTCCGTCACGTTATCGCCGCCACCGGATGCATATCGACTGGACCGCAGGGTCCGTAGTCGCCGATGCTACAAAAGGCAACGAAATCCTCCAACTTCGATATCGACTGCTGCGAATCATCATACGGCAATTCGCACGCAGCCTTTGGATCCCCGTCCTCGACCAACGGTACATGCGCGGAAATGGTCGATTGAAAATCCCAACGCAACACTGAAAGACTTTCTCGCAACAGTTTGTCCTGCAATACGTCGGCAAAGCACTGCGTTGAGTTTATCAATCAACTAATGCGGACCTCCAGGGCCTGGAACTCCGTCATTGAACTAGCGGGAAATGGGTATAACCGAAGTGCCTATCAGGGACCCGCCATTCGTGGGAGGCAAGCCAGATAGGCTTTCTATTTTTTTGAAGTGTCTCATGTGCTCGTCGCCCATGACATTCATCTCAATGAAGTCGCTTCTTCTCCCGAAAGCTACCTCTGCCTTTTCGCAGACCTCTGCAAACGTAAACGGAGACTTTCGCCACATCTATGACGAGCTTGCCACTCTGTCCCAAGGCCTCGTTGAGCTGGTTGTAGATGTTGAAATCATCTCCGTGCGTCGGGGACAGTCACGGAGGTTGGCACGGTCATGGTCTCCGGTCGCTCTGCTGGTCGGGGCGGCGAGACTCGACCTCGCACGTTCGCGAAGACACATACTCCCAGGTCACGCATGTCTACCGATTCCGCCACTCTCCGAGATCGCATATACTGTCCTCGGCGCCGAGCGCCGCCCAGGTATTCGAGCCAGGGAAGAGCATTGGCGTCATTGCTATCTGAAGGCTTTTCCGAACGTCTCAGGGTGACAGTCACCTTGATGTCGTCCTACTTAGCCATCCGCTCGAGCCCCCTACCCTATGCCTAGCCGAAAATGCGAAGTGACAGGCCACGATGATGTTTGCGCACTGTTGCACCACGTCGCAGATTCTCACATCGCGCGCTCAGCAATTGAATTGCCAGTCAAAGCGACATTGCTCAAAACAAACGACACAACGCAAATTGAAAAAAGCATCATTGAAGAGACAGGGCGCAGGATGGCAAAGTGCTCCACTTGAGGCCATCTACACCTTGCGGAACGGTTTCTCCGCTCTCTCTTCCTACGAAGACGCAAATGAGGCCGTTTCCTCCCAATTAGCTGGGTGGGCGTGCCTCGACGCAAGTATATCCAGAATCGGCCTTTGGCGGAAGCGAGGCGCATATTTCTGGCTGGCAGAGTGCCGCTCTGCGGCGGCCCCATGCGCCTCGTGGCCGAGTTTCAGTCCACTCGCCCCGTGCGGGGCGCGACCAGGTGACCGCGACGACCCCGCCGGATGCCGGCTGGTTTCAATCCACGCGCCCCGTGCGGGGCGCGACTGGGAGTCCGGGGAGCTGCCCAAGGCTCCCATAGAGTTTCAATCCACGCGCCCCGTGCGGGGCGCGACCGCTGAGCGCTACAAGCGCGGCGGCTCCACCTCCAAGTTTCAATCCACGCGCCCCGTGCGGGGCGCGACGT
>NZ_CAUGRZ010000016.1:0-23613 GCF_959602185.1 uncultured Olsenella sp.
CGCCCCGGCACCTGGCGGCGCGAGACGGTCGTGCGCCGCGCCGTCCCCGGGGCCGGCCGCCCCGAGCGCGGCGCCAGGACGGTCAGGGTGCCCTGGGAGGTGCGCCCCGACGCGCGCTCCGCGGCCCCCCTCGAGGCCCAGGTCCTGCCCATGGCCATGGCCGAGGCGACGAGGGGCGTCTGCGACTGCCCGGGCGGGGGGCCGGCCTCCAGGGGGCCGGGTCGGGCCACCAGCTGGATCATGCGCCCGGACGTCCCGAGGACGAAGGCGGTCGCGAGGACCGTGCGCGAGGAGAGGGAGGGCGTTCTCGACTGGTTCCCCCGCGACGCGACGAACGCGGTCCCGGAGGGGCCCGGCTCGGCCACCCAGTCCGTCAGGAGGGCCCCGGGGGGCTTCGGGAGCCTGGCCCACCCGGAGGCCATGGCCTTCCTCAGGCTGGGACGCCTGGACTTCTCGGCCCAGCTGGCGTCGGAGTGTGCTAGCCACCAGAAGTGACGATGAGCCTAAATTTTTCGGAATTGCCCGGGCGTGGCGAACGGTCGGCCTGGGCACGTCCGTCCCGTCGCGCATGCGAGCTGCCCCGCCGGGAGCAATGGAGTCGCTTCCCGGGGGCATGAAGCAGACGGCAGGCAGGAACGCGCTGGGCGAGTTCGCCCCCTTGTTCGCGCACCTCAACGATGACGTGCTCTTTGGCGAGGTGTGGGACCAGGAGGCTATCTCCACCAAGACCAAGTGCATCGTCACCATCGTGGCCCTGATCTCGCAGGGCATCGCCGATAGCTCGCTGCGCTACCACCTGGAGAACGCACGTAGGAACGGCGTCACGCGTGCCGAGGCGGCCGCCATTATCACGCATGCAACCATGTACAGCGGCTGGCCCAAGGGCTGGGCTGCCTTCAACCTGGCCCAGGAGGTCTGGGCGGACGAAGAAGAGCCTGTGGGCGAGAAGGACGAGCGCATAGCCGACCCGTCCGGTCTCTCCAGGGACTTCCCAAAGGGCGAGCCCAACGACGCCTACGCCCAGTACTTCGTGGGCAACAGCTGGCTGGCCCCGCTGGGCGATTCGCAGCTGGGTGCCGCTAACGTCACCTTTGAGCCGGGCTGCCGGAACAACTGGCATATCCACCACAAGGGCGGCCAGGTGCTCATCTGCATTGCCGGTCGCGGCTGGTACCAGGAGTGGGGCAAGCCCGCGCAGGAGCTGAGATCCGGCGACGTGGTGGGCATCCAGCCCGAGGTCAAGCACTGGCATGGTGCCGCCGCCGACTCGTGGTTCCAGCACATAGCGCTGGCCGTGCCCGCCGAGGGTGCCAGTGCCGAGTGGCTGGAGCCCGTGGACGCCCAGGCGTACGAGCGGCTGAAGTGGTCCACGCGACCATAGACTCAAGGACCTGCCCTCCCGTTGCGATTGCTCGCCACGGGAGGGCGTGAGCTGACGGTCGGGAGGGCTGGCGTGCCAGGGGGAAGGCGGCGGAGGGCGCATCGACATCGGTGCGCCCTCCATGTGCACTGTGGATCATCTCCTTCGTGAGGTTGCGCTACAGGCTCTCGCGGAGGATCCGTGCGACCTCGTCTGTGCTCAGGGGGTGGTAGCCGCCGGTGAGGATGAACGTCCCCCTGACGGCGCCGTCGATCATGTCCTCGGTGAAGCCGAGCTCGCTCAGGTGCTTTACCACGCCGATTTCGTCCATCCACGCGCTCATGGCGTCGAGACCGGCGGCCGCCAGCTCCTCCGTGGTCCTGCCCTCGGCAGGGACTTCCCACACCACGCGCGCGAAGCGGGCGAACTTCTCCACGCCATAGGGCATGACCAGGCGGTAGTAGGGGAGGCTCACGGCGGAGAGCGTCATGCCGTGGGTGGCGTCGGTGAGGGCGCCCACGGCCTGGCCAATCATGTGGACCTCCCAGTCGGTCGCCTTGCCGCAGGCGATGGCCGTGTTGAGCGCCCAGGTGCACACCCAGCTGATGTTGGAGCGCGCCTCGTAGTTGGTGGGGTCCTTCACGGCGATGCGGCTCGCGTGGACGAGACTGCGCATGAGACCCTCGGCGATGTAGTCGGAGGTGCTGTCGTCGGAGCCGGAGAAGTACTGCTCGCAGATGTGGTTGAAGGCGTCGTAGATGCCGGCGCGCATCTGGTAGTCGGGAACCGTGAAGGTGAGCTTGGGGTTCACGATGGCGAACTTGGGCATTACGTCGCTGCCAAAGACGTGGCCGATCTTGAGGCCCTGCTCGTGGTTGGTGATCACGGAGCCGCCGTTGGTCTCGGAGCCGGTGCCGCTCATGGTGAGCACGTCACCCACGGGGATGACCCTGCCATCGGGGCCCTCCATCTTGAGGAAGAACTTCTCCCATGCGTCGCCGTCGTACCATGCGCTCACGGAGACGGCCTTCGCGTAGTCGATGACCGAGCCGCCGCCTACCGCGAGGATGAGGTCGACGTTGTTCTCGCGCGCTATCTTGCGGCCTTCGTCCAGCTTCTCGACGGTGGGGTTGCTCATGACGCCCGCGTCCTCGAAGACGTTCTTTCCTGCGGCCGAGAGGATGCCGACGATCCTGTCGTAGAGGCCGGATCGCTTGATGGAACCGCCTCCGTAGGCAAGCATCACGTTGGGGCCGTACCCCGCGAGCTCGCCCGCAAGCTGGTCGAGCGAATCCGGCCCAAAGTGGACGCGGACCGGGTTGTGGTAGGTGAAGTTGCCGAGCATGATGCTCCTCTCCCTGTGGGCTGCGCGTACGGATGGACGCTTCTCTCCCCTGTAGTTGTAAAATATAAACCTGACTTTATGTCAAGACAGTATTTGAGAGTAACGCCGTGCCGCGGATTCTCGCACGGCGGGCAACTGGGGCATTACCGTGGCGGCATGCGTTTGGAGCAGCGCCCCCTGGCCTCCAGTCGTACTATGGGGTGTCGCCTGGCCGGCGTCTTCCGTCGGCTGCCCCAACAACGAGGGAAGGATGAGAAATGATTGCTTTGGGCTGTGACCACGGCGGGTTCGAGCTCCTCCAGGAGGTCAAGGCGCACCTGGACAAGTGCGGCCTTGGGTACAAGGACCTCGGTACCTACAGCACCGATTCTGTCGACTACCCCGACTACGCCTCCAGGGTCGCGCGTGCGGTGCAGAGTGGCGAGTGCGAGCGCGGCATCATCATCTGCGGCACGGGCATAGGCGTTTCCATCGTTGCCAACAAGTTCAAGGGCATCCGTGCGGCGCTGTGCGGCGATTGCTTCTCGGCCGAGGCGACGCGCCAGCACAATGACGCCAACGTCCTCACGATGGGTGCGCGCGTGACCGGCCCGGGCCTCGCGCTCAAGATCGTGGACACGTTCCTCGACACGCCCTTTAGCGGCGACGAGCGCCACGTGCGTCGCATCGAGAAGATCTCCCAGATCGAGGGCGAGCGGTAGCAAGCGCGCAAGATCGTTCGCATCCGACGCCGCCGGTTTCTCGCCGGCGGCGTCTTTTCATGTGCGCGCCGGGGCCGCTGTTCTCCATACGGCTGTCTTTCGGGGTTGCCTGGTGGCCCCGGCAAGTATCGCAGGCGGGCGCAGGTGGGCCGCCGTGCGGCAACGACCGGGCGCTCGCGCCGCTATCTCGAGGTGACGCTTGAAGTGGAGGTGCCCTTGAGCTTGCCGAGCACCGCGCCAAAGACCCCGCGCACGACCGGTCCTGCGACAAAGAACTGCCAGAAGAACGCCATGGGCAGGTTGAGAATGGCGGTCTGGATCCAGGTTGCGATGATGTCGACGCCTGCGGGGCGCTTGATGACCAGCGTGGCGACGAGGCTCATGAGCGGGCACATGAGCTGGACGCTCAGGGCAGAGATCGCGGCGACCATGGCAAAGGGCGTCCTGGGGTTGGGCCCTGACAGCCTTGCCGCGCGACGGCCCGCAAGGGGAGAGACAAGGAAGAGATCGAGGAGAAACGCGACCGGCCCCATGAACGCAAGCTCGGGCAGGGCTTCGAAAAAGACGAGGTTGGAGAGGCCGCCGACCTCAAGCGTAATGTTGTAGCAGATCATTGCGTACACCATGGCCAACACCATCATGAGGGTGAAGACGACTTCCTGGGCGCGGCTTTGCGGCATGTGTTACCTCCCGGTGTTTGTGCAGTGTTGTTCGTTATCACCGGGATGGTGTGCGTTTCCAAAGGCACCTGCAACGCGAATCGTTTCTAGGTGACCCTACCATGACTGCCTGCCTGGAGGGGGAGCGCGTCCTGGGAGACGGATAAACTCTCCACAGGTTCCTGTGCCGTGTGCGCCGAGTTGAGCCCGGCGAGCACGCTCGCGAGCGCGTCTCGGTTGTGAGCAAGTAGGCGCGGGCGTCATAGCTGCGAGAATGGCCCTTCTGGCGAGAAAACGGCGCCGAAAGGGCGCTATTGTACGTACTTGCTGCGGATGATAGTCTCTCCGGCGCCGGCAGTTATCATTTTCCGTTGCCTGTGGGGACTCCTGGGGTAGGACCCCTGAAGTTCCGACCCGCATTGTGCGTCTCGGCGTGCGGAGCCAACCGAAGTGGAGTGATTACATGGGCGAGAAGATTGACGTGCTGGAGCATGCGGGCGAGGTCTTGCCTGCTGTCAACAGGGGCGTGCTGCTCACCAGTGCGGCAAACGGGAAGGTCAACACCATGACCATCTCGTGGGGCGTGCTGGGCGTGGAGTGGGCGCGTCCGGTGTTCGTGTCCTTTGTGCGAGAGGGCCGCTTCACTCGCGTGCTGCTGGACGAGGCGGGCGAGTTCACCATTGGCGTGCCGGGGGAGGGCTTTGACCGCAAGATTCTGGCTCGTGCGGGCAGCATCTCGGGGCGTGACGTCGACAAGATTGCCGAGCTGGGGCTGCATACGGTGGAGTCGCAGGTGGTGTCGGTGCCTGCCATCGTCGAGACCGCGATCACCCTTGAGTGCCGCGTGGCGCGCCGCCAGCTCCAAGACCGCAACGCCCTTCCTGCGGACATTCTTGGCCGTTTCTATCCGCAGGACGTCCCTAGCACGTACTGCGATTCCAACTGCGACATGCACGTTGCCTACTACGGCGAGGTCGTGGCCGCGTACACGATGTAGCGGCGCGTGAGTCACAGCAGTCGGCGGGGCTGCCACCCGTTTCTGGGAGGCGGCCCCGCCGTTTTTTCTTGCTGCCTCGGTGTGGGGCCTGCTGCGCGTGAGCTACGGACGGCCAAAGCGAACTCTGGCACCATCTTGAACGCGCTTAAGCTTCCCCTCGTCTGCCATCGCGTTTACCGTCACGCGAAGCCGCCTGGACACGCTTTTGTACCCAAGAAGCCTTGCAAGTTCAGAGAGAAGCACGGGCTTATCGGGGAGAACTTCCAGTATCTGCCGCGCTAGCTGCTCGGTCTTGTCGCGCAAGCGTTCGCCCGGCAGGAAGTCGGGATGTACGGGAATCGTGACACTGAGGTATCCGCGGTTCTCGTCCATATCAAACCGCAGCGTAGGGGAGCTGTTGTGCTTGAGCGCTGCAAAGGCGGTTGGGAATCCGGTGTTTCGTCCTTCTGTGAGGTGCAGCTCTTTGAGGAAGTCCCCTATGCGACGGTTGCGATAGATGCGCGCGCGAATGTGGTGAGCGGCTATGTCGGAATCTGAGACGCTTCGATCAAAGCCTGGATAGCTGGTGATTTCCATGGCGTCCGGGGTCACTCTCACCACAATTGGCTCCGGTATTTGGTAGGAGCGATGGTAAACGGCGTTGGAGAGTACCTCCTCAACTGCGGCGTATGGGTAATTGAAGACCGTAGTTGCTTCGGCGACGCTGGGGTCTTTGACCGTGCGGGACCGAATCTCGTAGTTCTTGAGGTAGAGAAGGGCGTCGCGCAACTGGCGTTGGATGGGTCCGGTAAACACCTGCTCCGTCATCCCTTCGCCCGTGGGATCGGGAAGATCCACCACCTCTATGCGCGCATAGCGAAAGAAGCGTTCCACGTGGTCGCAGAACATGAGGAGGCCTACGTTGCGTGGGCGCAAGTCCTCGGGTGGGCCGGCAATCAGCTGCAGGTCAGTGGCCAAATCATTGACATCAGACGTATCCGACTGCGCATAGAGAGCACTTCCCACCTCGCGCAGGTAGTCACGCATGAGCGCGAGGCTCAGGTCATCTACACGTGCGGTCAGATTGGGTCGGTCATCAAATGGAATGTCTGAAGAAGCGTAGAACAGCTCACGCTCCTCCTCTGCGGAAGCCACAGCGGTGCTTGCCATTTTCCGGATGTAATAGCGCTTGTCGGCAGTGTTCTTATATACATTGCGAGCTGCCTTGTAGGGACGTCCATATCCGCCCGGGCACCAGATGACAATTACGTAGCGCTCTTGGAGCAGCATCGGCTCTACGATGGGTTCGTACAGGGGCTCAATGCAATGGCAAAACCCCTGAAGCTTCTTGAGGATGCCGTCGACCTGGCTTCGCTCAACCCCCAAAGGTGGAAGTTGCGGCACCGAGTCGTGCTCCTCGATGCCAACGATAATGTAGCCGCCGCCAATGTTATCGATGTCATTGGCGAAGGCGCATATCGTATGGATGATTGGCTCGGGATTGAAGCTTGCCTTGAACTCGATGCGCGTCGATTCGACAACGGATCCATTGACAAGCTCTTCGATGTTCATGGGGATTGCCATGGCGTGCCTCCACGAGATGAGATAAGACGCGATGTAACGATGATACATCCGTCGCATATTCGACGCAATATTTGTCGCATATGCGACGGAAGGTCGTCGCGTTTTGTCGTATTTCTCGTTGGGAGCGGCCCCAAGAGCGCGAGACCGGGCCCTATACCAGCTGGATGTGCTCGATGTCCTCGCGCTGAGACGTGCGGTAGAGCACGAACTTGTGGCCGATTACCTGGACGACCTCGGCGTGCGTGGGGCGGGCGAGCGCGATTGCAGCCTCGTGGGTGTCCATGCCCGAGGTGCCCTGGACCGAGCACTTGACGAGCTCGTTTGCCTCGAGCGCGGAGTCGGTCTGGCGCACGACGGCGTCCGTGATGCCGGCCTTGCCAACGCCGATGGTCGCCTCGAGTCGGTTGGCCATGCTGCGAAGCTGGCGAATCTGACGGCCGGTGAGTTCCATGGTTCCTCCTGTGTGGAAGCGCAGGGCTTTAAAGCGCCGCAGCTTCTCGCTGGTAATAACGCTATGGCAGGTTACCACGCGGGGGACCGCGATGCCGTGGCGCCCGCGTTTCCCCTCGAAGCGTGCACGTTGCCTGAACGACGTAGTACACGAGGGGTCCTGGGGCGCCGGCGTCGGCCGACACCCTCGCCATCGGCTGCGGCGTGGATTCAGCGCTACGGATCCTTCTCTATACGCAGCTTTTGGTCGGTTAACCCTGCTTAAACGGCGAAATCACGCGGTGCGATAACGGCTCCGCGAATATCGGTCGTTTAGCCGCCCTTAACCGTTCGGCTTTTTCCTAACTGGCGAGATTTCGCGGAACCATGGTTGCATCAGGCCCGAGCAGTGCCTCCCGTGGCTAGGCCTTCTCGTCCGCATCCCCGTGCGACGCATCCCACAAGCGACGGGCGTCCTCGGGAAGTCCTTCGGGCAGGTTGGCTGCAAAGTCCTCGTTGCCCCGCTCGCAGGCCTTGCCATAGTGCCAGCATTTCCAGCTGAGCATCGCGCGCGTGCGCTCCAGCTCGGCGATCTTCTCGTCCACCTTGTGTCTCTGCTTGCGAAAGAGCTCCAGCCGGTTAGCGTAGGTGCTTGGGCCCTCCTGGCACCAGTCCATGAACTTCTTGATGTCGCGAATCTCCAGCCCGGAGTGCTTGAGGCACTCGATCACGCGCAGCGCTTCCAGCTGGTCCTCGTCGAAGCGTCGAGTGCCCGACGTGCGCGCAAGCCCGGGGAGAAGCCCCACCTTGTCGTAGTAGCGCAGCGTGGACACGGGCAGGCCGAACATCTGCGATACCTGGCCGATGGTGTACATGCGTGGCCTCCTAGTCATAAATCTAAAGTGAGGTTTATATCTTAGGAGGAACATGGGGCATTTACCAACCTTCTTTTCTCCGTGCTGATGCCGTTTGTGGGGGTGTGGTGCCGTTGGGAAACGCGAAAAGTCGACCATGGGGAGAGCGGCCTGCACAAAAATCGACATTGCCGGTACGTTTACAGCGAATCACCGAGTACGAAGACCCTAACTTTTTGTGGAGCCGCAGGTAGCGAAATGGCATCTGTGGGGTGATACTAGGCGGGACCCCCGAAAACGTACCGTCAATGTCGATTTTTGTGCAGGAGGGTGCGGCCGGACGCCTGTGCACAAGGTCCTGGGACGTCACCTGTGATTAGATTAGGCTAACTCGCAAACACGGGCCCAGCAGACGCCCCGCGAGGGTATCGTTGGAACGCTGGGCAAGTTCGACCCGATGGGAGAAACGATGTTTGACAAGCTGCCCGTTCCCGGGCGCAATGACCCCTGCTGGTGCGGGAGCGGTCGCAAGTACAAGAAGTGCCACGGCCCGGCGGACGAGCGCATGGAGCGCCTGTACCTCGACGGCGAGGATGTGCTGACCCGCTCGCTCCTCAAGACCGCCGCGGACATCGAGGGCATCAAGGCCTCGGCTGCCGTCAACATGGGGGTTCTCGACTACGTTGGCGAGCACATCGCCGCAGGCGTCTCGGCCATGGACATCAACCGCTGGGTCGAAGAGTACCTCTCCGCGCACGATGCGGTCTCGGCCGACCTCAACTTCGAGGGTTACCCCTACAGCGTGTGCACCTCGATCAACGACGTCATCTGCCACGGCTTTCCCAACGAGAAGGACGTCCTTAAGGATGGCGACATCATCAACGTCGACATGTCCACCATCAAGGGCGGGTACTTCTCGGACTCCAGCCGCATGTACTGCATAGGCGAGGTCTCTGACGAGCGCCGGCGCCTGGTCGAGACGTGCAGGAAGTCCGTCGAGGCGGGGCTTGCCGCCGTGCGCCCCTAGGGCCACCTGGGCGACGTCGGCGCGGCGGTGAATGAGCTGTGCCGCGAGGCCGGCTTCACTGTGGTAGAGGAGTACGGCGGCCACGGCATTGGCCGCGAGTTCCACGAGGACCCTTTCGTGAGCTTTGTCTCCGAGAAAGGCACTGGTCCCATCCTGGTGCCGGGCATGTGCTTCACCATCGAGCCCATGGTCAACGCTGGTGCGCCCGACATCACGACCGACAAGGAGAACGGCTGGATCGTGCGGACTGCCGACGGCTCGGACTCCGCGCAGTGGGAGGTCCAGCTGGTGGTCACCGAGGACGGCTGTGAGCTTCTGTCCTGGTAGTGTGCTTGGCGGCGGGAACCGTAGCGTATGTCGCGAGTCTCGCAGGCAAAGCCGCCACAGGCCCACGTCTCGCGAGAATCCCTTCGAATTGGTCCCCCCGGCAAAAGATCATCGCCGAAGGGACCGTCTCGCATGCGATTGCCGCCGCTGCCTGGCGTCGCCGGTCACACCTTCGATGGCACCAGACGTGTCATATTGGCGTTGACGCGAAACGTGTAATTGAATATATTACACGTAACGCACGGCGACCAGGGAGGCGCCATGGACGCGCAGGACCGCCTGAACACCCTCCGGTGGATCAGGGACGTATCGTTCGCGACGGTTGACGAGGGGCGCCGCCCCCCAGAATCGGGCTGCGTGGAGCTCTTCGACCTTGGCGCCTCGCCCGTCTTCCGCCAGGCGTTCTCTCTGGGCGGTGCCGCCACGCACGCGCGGGGCTTCCGCATCGCCGATGCCTGCATCGGCTGCGGCAAGTGCGCGCGCAGCTGCCCGCAGCAGTGCATCGGGAGGAGGTAGCCCATGCTCGCCCAGATCTGGGACCTTCTCGCCACGCGGCGGGACTTCTTCGCGGGGCTGCTCCTCGAGCACCTGCAGATCTCGTTCGTCTCGATTGTCATTGCCATCGTGGTTGGCGGTATCGCGGGCGTGCTCATCAGCGAGTACCAGCGCGCCGCCAAGCCGACGCTCGCCGCCGTGAACTTCCTCTACACCATCCCCTCTATTAGCATGCTCGGCTTTCTCATCCCCTTCAGCGGGGTGGGTGACGCCACCGCGATCATTGCCCTCACCATCTATGCGCTGCTCCCCATGGTGCGCGCCACGCACACGGGCATGACCAACGTCGACCCTGCCATCCCGAGGCTGCCAACGGCATGGGCGGCACCCGGCTGCAGACGCTCTTTCGCGTGAGGCTCCCGCTGGCGATGCCGGTCGTCATGAGCGGCATACGCAACATGGTGGTCATGACCATCGCGCTCGCCGGCATCGCCTCCTTCATCGGCGCGGGCGGGCTGGGCGTGGCGATCTACCGCGGCATCACCACCAACAATGCCGCCATGACCATGGCGGGGAGCCTCCTCATCGCCGTGCTTGCCCTCGTGGTCGACTTCGTCCTCGGCTTTGTCGAGCGGCGCATGGGGATGCGCACCCGCGCCGCCAAGAAGACCAACCGTCGGCTCGCCGTGAGCGGGCTCGTTGCCTGCGGCGTTGCCGTGGCGTGCGCCGTGGTGCCCGGCCTCCTCGCCGCCCCGGCCGCGACCATCCGCGTGGCCACCAAGCCCATGACCGAGCAGTACGTCATGGGCGACATGCTCAAGGACCTCATCGAGCAGGACACCAACCTCAAGGTCGACATCACGCAGGGCGTTGGCGGCGGCACCTCCAACATCGAGCCCGCCATGGAGTCCGGCGACTTCGACCTGTACCCCGAGTACACCGGGACCGGTTGGGCGATGGTCCTCAAGAACGAGGGCGCCTACACCGAGGACCAGTTTGACCAGCTGCAGGCAGGCTATGCCGAGAAGGGCCTCTCCTGGGTGGGGATGTACGGCTTTGGCAACACCTACGGCATTGCCGTGAGGAGCGACGTCGCCGAGAAGTACGGCCTCAGGACCTACTCCGACCTCGCCAAGGTCGCGGGCCAACTGCGCCTGGGCGCCGAGGCGGACTTCTTCGAGCGCGCGGATGGCTACGACGCGCTGTGCCAAGCGTACGACATGCGGTTTGGAAGCACCATGCAGCTGGACATTGGCCTCAAGTACGACACGCTTGAGCAGGGCAGCGTTGACGCGCTCGTGATCTTTACCACCGACGGCAAGCTCAGCCAGGCAGACGCGACGGTCCTCGAGGACGACAGGCGCTTCTTCCCGTCCTACGAGTGCGGGAACGTGGTGCGCACCCAGGTCCTCGACGAGCATCCCGAGCTGCGCGGCGTGCTGGAGAAGCTGGACGGGACCATCACCGAGGGCGACATGGCGCAGATGAACTACGAGGTCGAGGAACAGGGCAAGGACCCCGAGGACGTGGCTGCGGAGTACCTGCGCGAAGGGGGGCTGCTCAAATGAGCGAATCTGCAGACATCGCGATCGAGTATCGGCATGTCGGGAAGGCCTATGGCGAGAAGGTCGTGCTTTCGGACTTCTGCCTGGGCGTGCGCCGCGGGGAGTTCCTCACCATCGTTGGCTCTTCCGGCTGCGGCAAGACCACGGCGCTCAAGATGGTGAACCGTCTCATCGAGCCCACCTCCGGTGACATGCTGGTAAACGGCACGAACGTGCGCGACGTCGATCCCCTCGAGCTTCGCCGCAACATTGGCTACGCCATCCAGGGCAGCGTCCTCTTTCCGCACATGACCGTGGAGGAGAACGTCTCGTACGTGCCCAACCTGCTCAACAAGGGCGACCGCCGCCGCACCGAGCAGGCGGTGAGCAAATGGATGGGCATCGTGGGCCTGCCAGACGACCTGCTCGAGCGCTACCCGGCCGAGCTCTCCGGTGGCCAGCAGCAGCGCGTGGGCATCGCGCGCGCCCTTGCGGCGTCCCCGGACATCCTGCTCATGGACGAGCCCTTCGGCGCCGTGGACGAGATCACCCGCGGCCAGCTGCAGGCAGAGATCGCCCGCATCCACCGCGAGTGTGGCATCACCGTGCTCTTCGTGACGCACGACATTGGCGAGGCGCTTCGCCTGGGCACGAGGGTGCTGGTAATGGATGCGGGCAAGATCCAGCAGTATGGTATGTCCCAGGAGATCCTCGCGCGGCCGGCGAACGACTTCGTGGCACGTCTGGTCTCGAGCCAGCGCCGTGCCTGCGGCCTGGATGACGATCGCCTGTGCGCGTGCGGGCACAGTGGGGTGGCGCGCGCCGAGGCGGCGCTCGCGAGGCGGACCGTGAACGCGAAGGGACGTGGTGATGGTGACCTTGCCAGATGACATGCGCGCCGTTGTGGTTCGGGAGCCCGGCGGGCCGGAGGTGCTGCACGTGGAGCACAGACCCGTGCCGAAGGTGCGCAAGGGTTGGTCTCTCCTCTCTCCTGCGCGTTCGGGCACGCGGCCTCAACCACTCCGAGGTCTTCACGCGAGAGGGGCTCTCCCCCTCGGTGAGGTTCCCGCGGGTCCTGGGAATCGAGTGCGTGGGGGAGGTCGCATCCACGACCGATCCCTCGCGCCTGCTGGTCGGACAGAGGGCCATCTCCATCATGGGCGAGATGGGGCGCGACTTCGACGGCAGCTATGCGGACTACGTGCTCCTGCCCAACGAGCAGATATACCCCGTCGAGTCGAACCTTCCGTGGGAGGTCCTCGCCGCCATTCCCGAGACCTGTTACACGGCGTACGGCTCGATGCTCAACATGAGGCTCGCCGCCGGGCAGAGGGTCCTCGTCCGGGGCGCCACAAGTGGCGTTGGCATGGCGTTCGAGCGCCTCGTCCGGGCGGCGGTGCCGGGCGTGCGCCTCGTGGGAAGCACGCGCAGCAAGGCTCGGGAGGCGCTTCTCGTCCAGGGCGGATTCGACGAGGCGGTGCTCGACCCAGACGGGAGGCTGAGGGTGGAGGGCCGTCCCTTCGACCGCGCCCTTGAGCTTGTTGGCCCGGCCACGCTCAAGGACACGTGCGCCCACGTGCGCGAGGGCGGCATCGTGTGCAGCACCGGACAGCTCGGGGGCAAATGGTACATGGACGGCTTCGACCCCATAACCGACCTTCCGCCGGACGGCTTCCTCACAAGCTTCTATTCCGGTGACGTTCGGGGCGAGAGGCTTGCGGGGCTGGTCTCGTTCGTCGAGGGGAACGCCGTGGACGTGGGTCCCGAGAGGGTGTTCGCGCTCGACCAGATGGCGGATGCGCACCGCTTTCTCGAGGGGTCATGCTGCTTTGGTAAGATTGTCGTGACGGAATAGGCGCCCGGTCGTGGGGGAATAGGCGCCCCGGCCGCTCACGCACGCCGTGCGGGCGTCGACCTTTGCGATGGACGTCTCGAGGGAAGACCATGCAGATAACCAGTAGGCTCACCATGGCTGCCCACATGGTGTGCGCGATTGACTACTTTGGGCAAACGATGCCTGTGACCAGCACGTTCCTTGCGGGCAGCATTGGCACCAGCCCCGTTATGGTCCGCACGATCATGGGGATGCTCAAGCAGGCGGGCATCATCTCGTCCAGCAGGGGGAAATCCGGCATCGCGCTTGCCCGGCCGCTTGCAGAGATATCGCTGCTCGACCTGTGGCGTGCGGTCGACCAGAGCGACGCGGACTCGCTCTTCCACTTCCACGAGAACCCCTGCCCGCAGTGCCCCGTGGGCGGCAACATCCATGCCGCCCTCGACGGGCACCTCGAAGACGCGCAGCGCGCCCTGGAGGACCAGCTTGCCGCAGTCTCGCTCGAGAGCGTGGGGGCGGAGGTGTGCCGGCGGGCTGAGGCACAGGCTGTTTCGGAGGAATAGGGGATTGCCAAGGGGGCGGATGTCTCTCTCGGCTACTTCGCGTAACATGTCGGAACTGCGGCAAAAAGTTGGACCGCCGGTGGGGCGGCCGGGACGGAGGTCGCATGTGCACGGACGACGAGAAGAGGTTCCTCCTGAGGAAGATGCTGTCGGAGGGGATGACGCCGACCGAGGCGGAGCGGGCCTGGGGGTGTGCTGCGAGGAGGCTTGGCGTAATTGTGGCGGTTGCCGTACTCGCTGCGCCGCTTGGCGGTTGCGGCCAGCCCTTCGTGAGCGGAGACTCCCAGGCGCAGGCGGGCGAAGAGGGCGTCCAGCAGGCGGACTCGTACGAGGATGAAATCGCCTGGCGCTTCTACCCTGGTAGCGGCGGTGATGACACGCGCGAGGTCGTCTGCTGGGGTGACAGCATGACCCAGGGCGTTGGCGCGGACGCGGACGGGGGCGCGCTCGTCTCGCTTGCGGACGGGGAGCCGTACGACACCAGCGCGCAGCCGTATCCCCAGGTGCTTTCCCAGCTTACTGGCCTTGATACCTATAACTTTGGCGTGGCCGGTGCGGCCTCTGAGGAAATTGCCGCCATGCAGGGAGGCCTGCCGTGGACCGAGATCGAGATTGCCGATGATGGCGACGAAGCCGATGCCACCTCGGACGCCGAGGCCGAAGACGGGGACGTAGCCGACGACGAAGGCGAGGACAGCGATGCGGCGGATGGCCAAGGCGAGCAGGCCATCCGCCGCATCGACCCCGAGGTCATCGAGGAGGGCGAGGAGCACACGGGTGACATCCTCGTGCTCGAGATCGGCAGCAACGGAGACTGGGGTGACGATTACCAGGTCCTTATCGACCAGTACCGCGCGATGATCGAGCGCTCTGGCTGCGAGGACTATCTCATTCTGGGCGACACCGACGACCCGGGCACCTCGGTGGGAGACACGAGCCAGGTCCCCTTCACGGAGGACTACGCCCCACGCGAGACCAACTGGGAGGCCGCGCTCCGCGAGGCCTTTGGCGACCACTTCATCAACATGCGCGTCTTTCTCATCAGACACGGTCTCGAGATCTCGGGCCTCACGCCCACCGAGGAGGACGTGGCGGACGCACGCCTGGGATGCATCTCGAAGCAGCTGCGGTCCGACTGGACCCACCTCAACGCGCACGGCTACTTTGCCAAGGCGGTCGCCGTCTACCAACGTGGGGTCAAGCTGGGGTACTGGTCTCCCGGCGAGGGGAGCATCGACGTCGCCAGGCCGCAGAGGCACCAGGCCCATGGTGCGGGCCAGGGCTAGCGGCTAGCGCGGCACTCCGGCACGTCGTTCAAAGAGGCTCGCCAACCGATAGGCGTGCGTGGCGGTGCTCGCCGCTGGTATCCTGAACCCAGTGCGCAATACGTGGGCGGACGTGGGCCGGCGCTCGCGTCCGCGTTTTTCGAAGGAGGCAACTATGAAGGCAAAGTTTGTCCATCGCTGCACGCATGTGCTGGACAAGGCGAAGACCATCGCATTCTACGAGAAGGCGCTGGGGTTTCACGTGGTGAGGGAGTCCGGTCCGGCCGACGGCTCGTGGACCAACACGTTCATGGAGAACGACGCGTCGCCGTTCCAGCTGGAGCTCACCTGGAACCGCGGGCGCACCGAGCCGTACGCCAACGGCGGTGACGACACCCACATTGCCTTCGAGGTAGACGACTACGACGCCTTCCATCGCCTGCACGAGGAGATGGGATGCATCGTCTTCGAGAACCACGCGATGGGGCTCTACTTCATTGTCGACCCCGAGGGCCAGTGGGTCGAGATTATCCCCGCGAAGGGGTAGGGGCCGCGACGCCGGAGCGTGCGTCATCGCGGCAGCCACGTCCAAAGGAGGCCCCCGGCGTCGGAATCTCGCCGGGGGGCGCGCCTATTCCTACAGGCGGCCGCCCCTGCTCATGAGCTGGCAATCAGCAGCCGTGGGGCATGCTTGGTGTGCTCGATGGACTCGGCGAGGTAGCCGTCGGGGTCGGCGTCCGTGATGACGCAGTCGAAGCCATCCATGGTCGAGAAGCGATAGAAGCTGGTTCGCCCGAGCTTGCTCGAGTCGATCATCATTACGCTCTGGCGGGAGTTTGCGATGTAGGCGCGCTTGATGGTCGTACTGAAGTCGTGCTCGACCGTAAACCCGTGGTCGTGGTGGAACCCGTCACAGCTCAGAAACGCCTTGTCGGCATAGAGCTTCGACATTGCGTCGAGCGTCATGGCACCCGCGAGGTACAGGTGCTCCTTGCGCACCTTGCCCCCAAGGAGCATGACCTCCGCACCAGGAAGATTGAAGCTCGCAAAGTGCGCGATCGAGAGGTCTCCGGTGATGATGGTGATGTCCTTCTTGCTCTCAAGGTGACGCACGAATTGGTACGCGGTGGTTCCGATGTCGGCGATGATAACGTCTCCATCCTCGACAAGCCCCGCGGCCGCATGCGCGATGCGGTCCTTGGCCGCGACGTTGAAGTTGATGCGCTCCTCCGGGTAGCTCATGAGCATGGTGCGTGCGAGAGAGACCGCACCACCGCGAACGCGCCGCACCTTCCCGGCGGATTCGAGGGCGACGAGGTCATGGCGCACCGTGACGTCAGACACCCCAAATTCCTTCTGCACGTCAGAGACCGCGATGCTGGGGTTGCTGTCAAGCCACTCAAGAATGAACGACTGTCGATCTGCGGGAGATGATTCCTCGGAGGACACCTGCTGCCATCCCTTTCGAAAACCGGTGCGTTTGCTTGCGGAAAACACTCTTACGTTCATCTTAGAGTTCCGATTTCGAAAGAAATACGCTTATCTCGTCAGGTGGTGAACAATAGGCCGCTTGCGGGAGATAATCAGCCGTTTGCGGAATCACATAAGGTAAATCGACCATACAGTCTCCATGTGTGTACACTACGTCCTTGTGAATGAAGTTCAGAACATAAGTAATTTACTTATGAACATAAATCTGAACTGGATGAATCCTTTCGTGGAGGGCGGAGGAATGGGCATCAAGGTATTTGCAGACGGCGCGGACATCGAGGGCATGCTCGACATGTACCGCGAGGGGAGCGTCCAGGGATTCACGACCAACCCCTCGCTCATGAGGCAGGGCGGCGTCACGGATTATCGTGCCTTCGCGAAGGAGGTCCTGTCCCGGATCAAGGACCTGCCCGTCTCGTTCGAGGTCTTTGCCGATAACTTCGAGGGCATGGAGACCGAGGCGCGCGAGATCGCGACGTGGGCCGAGAACGTCTACGTGAAGATTCCCGCGCTCAACACCAAGGGCGAGTCCACCAAGGACCTGGTGCGCAAGCTCTCGCGCGACGGCATCAAGATCAACGTGACGACACTCTTCACAAACGAGCAGATCGCCGACTTCATCGATGCCGTGTCGCCCGACGTGCCGTCGATCATCTCCGTCTTTGCGGGTCGCATCGCCGACACCGGCGTCGACCCCCTGCCGGCGGTTGCGGACGCCGTGAAGCTCGCCGCCCCCAAGCGCCAGTGCGAGATCCTCTGGGCAAGCACCCGCGAGCTTCTCAATGTCTTCCAGGCGGAGTCGGTGGGCTGCCAGATTATCACCGTGCAGAACTCCATCCTCGCCAAGCGCAAGAACGTGGGCAAGGACCTCTTCGAGTACTCGCTCGACACCGTCCGCGGCTTCAACAAGGACGCCCAGGCGCTGGGCTTCCACATCCTGCCGTAGGTGGTAGGGATGCTGAAGGACCTGCTCACCCCCGAGGTGGTTCGCTGCCACGTCCACGCGACGGACTGGCGCGACGCGGTGACCCAGACGGGAGCCCTGCTGGAGGCCGCCGGGAAGTGCGACCACACCTACACCGAGTCTATGGTTTCCTCCATCGAGAAGTTCGGGCCGTACGTAGTGCTTGAGGAGGGCGTGGCAATGCCCCACGCCCAGTCCAACGGCAACGTCTTGGAGGAGGGCATCTGCATCCTCACGCTCGACGAGCCCGTGAGGTTCGGCCACGACGAGTACGACCCGGTGAGCGTGCTTATCGGCATCTGCGCCCCCAACCCCCGCGAGCACCTCGGCTGTCTGGCCGAGCTGGCGAAGATCTTCGATGATGAGGAAGCCATCCCAAAGCTGGCGGCATGCGCGACGCCGGAAGACGTCATCGCCACGATGGACTCGCTCTTCGAGTAGGGCTGGCCGCTGAGAAGGACGGCCTCAAGGGGCCGTACCAACGTCAGACGCGTGGAACGGCGCCCGCGCGAACGCGGGCTGAGAATGAAAGGAAGGAACATGCACATCATCACGGTTTGCGGCAACGGCATCGGCTCGAGCCTGATGCTCGCCGGCAAGGTGCAGGAGATTTGCGACGAGGAGGGCATCATCGCCGACGTCGAGTCCATGGACCTGAACGGCGCCTCCTCCTCGAACCCGGACCTCTTCATCACGGTCAAGGAGCTTGCACCCGAGCTTCACGGCAACGTCGTGATCGTTCGCAGCTACGTGAACAAGAAGAAGATCCGCGAGGACGTCCTCGAGGCGATCAGGGCTGCGGCGGCAAAGGCCTAATGAAGGCAACGTTGCGCTTGGGCCGATTGGCCAAGCGTGGATAGTGGCTATCGAAGGAGATGTATATGGACGCACTTCTCGTTGTACTCAAGTTCTTTGAGTCTATCCTCACCAAGCCGGCGTGGATTATGGGTCTGTTCTCGTTTGTGGGCCTTGTGGCACTCAAGCGTCCCGCCCACAAGATCATGACCGGCACCCTGAAGCCCATCCTCGGCTACCTCATGCTCTCTGCGGGTGCTGGTCTCATCCAGACCAACCTCGCCCCGCTGGGGACGTTTATCGAGACCGGCTTCCACATCCAGGGCGTTGTTCCCAACAACGAGGTCATAGTTTCCATGGCGCAGACGGTTCTTGGCGTCCAGACCATGGTCATCCTGATTCTCGGCTATGTGGTCAACATCCTGGTGGCGCGCTTCACCAAGTTCAAGTACATCTTCCTCACCGGCCACCACAGCCTCTTCATGGCTTGCCTGCTGTCCGCCGTGCTTCAGGCTTCCGGCTTCACCGATGTTCCCCTGGTCATCACGGGCGGTCTGTTCCTCGGCCTCGTGAGCGCCATGCTTCCTGCCGTGGGCCAGCACTTCACCGAGAAGGTCACCGAGGGCGACGAGATCGCCATGGGTCACTTTGGTTCGCTCGCTTACTACATCTCCGCTGCTGTGGGCAGCATCTTCAAGAAGGACGCCGAGGAGAACAGCACCGAGAAGATCGAGGTTCCCGAGAGCCTTGCCTTCCTGCGTGACACCACCATCTCCACCGGCCTGACTATGGCCTTCTTCTACCTGCTCACCGGTATCGTCGCTTGGGTTGTCGATCCTGCCGTGGTCGACGAGCTTGCTGGCGGCGACAACTTCATCGTCTATGCCCTCACCTGTGCGCTCTCCTTTGCCGTCGGAGTCACCATCGTCTACAACGGCGTCCGCATGATCCTCGCTGATCTCGTGCCTGCCTTCCAGGGCATCTCGAACAAGCTCATTCCCGGCGCCATTCCCGCCGTCGACTGCGCCGTGTTCTTCCCGTATGCCCCCACGGCCGTCATACTCGGCTTTGTCGCCTCCTTCATCGGCGGCGTGGTTGGCATGTTCATCGTGGGTGCTACCATGGGCGTCTTTATCATCCCCGGTATGGTTCCCCACTTCTTCTGCGGTGCAACCGCCGGCATCTTTGGCAACGCGACCGGCGGCCGCAAGGGTGCAGCGCTTGGTGCCTTCGTCAACGGCCTGCTTATCACCTTTGCGCCGGCCCTGCTGCTTCCCGTTCTGAGCGTCTTCGGCTTCCAGAACACCACCTTCGGCGACTTCGACTTTGGCGTGATTGGCATCACCCTTGGCCGCACCGCTGCCGCCTTCGGCCCTGCTGGCGTCTACGTTATTCTCGCCATCCTGCTCGTTGTGGCCTTCATCCCCAACTTCATCAAGACCAAGAGCCCTGTCATCAACCACACTCCCGAGGAGGAGTAGAGAACCAACGGGCTCGCGTGTGCTTGGTCTCTTGCGCGGACTCGCTGGTGCGAGCCCGCGCTATTTCTCGCCCCGGCGCCTTCCGGCGCCAGCCCGGGTCCCCGGCGATACAGATTCATACCCGAATGTGTGACCCGCGCAGGTCGATACAGATTCGGGGTGCGAATGTGTATCACTCTTCTGTGCGCTCGGTGCCGGTCTCTCGCCGAAAGGCGCTTTTTCGCAGCAGGCGCGAACGAGGCCCTCTCTCTGGCGGCGGACCCTCCCCTCGGTTACGGTATCGCACCTACCCCCGCAGGCGTCGCAGGGCGTCCTTGGTTTCCGCGGGGACGCGCAGGCTCTCGATGCCCTTGCGGATGGCCATCCGTCGAAGCTGCGGGTCCAGCTCGGGCAACGCAATCGCTGCCAAGGCGTCTGCCTCATGGGGGACAAGCGCCTCGGCCAGGTACCAGGCGATCATCATGCGCACGTAGTACTCGCCATTGTCGGCGGCCACGGCCAGGCGCAGCTGCGAGGGGTCGTACCCCTCGCCCAGAAGGTCGCGCATGAGGACCGAGATGCCAAAGCGCCTCGTGTAGGTATGGCCCGAGGCCATCCAACGCTGGGCGAGAGGCAGAAGCACCGCTTGCCGGCGTCCGCCCAGCGCCTTCTCGTCGTGGAACGCGCGCGGGTTGAGCGCGTCGCACACGCACCAGTTGTCCACGTGGGGGAGAAGCGCATCCAACAGGCGCGTTGCCGACCCCACCTCGCGCGTCTCGTTAAGCACGAAGGCGTGGACCAGGTACTCCTCGTACCAGCGGTGGGGGAGCTCGGCGAGAAACGCGTCTCTGTCAATCGAGCGGGACACCTCTCGCGCAAGCCGGCGCAGCCTGGGAACCCGCACGCCCAGCATGGTCGCCGGATCGGCCGTGGCCACCACACGCGCGTTGAACTCGCGGTACTTGCCGTCCGCATCGGCAAGCTCGCACAGCCTGTCCTCGACCCATTGCATGGGCATCTCCTCTCGCAGGCCAGCCGCCGCCTTACATGACGCAGCTCGTGCCGCGCTCACCGCGATTCGCGTCGCCAAGCACGTAGGTCGTGCTCGCGCGCGCCATGTTGAGCTCTGCCAGCTCAAGCTCGCCGTCGATGTAGGGCTGGTAGAACCTGTCGATTCCGCAAGCGTCGAGCGAGCAGTCACCGCAGTCATCGCCCCAGGCAAGCGCCTCGGCAACAATCTGGATGCGCTCCTCGCGCGTGGTGTCTGCGATCATCGTGCTTCTCGTCATGCGTGCCTCCCTTGGCTTTGCCCCAGTATGGCACGCTGGGTGCAACTGGGCGGTCCGGAGTCGCCAGGACTTGGCACACGGCGCATTCGCTTCCGTTATCTTGCCTCGCCGTCTCGGCATTTTGTGCAATACGGCGCGACCGGCCAGGCGTTAGCTACAATACGCGAGGTCAGTTGCATAGAAACAAGATGGGAAGCACATGCCTAGCATTGCGGAACAGGTGGCCTAGCGGCGCACCTTCGCCATAATCTCGCACCCGGACGCCGGCAAGACAACGCTCACCGAGAAGCTCCTGCTCTACACCGGCAGCATCCAGACGGCCGGCTCGGTCAAGGGCAAGGCTAGCGCGCGTCACGCGGTCTCGGACTGGATGGACATCGAGAAGGAGCGCGGCATCTCCGTGACCTCCTCCGTCCTGCAGTTCACCTATAACGGCGCCTGCGTGAACATCCTCGATACCCCCGGCCACCAGGACTTCTCTGAGGACACCTATCGCACGTTGATGGCGGCGGACGCTGCCGTCATGGTCATCGACGGCGCGAAGGGCGTCGAGGCGCAGACCATCAAGCTCTTCAAGGTCTGCACCCTGCGCCACATCCCCATCTTCACCTTCGTGAACAAGCTCGACCACGACACGCGCGACCCCTTCGACCTCATGGAGGAGATCGAGGACGTCCTGGGGATTGGCACCTACCCCATGACCTGGCCCATTGGCTCTGGTCGCAACTTCAAGGGCGTCTTCGACCGCAACGCTCGCCGCGTCATCGCGTTCGAGGGCGATGGTCACGCCAACGCCACCAAGAAGGTGGGCGAGATCGAGGCCGAGCTGGGCGACCCGGCGCTCGACGAGCTCATTGGCGAGGAGAACCACAGGAACCTGATGGATGACATCGAGCTGCTCGATGGCGCGGACAACGAGTTTGACCTCGACGCTGTGCGCCACGGGCACCTGACCCCGGTGTTCTTTGGCTCGGCCCTCACCAACTTTGGTGTGGAGCCCTTCCTCAAGGACTTCCTGCGCCTGGCTCCGCTGCCGCTCTCCTACACCGACACCCTGAGCGGCGAGCCGGTGGAGCCCTCGCGCGACGAGTTCTCGGGCTTCGTCTTCAAGATCCAGGCCAACATGGACCGCAGGCACCGCGACCGCATCGCGTTCGTGCGCATCTGCTCGGGCAAGTTCGAGCGCGGCATGGACGCCTACCACGTGCAGGGAGACCGCACCGTCAAGCTTGCAACTGGTACGGCGATGATGGCCGACGACCGCGCCACCGTGGACGAGGCCTGTGCCGGTGACATCGTGGGCCTCTTCGACCTCGGCCTCTTCTCCATTGGCGACACCATCTGCACGCCGGGCATGCGCGTGCAGTACCCGCCCATCCCCACCTTCGCGCCCGAGCACTTTGCCCGCATCACGCAGGTGGACACCCTCAAGCGCAAGCAGTTCGTGAAAGGCATGGAGGAGCTGGCGCAGGAGGGCGCAATCCAGATCTTCCATGAGCTGGGCACGGGCCTCGAGAGCGTTATCGTGGGCGCCGTGGGCGTGCTGCAGTTCGAGGTGCTGGAGCAGCGCCTCAAGAGCGAGTACCACGTTGAGGTGAGCAGGACGTCGCTGCCGTACTCGGTCATCCGCTGGGTTCAGAACGCGCCCGACGAGCTGGACGTGCGCACGCTCAAGCTCACGCGCGAGACCTGCCGCGTGGAGGACATGCGCGGCGGCCGCCTGCTGCTGTTCACGAGCGACTGGAACCTCGACTGGGCCATCGAGCACAACCCCGACCTGCGGCTTTCGGAGTTTGGCAACGTCACGTTCTAGGGCGGTGCGGCACGGCACGGCTGTCACACGTTCGGGCTCGATTGTGTGACGCGCGCAGGTCGATACAGGTTCGAACGACGAATGTGTTGCGGCGGGATTTAGTTGCCCGGCAATGGAATCCCGTTGCCGGGCAACTAAATCCCGCCGCAACTGCATCCGAGCGCCGCGGCCGCTACGCCACCTGGGCGCGGGAGCGGCTGCGCCCCAGTACCAGCCCCACCAGGACGGCAGCCACGCCAAAGAGCGCACAAACGCCCAGGTCTCCCACGAGCGGCAGTACGGCCTCGGCGGTCACCTCGCCTAGACCTGCTGCGCCCTCCACCACCAGCGTCACCCAGTATGCCGGCGTGAAGTGCGCCACGGCGAGAAGCGCGTCGGGCAGAAGCGAGAGCCCCGTCCACGCCCCGCCGAGAAACGACATCACCATGCTCAGGATGTTCGCAAGCGCGTTGGCGGCGTTCTCGCTCACCCCAAGCTGCCCGGCGAGAAAGCCCACGCTTGCGGATACCAGCGCATAGACGAGGAGCGCCGCGCCCACGAGCGCAAGCTGCACGGGGGAACTCGCCAGCGCGGAGCGTCCCAGCACCGCCACCTCAAGCTCGAAGTTCCACGCCCAGGCGATCAGTGCAATCGTGACGCAGGCTCCAAGCAGCGCCAGGTTGCGCGCGTGGGCCGGCTCGGGCGAGGCAAGCCTGCGGTTGCGCACCGGCCTGCGTCCCACGGAGGACATGAGCACTGCGATGCAGACCATCGCGCTCGAAAAGATGGGGTACGAGGCAAATTGGCTCCTCATCATCTCTGGTGGCTACCACTCCCCGGGACGGGAGGCGGCCCCCCG
>NZ_CAUGRZ010000017.1:0-16803 GCF_959602185.1 uncultured Olsenella sp.
CCCCCCGACTGCGCCCCCCGCGCCGCCCCCCCCCCACACCCCCGGGGCGGGCGCGCCGCGTTTCCGGGCAGGCTCCTGTCGTCCATCAGCCACGACCTGCCCCGCGATACCTACTATCGAGCTCTACTTGCGGTAGTCGTAGAAGCCCTTGCCGGCGTTGACGCCCGTCTCGCCTGCGTCGATCTTCTCCTTGAGCTTGGCGGCGATCTTGCCCTGGATGGTCGAGGGGTCCTTGGCGCGCGGGTCCATGACCGCAATGTTGTACGCGGTGGTCAGGCCCACGATGTCCAGGATGCGGAAGGGGCCGGCGGGCGCGCCGGTGCCCAGCTGCCAGGTCTTGTCGATGGTCTCGGGGTCGGCCACGTCGTTTGCCCACAGCGCCTGCGAGGCGTTGAGGAAGGGCACGAGCATCGAGTTCAGGATGTAGCCGGGCTGCTCCTTGTGGAGCTGCAGGGGCACCATGCCTATGGCCTCGGCGAACTCGACGACCATGTCGTAGTACTCCTGCTCGGTGCCGGCATGGCCCATGACCTCGCCGGTGTTGTTGCGCCAGATCTCGTTGGCGAAGTGCAGGGCCAGGTACTTGGCGGGACGGCCGGTGGCCTCGGCGAAGCTGCTGGGCAGCATGGTCGAGGAGTTGGTGGCGATGACGGTCTTCTCGGGCAGGTGCTTGGCCAGCTCCTCGTAGAAGGCGGTCTTCTGCGCGGGGTCCTCGGCGATGGACTCGATCACGAGGTCCGCGTCCTCGGCGGCCTCGGCGTAGCTGGTGGTGAGCCTCAGGCCCTCGTATGCCTTGGTGACCTGCTCCTTGAGGGCGTCGATGCCGGCGTCGTCGGGCTTCTCGTCCGCGAAGCCGCGGGCCCACGCCGCAGGGTTGGTCTTGGAGGCCTCGAGGGTCTGCAGGTAGATGTCGCGCAGACGCTCGAACTTGGGCTTGGCGCGCTCGATGGAGGCATCGCTCCTCAGCCACACGGTGACGTCGAAGCCGCGGAACGCGGTCTGGAAGGCGATCTGGCTGCCAAGGACGCCGCCACCGGCGACTACGACTTTCTTGAAGTTCATGTTGGTTCTCCCTTCGGAGTGTCTTGTTGCGCGCAGCGCCATTGGCTGCGGCAGGGGGTTGGCGCGCCTGGGGCGCTACCGTTAGGCGCAGTATTCCCACTAACACGCCGAAATGCCACACAATGCGAATTTATTTGGTCCGTGGCGGGTGGTCGTTGGGTACAAGGCCAAGGTACGAAGGCATTGCAGAAGGTCCGGGATGCGTCCTGCGGCCACGAATCGTTTGGGGTTCGTCATGAGCATCGTCACCACCACCCTGGCCACCCTCGTGGGCCTGGAGTTTCTCTACATCATGTACCTCGAGACCTTCGCCACGGCATCGGAGTCCACGAGTCGCGTATTCTCGATCCCAGTGGGCGAGCTCGAGGGCAAGACCGTGAGCACCCTCTTCAAGAACCAGGGCGTCTACAACGGCCTCATCGGCCTGGCCATCCTCTGGGGCACCTTCCTCAGCGGAAGCCCCCGCGAGGTCGTGGGCATGCTCCTGGTCCTGGTGGTCCTCGTGGCCATCTATGGCGGCATGACCAGCAGCCGCTCCATCATCTGGAAGCAGGGCGGCCTGGCGATGGTCGCCCTCGTGATCCTGGCCCTGCTCTAGGGGAGAGGGGCGAGCTGCCGTTGCGGCAGAGTCTCGCGTTCGGGCCCGTGCATGCCGGGTGGCGGGCGCAGGCCTCGCCTCCACTGGAGACGAATTGGCGTCATGCCCGCGCACGCCAGGCGGTGGGGTCGACCGCCAGCGCGGTGAGCGGCACCGCGAGGTCATGCCCGTGCGCGCCAGGCGGTGGGGGAGAGGCCCGTCTCCCTCCTGAACGCGCTTGAGAACGCTGCCGGGGTGGAGTAGCCCACCGCGCGGGCGACCTCCGCCACGGGCATGCGGCCCTCGGCAAGGAGGCTGCGCGCCCGGCGCATCCTCGAGCCGCGCGCATAGTTGCCCAGCGTCTGTCCTGTGACGTGCTTGAACACGGCACAGAGGTGGGTGTGGCCACAGTGGGTGGCACGGGCGATCTGCTCCACGGAGGGCGGCCCGGAGGGTGCGGTGTCTATGATGCGTCGGGCCTCTCGGACGAGGGAGAGGTCCTCCCACGAGAGCCCTCCGGACTGGGCAGAGACCGTCTCGTCCGCCCAGCTCAGGAACCTTCCGACCTCCTCATGGACGTCTCGTTCGAAGGTCGGTCGCTGGTCGGTGCGGCCCAGCCTCCACGTGCCCATGCGCGCCAAGAGTCCCCTCAGCTCTTCGTTCACGTCATTGGGGTCGAGAAGCGACAGCTCGTCCTTCACCGACGAGAAGTCGCGCCCGTAGATGGCGGCGTTGCACCTGAAGAAGTCGGGCGTGAGGCAGAGGCTCGTGGAGCGGATCCGCTCGCCCCTGCCGAGGAACGACTTGGTCTCGCCCGGGCCCTGCGAGAACGCCGCCACGTTTCCCGATGCGCGGAGGTTGGTGATGGGGACGGGCGAGTACGCCGCCGAGTCGCGCGACCCCACGCAGAGGCAGATCGACTCGATGGGGTACTCCCTGAGCACGTAGTCCTCGCTCACGACGAGGTCGAGGAAGTTGACCAGGCAGCCCTCGGTGGGGGACACGTTTGCCATCCGTCCGCGGCTCCAGCCGTCGTATGCCTCGGCCACCAGGCCGTCGGAGCGATGCCGGAAGGCCCGCGCGTGCATCTGGGCCAGCTGTGGCTCGAAGAGCTGCCTCAGGCTCTGGTTCATTCTCGCCTTCTTCCCGTGCTTCGTCACTGCTGGCTCGCATCCACGCCAGCGTCGCCGCCCGCCGTCCCGCACTTTCGATTTCTTCCGCATGTGGCGGGCGACCTCCCCCTCACCTGCAAAATACAGTTTACTCAAACTAACTGTTTGTGATCCGGGGAGCCGGCGCGACCGCGCCCGGCGTCCGACGCCTGGTGCCCGTTGCCCGGCGCACGGTGCCGCAGGGGCCCGCCCGGGCGAGCAAGGAGGTTCTCATGACAGAAAGGAAGGCCGAGGGGGGCAAGTCCCCCCAGGCACGGGAGAGGGGCGGCACGTCGCGGCAGGGCGGCGGACTGTCCCAGATCCTGAGCTTCGCGGGAGGGCACAGGCGCTTCACCTACCTGGGCATCGTGCTCTCGGCGGTGTCGATGCTGCTGGGCTTCGTGCCCTACGTCTGCATCTGGCTGGTCGTCCGCGACCTCATCGCGGTCGCTCCCGACTGGTCGGCCGCGACCAGCCTCTCGACCTACGGATGGGTCGCCTTCGTCACGGCGATGGTGGGCATCCTGGTCTACTTCGGCGCCCTCATGTGCACGCACATTGCCGCGTTCCGCACCGCGAACAACATGCGCAAGGCCTGCGCCGAGCACCTCATGCGCGTGCCGCTGGGCTACTTCGACACGCACGCGTCCGGCGAGATACGCCGCATCATCGACGGCTCCGTGGGCCTGACCGAGACCCTCCTCGCCCACCAGTTGCCCGACATGGGCGGCACCGTGGCCATGGTCGTGGGCATGCTCGTGATGCTCTTCGTGTTCGACTGGCGCATGGGCCTCGCCTGCCTGCTCGCCGCCGTCATCTCGGTCGGCTGCCTCATGAGCATGATGAGCGGCGATCGCATGGACTACATGAACAAGTACCAGGCCGCCATGGACCGCATGAACAAGGCCGGGACGGAGTACGTGCGCGGCATACCCGTGGTCAAGGTGTTCCAGCAGACCGTCTACTCCTTCAAGGCGTTCCACGACGCGATCAAGGACTACGGGGACATGGCGCACGAGTACTCCGTGACGCTCTGCCGCGTCCCGCAGTCGCTCAACCTCACCTTCGTGGACGGCGTGGTCGTCCTGCTGGTTCCGGCGGTGCTGCTCATCGCCCCCGGCGTCACCGACTGGGCGAAGTTCCTCACCGACTACGCGTTCTATGCGATCTTCTCGGCCGTCATATCCACCGCGTTGCAGCGGCTGATGTTCGTCGCCGCCTACACGCAGCAGGCGGGCAACGCCATGAGCCGCATCTCCGGCGTCCTCGCGGCACCGACGCTCGCGGAGCCCGCCGAGCCCCGCCACCCGGCGGACGCCTCCATAGCCTTCGACGACGTGTCCTTCTCCTACGAGGGTGCGGCCACGCCCGCCCTCGACCACGTGAGCCTCGAGGTTCCCTCCGGCTCCACCGTGGCGCTCGTCGGCCCCTCTGGCGGCGGCAAGACCACGGCCGCGAGCCTGGTCCCCCGCTTCTGGGACGTTGGCTCCGGCGCGGTGCGCGTGGGCGGCGTCGACGTTCGGCAGATCGCCCAGCACGAGCTCATGGACCAGGTCGCGTTCGTGTTCCAGAACGACCGCCTGTTCAAGGGGACCATCCTGGACAACGTCCGCGCCGCGCGGCCGGACGCGACGCGCGAGCAGGCGCTCGCCGCGCTCGAGGCGGCCCAGTGCTCCGACATCGTCGCCAAGATGCCCCACGGGGTCGACGAGTTCATAGGCACGGGCGGTACGTACCTCTCCGGCGGAGAGGTCCAGCGCATCGCGCTCGCCCGCGCGATCCTCAAGGACTCTCCCATCGTGGTCCTGGACGAGGCGACCGCCTTCGCCGACCCCGAGAACGAGGCTCTCATCCAGCGCGCGCTGGCGCGTCTCGCCAAGGGTCGCACGGTGCTCATGGTGGCGCATCGCCTCTCGACGGTGAGGGGCGCCGACCAGATCGTGGTGCTCGACGCAGGTCATGTGGTGGAGAGGGGCACGCACGATCAGCTGGTGGCCGCAGGCGGCCTGTACGCGCGCATGTGGGCCGACTACCAGACGGCCGTCGACTGGAAGATAGCGGGGTCGCGGGGCGGGTCCTCCGGGGCCGCGCCGGCAGCGAGAGGGGCGGCCGCAGGCGCGGACGCCGCAGCCACCGGAAGGGAGGCGTAGGAGATGTTCGACCTTCAGAAGCGCCACGGCCTCTCCGAGCAGGGGGCGGCAAACGTGAAAAAGGGGATCTTCTGGACCGTGGTCGTGAACCTCGTGGTCATGTCCAGCATGAGCCTGCTCTACTTCCTCATGCGCGACCTCATGGCGGCCTACCAGGGCCAGGCGGGCCTTCCGTCGGCCATTCCCTACCTCGTGGGCTGCCTCGCCTTCTTCGTGCTCTCGTTCGTCACGCACATGCAGCAGTACAACAACACCTACGGCACCGTGTACGACGAGGTGTCCAAGATCCGCATCTCGCTCGCCGAGCGCCTGCGCAAGCTGCCGCTCTCGTTCTTCGGCAGCCATGACCTGGCGGACCTGACCGAGACGGTCATGGGCGACGTGGACAAGTTGGAGCACGTGTGGTCGCACGTGCTGGGCTACCTCTATGGCTCGTTCGTCTCGACGGCGATCGTCGCGGTGGGCCTCCTCGCCTTCAACTGGCAGCTGGCCATCGCGGCGCTCTGGACCGTGCCCGTCGCGTTCTGGTTGCTCTTCGCCTCGCAGCGCTGGGTGCGCCCCCTGCAGGTGGTCGGTCGCCAGAAGGGGGTCGAGGTCTCCGACGCCATCCAGGAGATGCTCGACAGCGTGCGCGAGGTCCACGCCACCAACCAGGTGGACGGCTACCTCCGCTCCGTCAACCGGAAGGTCGACGAGTCCGAGGCGGCGAACCTCAGGTCCGAGCTCGTGGGCGGCGTCTTCGTGAACGGGTGCTCGATCACCCTGCGCCTGGGAATCGCCACCACGATCCTCGTGGGCGCTATGCTGATCGCCTCGGGCGGCACCGACTTCCTGACCCTCTTCATGTTCCTCCTGGCGATCTCGCGCATCTATGCGCCGTTCGACCAGTCGCTCGCGCTGGTGTACGAGCTGCTCGCCTCAAAGGTCTCGTCCGACAGGCTCCGCCGCTTCTTTGACGAGCCGCTCGCCACGGGCAGCGAGGACTTCTCGCCCGCAGGGCACGACATCGAGTTCGACCACGTGGCGTTCCGCTACGGCGACGGCGCGGAGAGCGTGCTGGACGACGTGAGCTTCATCGCGCGCGAGGGCGAGGTCACGGCGCTGGTCGGGCCTTCGGGTTCCGGCAAGTCCACCTGCGCGCGTCTGGTGGCCCGCCTGTGGGACGCCGACTCCGGTGCCGTGAGGGTGGGCGGCGTCGACGTGTCCACGGTCGACCCCGAGACGCTCTACGGCCACTGCTCCATCGTCTTCCAGGACGTCATGCTCTTCGACGACACGGTGATGGAGAACATCCGCCTGGGACGCCGCGGGGCAACCGACGAGGAGGTCCTCTCCGCGGCGCGCGCGGCAAACTGCGACGAGTTCGTGGACAGGCTGCCCCAGGGGTATGGCACGATGATCGGCGAGAACGGCAGCCGGCTCTCCGGCGGGGAGCGCCAGCGCATCTCCATCGCCCGCGCCATGCTCAAGGGCGCGCCGATCGTGCTTTTGGACGAGGCGACGGCGTCGCTCGACGTGGAGAACGAGACCAAGGTCCAGAGGGCGCTCTCGACCCTGCTCAGGGGCAAGAGCACGCTGGTGATCGCGCACCGCATGCGCACCGTGTCCAATGCGGACAAGGTCGTGGTGCTGGAGGGCGGCCGCGTGAGCGAGCAGGGGAGGCCCCAGGACCTGCTGGCGGCGGGTGGCACGTTCGCACGCATGGTGAGCCTGCAGCAACAGAGCGAGGGCTGGGCCATCTAGGCGAGAGGGACGGGCCGGGCGTCGTGGCGGGCCGGCGTCGTGGCGGGCCGGCGTCGTGGCGGGCGTCCGGCCTGCCGGTCTGATAGGTGCCATGCTCGACGGCTTGCCTGGGCGACAGTTTGCCTGGGCGACGGCTTGCCTGAGCGGAAGGCTAGTGCGAATTGGTAGCGACGCGTCGGCCCGGGAGGGGGGGGAGTCCTTCTCCCGGGCCGATTTGTCGGTGCTTTGCCAAGGCAGAAGTGCCGACAATCCGCCTGTCGTGATACAAATTCGGCTTCGGCATTCGGTTTGTCGGTACTTCCTCCCAAGAAATATACCGACGAACGATTGGCCACGTACAGCTTGAAAACCCATTTGCTTAAGTAGAAAATTGAAAATATCTTTAAAATTAGGTAGATTGTGTATACGTGAATCAACTTATTATGAAAAGCAGCTTTATTGAAGCTGGCCCGCCCATGAAAGGCGGGCCCGTTCTTGTCGGGTGACACATATGCCGCTGACCAAACCGCGCGTCGCCTTGCTCGCGTTCGTGCTGTCCCTGCTCATGCTGGGCTCGACCTCCCTCTATGTCTATTGGGTCGTGCAGCGGCAGCTGAGCCTCGAGGGAAGAAACCTCTGCTCCACGTCTGCCTTGCGGGTCGACGTCACTCCCGCAACCGCCGTCCGGCTCGTGCACGAGGTTGGCGGAGACGCGCGTGCATTCGTCGACCTGGACGACTTCGGCATCGTGCGTGCGTTCGTCGCCGCGCATCCCGAATCCTTTGACTACCCCGCATCCGCTCGGCAGCCAGACGAAGCCACTGGCGGCCCATTCCGCAGTGGCGGGAAACAGGGTGGGCGCCACGACGATTGGCGGGAGCCAGTTCGTCCTCTTTGGATCTGAGCGGTTTTCCCCTGGTGGGACGGCTTGGTATGGGGAGCGAGTCGCTCCTTGACCGCTCCGTCCTCATTGCCGACGAGGAGGTCTTCGCAAGGAGCGGCGTCGGCGGGACGGTTGTCATCGATGGGGCGAGGGCGGTAAGGCGACTGAGGGAGATTGCTCCGGACGTGAGGGTTGCGCCCATGGCGGCCGGAGCCTCCGACCGCACGAACGTCGACGTCATCTCGCCGGTTCTGATTCGGCTTGGCGTCGTGGGAGAGTTCCTTGGCTCCGTCGTGGCGGGCGCACCCATGGCGCGCCTCGTAGCGCCATGGGTGCGTTCGTGCATCGTCTTGGGCGTATCTTGGCGGAGGGTTCTTCTCCAGGTCGTGGGGACCTTGCTCATGTGCTGCCTCGCAGCCTTGGCGGTCGTCTTGCTGCCTGTGATGCGCGTCTCGGGGAGGGACGTAGCCGCACTGGCTCCCGCCCTCGCCGTCTGTATGGTCTTTGCAGCCTCCTTCTGCGTCTCGTCTAAGGCGGCTCTGCCATGGTGAGGGCCTTCGTGCGTGAGCTGCTCTATGACCTGCGTCTGGGATTGTTCCCGCGCGTGGCGAGGAGCGTCCTTCTTGGCACCCTCTTGGCGGTCACCTATTGCCTCGCGTCGTTCTCCGCCTCTGCCGTCGGGTTGTTCAAGACGAGCTTGCGGGATGGTGCCGAGCGTGAGTTCGTGTCGATAACGGACACGCTTGGGACGGCCGAGTTCCAGGGCTACAAGGGTGACCTCGACGGGATCGGACGCGTGCAAGGCTTCTACAATGCCCTGTCCCATGACCTGTCGGGTGGCACGTATCTGTCCATTTTCGGGCAGCCCATCGCCGTCAGGCATTCGGAGCCGATTCGCGATTTTGCCGTGGTTGCGTTTGGGTGGAGCTGGGATCCCTGTCCGTACGAGGACAAGATCCTTGGCGGGCTGGCCTACGACGTCCCTGCAGTCCAACTGGACAAGAACGCGTGGGACTTCTATGGCCTTCGCCTTGCGGACGGCTCTGGCAAGGTCGATTGGGCCACCGTGACCTACGAGGCCGATACGTGCCAGCCGGTGGTGCTGGGCTCCGGGTACTCTCGTCTGTATAAGGTGGGCGATAGGATCGATGCCCGGTTCTATACGAGGCCTCTCACCTTTGAGGTCGTCGGCTTCCTCGAGGAGCGCTCGGCCGTCTTCTACAAGGGAGACTTCAATTACTCGTTGGACGAGATGGTGGTCATCCCCTATCCCCTCAGACTCGACTCGGTAAAAAGGGGAGTGGGCGACCCCGAGGACTTCAACAGAGCACTCGCTTTTGCCATGGTATCGGGTGACATCGCCCTGGACGAGGGCTCTTCGCCCGATTCCGTAGCCAACGAGCTTGCGCTCATCGGCCAGAGGACGGGCTTCACGAGCTATGCGTTGCTTGGCACACCGGAGTACCTCATCCAGTTCAGGCTCATTAGAAACCTCGTGCTGTCAAACGTGTCCCTGGTCGTCTGCACGCTGGCACTCCTCGCGGCAGTGCTCCTGGGGCTTGCGACGGTGGTCTCGTGGCAGCTCTCGTCGCAAAGGGAGAGGCGAGATGCGGCCCTGTGGCACCTTGGCTCGGGCTGGGCATATGTCAGAGGCGTCGCGGTCGTGTCGAATCTGGTGTATTGGATCCTGTCCATGGCGCTGTTCCTGCTGTTCCTTCTTGCGATGCCTGGTGGCAGCCTTGCGGCGCTTGGACTGTGTCTGGTCGTCGCGATTGTCCTTGGCATTCTCGAGGACCTGCTGGATGGGGCGCTGTTGAGGAGGGTGCTGGTCAAATGACGTTGAGAGGCGCGGATGTGGTCGCGGCAAGCCCCTTGATGGACCTGGATATGGTTGCGGCACGTCCCCTGGTCGACCTTCGCGTCGACGCGAAGCGCGTGAGGGAGCCGAACGGAGACAGGAGGACTCTCGTTGCGGACAGTCGCTTCGTGCTGACGGAGCGGGACGGCTCCGTGGCTATCCGTGGGCGCAGCGGTGCGGGGAAGACCACGCTGTTGCGCATGTTGGCTGGCCTAGACGCCGATTACGATGGCGAGTACCGCTTTGATGGCATCTTGCTGCCGAAAAGCGTCAGGGAGCTGGTGCGGATACGCCAGGGCACCATTGGCTACGTCACCCAGGTTCCGCGTCTTCTGACCGACCGCAGCGTGCTGGACAACGTGCTGCTCGGACTGTCTCATGCCAGCCATGCCGTGGAGGAGGCGGGGCTCCTGCTGGAGCGCGTGGGGCTCCCGCTCTATCAGCGCAAGAGGGCAGGAAGGTTGTCTGGTGGCGAGGCCCAGCGCGTGGCATTGGTCCAGACCCTCGTGAGGAGGCCGCGGATCCTGCTTGCGGACGAGCCAACGGGTTCGCTGGACGAGGAGACGGAGCGTGTCATATTGGACCTGCTCGTCGACCTGCAGTCCGAGGGCGTGCGCGTCGTCGTTGCCACGCACAGCGACCTCGTCGCAGAGACCTGCGGCCGCTCGGTGTGGATTCGGGAAAAACGCTTGGTCTCAGCTTAGGTCGTCACCGCGGCAGGCGTCTGCCACCAGTTTGCTTGTGGTTGCGCAATGGGCCGGCTGGCGGACTCCCTACCCCTGCAGCCTCTCGGCGACGGCGAGGATGAACTCCTCGGTGTCCATCGTGACGGGCTCGGGCAGGCTCGTGATGCGCGCGAGGTCGCCCGTCATCTGGCCTGCCTCGATGGTCTCGATGGTGGCCGCCTCCAGGCGGTCGGCAAAGCCACAGAGCCCGTCCAGCCCGTCCAGCTCGCCACGCTTGCGCAGCGCCCCGCTCCAGGCGAAGATCGTCGCGACCGAGTTGGTCGAGGTCCTCTCGCCTGCCAGATGCTTGTAGTAGTGGCGCTGCACGGTGCCGTGGGCGGCCTCGTACTCGTAGTATCCGTGGCGGCTGACCAGCACGGACGTCATCATGGCAAGGCTTCCGAAGGCACTGGAAAGCATGTCGCTCATCACGTCACCGTCGTAGTTCTTGCAGGCCCAGATGAAGCCGCCCTCGGCCTTCATGACTCGTGCGACGGCGTCGTCGATCAGGGTATAGAAGTACTCGATGCCCGCCGCCTCGAAGCGCGTGCGGTACTCGTCCTCATAGAGCTCGGCGAAGACGTCCTTGAAGCGGTGGTCGTAGGTCTTGCTGATGGTGTCCTTGGTGGCGAACCACAGGTCCTGTTTGGTGCTCAGCGCGTACTCGAAGCAACTGCGGGCGAAGCTCGTGATGGAGGAGTCCAGGTTGTGCATGCCCTGGATCACGCCGGGCCCCTCGAACTCGTGGATGAGCTCGCGGGTCTGGCTGCCGTCGGCGGCGGTGAAGACGAGCTCGGCGCGGCCGGCCCCGGGCACGCGGACCTCGGCGTTCTTGTAGACGTCACCGTAGGCATGGCGGGCGATGGTGATGGGGCGCTTCCAGCTGCGGACGACTGGCTCGATGCCGCGCACCACGATGGGCGCGCGGAACACGGTGCCGTCCAGCATGGCGCGGATGGTGCCGTTGGGGCTCTTCCACATCCTCTTGAGGCCGTATTCCTCGACGCGCTGGGCGTTGGGGGTGATGGTGGCGCACTTCACGGCCACGCCCAGGCGCTTGGTGGCCTCGGCGGAGTCGATGGTCACCTGGTCGTCCGTGAGGTCGCGGTTCCTGAGGCCGAGGTCAAAGTACTCGGTCTTGAGGTCCACGAAGGGCAGGATCAGGTCGTCCTTGATCATCTGCCAGATGATGCGGGTCATCTCGTCGCCGTCCATCTCTACGAGGAGGGTGGTCATGCGGATCTTGGACATGTCTGCCTCCGGGGGCTTCGCGCGTGGGCTGTGATGGTTCCGGGCGAGGGGCGGAGCGGATGTGCTGCGTGCGCCCTCGCGTGCGGGCTGCTTCCCAGTGTAGCCGCAGCGGGGGAGAGGGGCGCCGCATGCGGCGGTGACGTTGCGCGATGGTAGCAATGGGATGAGGGGTCGGTTGCGGTGGACTCGAGCGAGAATCCGCTCGCTCCTCGCCCGCGGTGCCGGTTCAATCGCCCACTTCGGGATTGCGGCGGCGGTTCCTCTCACCCACTTCGCCCCTCCCGCGCGAGGACCGCAAAGTGGGTGGTTCACGAGGTGCGTGCGGGTGAGAACGAGGTGCGTGCGGGTGAGAATTCACTCATTTCTCGCCTGCCATGGCAGCTTGTCCACCCACTTCGACCTTTTCGCGCGGGAGTGCCGAAGTGGGTGGTTCACGGTGGTCGTGCAGGTGAGAAACGACCCACATCTCGCTTGCGGCGACGCATCTCCAACCCACATCGCGCTTCCCGCGGTACATCTCCAACCCACATCGCGCTTCCTGCGCAAGGACCGCGAAGTGGGTGGTTGGCAATGGTTCGGCGGGCGAGAGGCGCCGCATCCTCAGTCCAGGCCCAGCACCTCTCGGCAGCGCATGACGCGCCAGGCGAGCGCGAGCTGCTCCATCTGCTCTGACTTTCGGGGCGAGAGCCCCGTCACCTGGGCAATCCGGTCGAGTCGATAGCGTATCGTGTTCTGGTGCTGTCCCAGCGCCTGAGCGCAACGGCCCACGCTCTGCCCCTCCCTCAGGAAGCAGGCGAGCGTGGCCATGAGCTGCCCCTCGTGGGCGGCGTCAAACTCCTTCAGGGGCTCCATCAGCGAGTGAGAGTAACCCGCCATCTGGCTGCTTCCCACAAAGGGAAGCAGGGCCTTCTCAACTCCAAGCGCGTCGAAGCGGAGGCTCCTGCCCGCGTGCATGTCGTCCTGTCCTGCGAAGGCGCTCGCCCACAGTGCCTCGTGGAGCGCCTGGGCAAAGTCCTCGAGTCCCAGGTGGACGGAGCTCGCCCCCAGCGGCTGCGGCCGCTCGTTGCCGGGCGTCGCTTCTGACGGCAGCGACCCGCCCGCCGTCACCCCCAGTGGCTGCGGCCGCCCGCCAGCGGACGCTCCCGCACCGGCCAGGACCTCGGAGCGAAGCACTTCCATGCAACCGGCGAGGTCGATCCTCTCCTCCGGGTCCGTCGTCACGATTGCGAGGATTCCCCTGTGGTAGCAGACCAGGGCGCTGCCCACCCCTGCGAGCGAGCTGCGAAGGAAGGCGGCCTCGATCCGGCTCAGTTCCTGGGGGTCAGGCTCCTCGTCGAGACGCAGGTACAGGCAGGCGACGCGCTCCTCGAAGGAGGGGTTGATCGCCAGCGCGCACTCCCTCACCTCACGCGGGCTCGCGTCCTCTCGCAGGGCGAGGTCGATCTGGTTTGCGGCGAACGACGCCGACCCCAGGTCGCGTATGCGACCGGTCACCTCCACGATCACCTGGTCGAAGAAGAAGCCGTCCGACTGGACGACGAAGAGGGGGAGGTTGCGCGCGTTGGCGTAGCGCAGGGCTGACTCCGGCAGGGGCAGGTGCAGCGCGTTCTTTATGACCAGCGCGCTCGCGCCCTCGGCGACCAGCGTGCGCACTGCCTCGCCGATGAGGTAGGGGTCGTCCTTGGCATAGAGGAAGGTCGAGAGCACGAGCTGGCGAGGCGCGAGGTTCTTGTGCTGGTACTTGTCGCGCAGCCCGGGCATGAGCTCGTAGTCGAGGATCCCCACCTCATCGATGGTGCGCGCGAGCCCGCCTTGTCCCGCCACGAGCCGCAGCGAGTCCGCATAGAGGCGCTGGAAGTCGGAAACCGTGTAGAGCATGGCCACCAATCTTGTTGAAAGCAACAGTTTTTCTCAACTATAGATGGAAAAACGTACAGAAAGACAAGATGGAAAGGTCCAAAAGAGATAAGTGGTGAGAATGCCTTCCTCAAGTGGTTGTAGGTTTTCACAACAAGTGCCCTTGGAGCTGTCTCTGACGCCTCGCTAAGCTCTGGGGCATACGAGTGAGAATCCCGGAAGGGGAGGTTGCGGATGTCACGGCTGTTGGTGCTCTCGGCGGAGGACGTCAGGAAGGTCCTGACCATCAAGGACGCGCTCGATGCGGTCGAGGACGCGTACGGGCAGAAGGCCACGGGCGAGGCAAGCTTGTTGTGGGAATTGAGGACGATGGTGCTGTAACTGGCTTCAAGTGCGTCGGCGCGGGCTCGATGGAAGAGTTCGAGCAGCTGGTCATCTTTGAGTGCGTTCCGGCACCGGTTGTTAGCTGCGAGCGGATTGATATCAAGAATATCCAGGGTGAAGATGACGTTGTGCTCGTCCTGGACATTTCCCCATCGACGGATTCTGTAATAAGGCGCAAGGGCGATGATGCAGTCTTCCTGCGGCAGGGGGACAAGAGTCTCCGGCTGGGCGATCGTGAGATTCGTGCGCTTGAGTATGACAAGAACCAGCGTCTCTTTGAGGATGAGGTGTCGCGGCAGGCTACGATTCAAGATGTTGACCAAGAGGTGGTCAATCGCTATAGACAGGCCCTGGGAACCGATGCATCGGGTGAACAGGTCCTAAAGAGTCGTGGCTTTCTGATAGGCGGCTACCTGACGAATGCGGGCATCCTCTTATTTTCAGAAAATCCTTCACGATTTATGCCTCAGGCTCGCGTCCGCGTCCTTAGATATGAAGGCACGGAAATGGCCACGGGGCAGAGATTAAACGTGGTGAAGGATGTCACATTCGACGGACCGATACCCAAGACCGTTGATGGCGCCTCGGCTCTTATCGGGAGCATGCTTCGAGAGTTTCAGTACCTGGGTTCCGACGGACGCTTTAGGGTGATACCGGAGTATCCAGAGTTTGCTTGGTTCGAAGGCCTGGTGAACGCGGTAACGCATAGGGACTATGCGTTTTCGGGAGACTACGTTCGTGTCTCCATGTATGACGACAGGCTTGAAATCCAGAGCCCTGGACGACTTCCCAACATCGTGACGCTCGATAACATGCGTTCCACTCGTTATTCGCGCAATCCCAGGATTGCGCGAACCCTGGTGGAGTTTGGCTGGGTTAGGGAGCTCAATGAAGGCGTCAAACGTATCTATAGTGAAATGCAGGCGTTATTTTTGAACGATCCTAAGTTCTCTGAGCCAAACTCTGCCGCAGTGAGGATGGTGCTCGAAAACAGCATTACATCACGCGTGCTTAGGCGGAGCGAATCCATGCAAGATGGGGTCGGGGACGCGTATGGTTCGCTGGGCGAGTATGAGTTGGCTGCTGTGCAATGGATATACGGGAAGGGAAAAATCACTACTCGCGAACTGTCATCACTTATTGGCAAGGGCCTTACTCTTAGCTCAAAAACTCTGAGGGGACTTGCCGCAAAAGGAATCCTTGAGTGGCATGGCAATAGCAAAAACGACCCATCCCAGTTCTATTCCCTCCCAAAATAACGGAGTAGAACGGAGTAGAACGGAGTAAGGGGAGTTATATGGGTTGAAGATGCCACGTGTCTCCCCTTTATTTGCTGTGTACAGCCACCAAGGCACAAGGTCAATTCGGCCATCGGCGAACAGGCCTCGTCGATGGCCGAATTCTTCTATCCCAGTGCGCCTGCCAGCCAGGAGGGCATGTCACGGCTCAGGCTGCGAGCGCAGGTGTATGCGTTCGCAAGCGAGAGGATCGCGCAGCCGCGCCAGCGGCCGTCACCCTCAGGTGCCAGGGCGAGCGCCGATTCGGGCGTAGACCCGCTCGCGGGCCAGAGTGGCAACAACAGCGCGATTCCGTCACGGCGAGGGTCGTATGCCGCTGCAAGCTGGCACGGGCTCTGCCTCACCCGTCTGAGCGAGCGCTCAAGCAGGTCGTCGTCCGATTCCGCCAGCCTCGCACCGAGTCCGGGGGTAAGGTCCAGGGTTGCGCGCGTGGGGAGCGTCTGGGGCAGGCTGAGTGGCTCCGGCAGGGGCAGCGCGTGCCTCTCACCCGTCGCGTCCGCCGGCTCGAGTGCGGAGAGACGCTCGTCTCCATCGACGTCCCAGCCGGCGAACTGCCAGGGGATGTCTCCCTCGTGTGGCACGAAGCTCATGCAGAGGTACTGCCCGCATGCGGTGAGGAGGCCCGTGTTGAAGCCGGCGAGGCTCCCGTCGTCTGCCACGACGACGAGGCCGGCATGCCTGGCGCGCCAGAAGGTCAGGCAGAGGTACTCGCGCAGGACGCCGAGGTCCTCCTTGCCGGCAAGGCTCCAGGGCTCGTCTTCAGCCGCTGCCGCAAGTTGGGCGAGCAGGGGCTCCCAAGGTCCGATGACGGCAAACTGGGCGAGTTCGCGCTCGGGACTCACGTTCGCGCTGGTGGCGGCTGCGAAGTCAAGCAGCTGCCAGGCACCCTCTTCAGCGGGGGAGAGACCCTCGAGGCCGACGTCGGGAAGCTCTTCCTGGAAGCCGCCGTCGTCCACCCCCGTCATGCTCCAACGCTTGCCCGAGGGCGTGCGGGTGTTGCGACGCAGGGTCACCTCAAGTGGTGCCGAGCCGTCGGCGCGCAGGTAGCGCAGGGGGAAGCACAGTTGGCTGCGGCTGCCGTGGACGCTTCCGGTGGAGCGGGCCACGCGCCAGTCCTCGTCGAGCGTCGCGAGCACGTCCACGTCGGTGGGAAGCAGGGCATAGAGCCGCTCGAGGGCCTCGAGCTTGCAGCTCACCTCGGCCTGGAAGTCCCGTGGGAGGTCTGCCTGCAGCTGGACGGGAGGCAGCGGGTTGACGCGGACGGGACCTGCGGGCTCGCTTGGTGTCGGCGCGGGGCGTGCGGGTACGGGCTGGACGGGGGCAGGGCTTGCGACCGCCGCGGGCGTCGGTCGGGGTGCGACGATGGGCTTGGCGGCGACGGGGTGGCTGGGCGCAAGTGCGGGTGTCGCAGGCTGCGTGACTGCGGAAGCGCCGGCGGCAGGCCGTGCGGGCACAGCTGAGGGCTCGGCCGGGTGTCCTATCCGCGACGCAACTGGCTCGGCCTTTGCTACGGCAGCGGGGTCGGGCTGCGACTCGGCTGCCATCGTAGTGCCTTCCCGCTCCGTTTCGCCCTGTCCTTCCGCAGTGTCGGCGGTCCGGGCAAGTTCCTCCTCCAGGCCGTCGTAGGGGTCATAGGTGATGGTGAGCCTGATGGTGGGCTCGGGCGAGGGGGCGACGGGCCTCTCGCCTGCCCCTGGGTCCGCGACGGAGAGGCGCACCTCGTCCTTGTCTGCGACTTCCGCCGCATCCATGGGCTTCGTCGCTGCCTCTGGTGCTGCCGTGGTCACGTCTTCGGGCTCTGTGGCCACCGTGACTTCGGGTTTTGCCATGGCTGCGGGCATGCTTTCGTTCGTGGGCCCTTCAGCTGCCGCGACCTCCGGCTCCG
>NZ_CAUGRZ010000018.1:0-3530 GCF_959602185.1 uncultured Olsenella sp.
ACGGGGGGCGTCCGCGACCGCCCGGGCGGGGGGCCGGCCTCCAGGGGGCCGGGTCGGGCCGCCGGCCGGATCGTGCGCCCGGACGTCCCGAGGACGAAGGCGGCCGCGAGGGCCGTGAGCGAGGGGAGGGAGGGCATCCTCGACTGGTTCCCCCGCGACGCGACGAACGCGATCCCGGAGGGGCCCAGCTCGGTCATCCAGTCCATCAAGAGGGCCTCGGGGGGCTTCAGGAACCTGGCCCACCCGGAGGCCATGGCCTTCCTCAGGCTGGGACGCCTGGACTTCTCGGCCCAGCTGGCGTCGGAGTGTGCTGGCCACCAGAAGTGACGATGAGCCCTTTTTTGCCGCATCGTCGCGGATGGCGGCGTGAGATGGCGGCTCGACTTTTCAGGGGACGCGTCCGCGACCCTGAGCATTTTGATGAACAGGGGGTAACGGCTGTATAGGACGGCACCCCTTGGGGGTATCGTAGCTGAAGCTTATTCCTACCCGTCAAGTATGATTAGCTTTGCTACCTTGCCCGTGAGGGCAGGAGTGCGGGAGGGCATCATGCCCGCGCCCGCCCAAGGAGAAAGGCACCACCATGAAGAACGATGCTACCAAGCGCACGCCCTTCGCGACTCGTCGCCAGGCCCTCGGCCTGGGCGTCGGTGGGTTCGCGGCCCTCGCGCTCGCCGCCTGCAGCCCCGACGACGCCAGCTCCAGCAATGGCGCCAGCTCCTCCGACGCCTCGGCTGACGCCACCCCCGTCGCCATCGACGCCACCGCCTACGACAGCCTGATCGCCTCCGGTGCCGTCGCCGACGACGCCACCGTCCAGGCCAGCGGCTGGGCCAAGGCCATCAAGGACGCCGGCAGCTTCCGTGTGGGCACCACGCGCACCTCGACCCTCTTCAGTCTCCTCAACGAGAAGGACGGCAAGCTCCGCGGCTTCGACTCCGGCCTCTCGCAGCTGCTCGCCCGCTACATCCTTGGTGACGAGTCCAAGATCGAGATCACGCAGGTCACCTCTGACACCCGCGAGTCCGTGCTGACCAACAACCAGGTCGACGCCGTCTTCGCGACCTACTCCATCACCGACGAGCGCAAGAAGCTCATCTCCTTCGCCGGTCCCTACTACACCTCCAAGCAGGGCATCCTGGTCAAGGCCGACAACACCGACATCAACGGCGTGGACGACCTCAAGGGCAAGAACGTCGCCGCCCAGTCCGGCTCCACTGGTCCCAGCGTCGTCGCCGAGTACGCTCCCGAGGCGAAGGTCCAGGAGTTCAGCACCGACGAGGAGGCCCGCGCCGCCCTCGAGCAGGGTCGCGTCGACGCCTACGTCATCGACATCACCCTGCACTACGGCAGCGTCGTCAAGAACCCCGGAAAGTACCGCATCGCCGGCGACCCCTTTGGCCCCGAGGACGACTACGGCATCGGCCTCCCCAAGGATTCCGACGGTGTCGCATTCGTGAATGCCTTCCTCAAGAAGATCGAGGACGAGGGCACCTGGGCCAAGCTCTGGCAGATCGCCATCGGTGACCGCACCGGTGTCGCCTCCGCTCCCGAGGCCCCTGTCATCCAGGCCTAGCCCGAAGCGGACGGGACGGCCGCGGCGAGTCGCCCACGACATGAACCTTGGCAACGGGGCCTTCGTGCGTTCCCTGCGCGCGATGGCCCCGCTGCGGTAAGGAGAGGCACATGGGGCTCTCTGAGCTTCTCACCACATATGGCGACGTCTACCTGACGGCGTTGCTCACCACCTGGAAGATGACTGCCGTCTCGTACGTGGGCGCGATGGTGCTCGCGCTGGTGGTCACCGTCATGCGCGTGTCCCCCATCAGGCCCCTGCGCGTCGTGGGCGACCTCTACGTCCAGGTGTTCCGCAACATCCCGGGCGTCTCGCTGGTGATCATCATCGTCTACGCGCTGCCCGTCCTCAAGGTCGTGCTGGACTATGGGCCAAGCGTGGTCATCGCCTGCGTGCTCCTGGGATCCGCCTTCGGCTCCGAGAACTTCATGAGCGGCATCAACACCATCGGCGTGGGACAGATCGAGGCGGCACGCTCGTTGGGCATGGGCTTCGTCCAGATCCAGCGACAGGTCGTGATTCCCCAGGCGCTGCGCTCGGCGGTCCTCCCCATGACCAACCTGCTCATCGCGGTGATGCTCACCACGGCCCTGGGATCCCAGGTGCCGCTGAGCCCCAACGAGCTCACGGGGGCAGTGTCGTATATCAACACGAGGTCCACTGGCGGCATCCTTGCCTTCGCCATCTCGGCCTTGGGCTACGTGCTGACCGCCGTGGTCATCGGCTTCGTCGGAAACCGCATCGACAAGAGGGTGAGGATCGTCCGATGAGCTCCCATACCGATACCATGTCCATGAGGGACGCCCTCTTCGAGGCGCCCGGCCCGAGGATGCGCCGCAACATCCGTGTGGGCACCGCCATCTCCCTTGTCCTCGTCGCCGTCGCGTTGGGGCTCGTCGTCCAGCGCTTCTACCTGACAGGCCAGCTCGCCGCCAAGTACTGGACCTTCTTCGGCCAGGCGTCCACCTGGGCCTTCCTGGGTCGCGGCTTTTTGGGCACCATCCAGGTCGCCCTGGTGGCGGGCGTCATCGCCCTGGTGCTGGGTCTCGTGCTCATGCTGGGAAGGACCAGCGCCCTGAGGCCGGTCGCGCTCGTCTCGCGCGTGGTCATCGACTTCTTCCGCGGCGTGCCCAGCCTGCTTCTGATTTACTTCTTCTTCCTGGTCGTTCCCCAGTACGGCATCAAGCTCTCGTCCTTCTGGATGATCACGCTGCCGGTGGGGCTTGCCGCCTCGGGCGTGCTCGCCGAGGTCTTCCGCGCGGGCGTCAACGCCGTGCCGCGCGGCCAGGTCGAGGCGGCCATGTCGTTGGGCATGAGCAAGCACAAGATCACCTTCAAGATCGTGCTGCCCCAGGCCATCCGCTTCGTGATTCCCACGCTCATCTCGCAGCTGGTGGTCGTGGTCAAGGACACGACGGTCGCCTACGTGGTGAGCTATCCCGACATGCTGCAGAACGCGCGCGTGCTCATCACCAACTACGACGCGCTCGTGAGCACCTACTTCGTGATCGCGATCATCTACATCCTGCTCAACTACCTCATCAACAAGGCGTCTGTCGCGGTGGCGCGCAAGACGGGGACCAAGATCATCTCGCGCACGAGCACGGCCGCCGTGTAGGGAAGTCGCCGGTCGCGCGGACGTCGTGGCAGCTCGTCTGTCCAAGTCCGTCGGCGCGAGGCGAGCGGACGCATCCCATGCAGGCGAGAGCCACGAACCATCCCCTGCCGCAATGCAGGGCAAATAGCCAAACGCAACGTCGATCGGAGACACAGATGGCCATGGAAGAGACCAGCACCCAGCTGCCCGTCATCGAGCTTGACCACGTCAACAAGCACTACGGAGACCTCCACGTCCTGCGCGACGTGAGCCTCAAGGTCAAGAAGGGCGAGGTCGTCGTGGTCATCGGGCCCTCGGGCTCCGGGAAGTCGACCCTCTGCCGCACCATAAACCGGC